>CAYZGA010000122.1:0-7115 GCA_964477945.1 uncultured Halobacteriales archaeon
CCGGTGCAGTCCGGAGCGACCCGGCGCAGCACGTCGTGCATCGTCGCCGGGTCGAGACCGAACGGTTCGGGTGTGCCCGTGCCGGGTGCGAACCCGGGGTCCGCGGCGTCGATGTCGACACTCAGGTACACGTCCCCGTCGAACGCCGGGTTCCAGTCCGCAACCTCGCCCGGTGGCACCGCCGTCAGGTCGGTGCTGTCGGCCACGCGCTCCCACTCCGGTCTGCTCCCCGACCGGGCCCCGAGTACGACGAGACGGTCGACGCGGTCGGCAACGTGACTGGAGACAGTCGCGTGACTCAGCGGGTTGCCGGCGTAGGACTCGCGCAGGTCGAGGTGGGCGTCGAGACAGACGTACACGTCGGGGTCCAGCGCCCGGACCGCCCCGAGGGTGACGGTGTGTTCCCCGCCGACCAGGAGCGGCACGACCCCGTCGCGGCGGTACTCGGCGAGTGCGCTCCGCAGAAAATCGAGATACTCCGCGGCGTCGTCGCCCGGGTGGATGTCGCCGTGGTCGTGCACCCCGAGGTCGGTAAACGCCAGGCCTGTGTGCTGGTCGTAGTCCTCGAACGGTTCGGCGGCCTCGCGAACGCGGGCCGGTCCGAACCGCGTCCCCGGTCGGAACGTGGTCGAGATGTCGAGCGGCGCACCGATTACCGCGTACGCCGCCGTCTCGCGGGTCGCTCGTGCACCGGGGAACACCGCCATCAGACGATCTTGCGCTTGCCCTCGTGTTCGAGGAACTCTATCTGGTCGTCGGTTTCGAGGTCCTCGTCGCCGGCCCGCATCACGAAGTTGTCGTACGTTTCGAGGTCCATTACCTGAATCTCGTCACCGCGCACGTCGATGACCTGCCCCTGCTTGCGCTCGATGATAGGAACCCAGATCTTCTGGTCGACCGGCTGGGACAGCGACCGCTTCTGCCCGTCGAAGACCCCCTCGGCCTCGATGCGTGCCTTCGCGCTGCCGTGTTTGCCGGGTTTGGCCGTGCTGTAGGAGTTGATCTGACAGGGGATGTCGTCGATGTTCACGTAACTCCCCTCGTCGAGTTCCCGAACCTCGGTCTGCTGTTTCGCCATGTACCTCGGTTACCACCTGTCAGTATAAACAGTTTGGATTCGGTGTGTCGCCGTGCTCGCGGTCACGACGCGGTCGGGCGGACGACCCGCGAGCGGGGTCACTCGTGGTCCTGGTCGCGTGGCTCTTCGCCGTCTGCTCGTGGCCCCTCGGTGTCGTCGTCACCGCCAGACCCGCCCGAAGAGCCCGTCTGGACCGGAATATCGCCGTCTTCGCTGTCCGGCACAGCACCGTCGCCATCCGACCCGTTGGTACCGGTGGTTACCCCGTCCGCGTCGTCTGCACTGTCGGGCGGTCCTTCGTCGGCACCGACCCCGTCCTCGATGCCGGGGGTCGACATTACGTCGGAGGCCCCATCCTCGCTCTCGAACCCGAGTGCGGTCGTCTCCTGGTCCTGTTCGCGGAGGCGCTGGCGGGTGAACTGCGCGTCGGAGTCCGAATAAAGCGTAACCCCGGTCTGGAACGAGCGGTACAGCAGGAAACCGACGATGGCCGTCCCGACCCCCGCGCCGACGGCCGCCAGCGGCGGTGCAGTCACCGCGAGCACCGTCGTCGAGACGATTCCGGCGGCGAACACCACCCCGAGCACCATCCGCCGGGCGAGGCGCTCGAAGTGGTCCTCGGGGTCCCGGAGCGCGGCGTCGACCCGCAGGTCGTCCCGGTCGATGCGGTCGAGTGTCGACTCCAGTTTCGGCGGGACACGGACCGACGCCGCCGCCGCCGTCCGCACGTCCTCGCCGCGGTTCCTGACGTACTGGCGTGCCCCGTCCTGGATGTACCCCTCCCTCGTGAAGTAGGTCTGTGCCGCGTCGACAAAGTCGAACTCGGGGTCCAGCGCGACACACACCCCCTCGACGACGGTCGCCACGCGCAACACCAGCGCGAGGTGTGACGGGATTCTGAACGGGAACTCGTAGATGGTGTTCTCTATCCGGTCGACGATGCGCTGGATACGGTACTGGTCGACCTCGCCGCCGCGCAGGTCGGTGATCGCCAGTTCTAGAATCTCCCGCATCAGCTCCCGGTCCGCGTCGGGCGAGAGGGTGCCCACCTCGACGAGCGCGTCGATGATAGCGTCGATGTCCTGACGGACCACCGCGCCGTAGAACTCGACCATGTTGTCCTGGATGTACGGGTCGATGTAGTCGCTCATGCCGAAGTCGTACAGCACCAGCGTGCCGTCGTCGGTGACGGCGAGGTTACCGGGGTGGGGGTCGGCGTGGAAGACGCCGTCCTCCATTATCATCTGGAGGTAGACGAACTGCAGGCGCTCCGCGAGTTCCGTGCGGTCGATGCCCTTCCGGTCCAGTCTGTCGATGTTGCTTATCTTGGTCCCTTCGACGTACTCCATCGTGAGCACGCGGTCGGTCGAGCGCGACTCGACGACTGCCGGGATGCGGACCGTGTCGTCCTCCCGGAAGTTCTCCCGTATCTCCTGGAGCATCTCCGCCTCGCGGCTGTAGTCCATCTCCTGGCGGATGGTCCGGGCGAACTCGTCGGCGAGTGTCTCCAGCGAGAACGAGCGGACATCGTCGACAAACCGGACCAGCACCGGAAGCGACCAGCGGATGACCCGCAGGTCCGCCTCGACGAGTTTCTCGACCCCCGGTCGGCGGACCTTGACCGCGACACGCTGGCCGTCGACCACCCCCTCGTAGACCTGTCCGAGACTCGCACCGCTTATCGGGTCGGTGTCCAGTTCGTCGAACTGCTCCTCGACGGTGCCGAGGTCCTCGTCGACGACGGTCCGTGCCTCCTCCCAGTCGGCTGGTGGCACCCGGTCCTGCAGTTTCGTGAACTCCGCGAGGTACTCCGGCGGGAGAACGTCGGGCCGCGTGGAGAGGAGCTGCCCGAGTTTGATGAACGTCGGCCCGAGGGTGAGCATCGAGTCCAGCAGTGTCTCGGCGCGGTTGCGGCGCTGTTCGGCACTGACCTCCCGCGTGCCACCGACGAGCAGGAACCGTCGCCGGTCACGGGCGTACGCGAGCAACAGGGGCAGAAACTGCCGTGTGACCACCAGAAACCGCCAGTACGCGCGCAGGTTCACCGGGCAGTCCTCCTACTCGCTCTCGACCGCGATTGTGGTCCCGGCGGCACCGCTCCCGGCCCGTTTCGGAATGTGCAACTCGAGGACGCCAGCCTCGACGGTCGCCGTCGCGGCGTCCACCTCGGCGTCACCGGGGACCGGCAGGTCGGCGTCCAGAAACAGTGACCGCTCCTCGGAGACGTAACTGAACCCCTCCGGAACCTGCTTCTCGCGGAGTCCCTCGATCTGGATGCGTCCGGACGTGGCGCTCACCTCCACCGTCTCCGCGGTCGTCCCCGGCAGGTCGACCACCAGCAGGTACGCCTCCTCGCTCTCCAGCAGATCTGCAAACACCGCCTCGGGCAGGTCACGCAGGGCGTCACGGAGCGCTGACATACGTCGGCGTACGAACCCGCGGGCGAAAAAGCCCCCGGATTCACCCGTCCAGCACCGCTCCGAGACCGTCGACCTGTCTGGCACCGTTTACTTCACCACCCAGTCGCTCGGAGTCGTGACGCCGCACGTGGACGGCGTCGAGCCCGGCGTTGTGTGCCGCGTCGACGTCCCGCGGGTCGTCACCGACCATCGCGCCGGCGTACCCGCTCCCGGTGACACCCAGCTCCGACATCGCCCGTTCCAGCGGTTCCGGGTCCGGTTTCCAGCCGATGTCCTCGTCACAACAGACCACGGTGTCGAACCAGTCCGCGATACCGACCGCCGCCAGGATCGGTTTCGTGAGAAACTCCTGGCAGTGGGTCACCAGCCCCACCGGACCCGAGAGTTCGGTGACAAAGTCCGTGGCGTCGGGGTAGACGTGTGTCGCCGCCGCCCGCGGTTCCGGGTCGTCGACCGCGTGGAAGACATCCCAGAACCGGTTCCGGTCGACACCGGTCTCGGCGAACACCTGCTCGCGCGTGTCACCGAACCCGTACCAGAGGTGTTCTGCCTGACGGGCACTGAACGAGACGCCCAGGCGGTTGCCGACCTGGGTGCCCACCTCGTGGATGTACGACGTCTCGACGTCGACGAGCGTTCCGTCGAGGTCGAGCAACCAGAAGTCGTAGTCGCGTCGCATCCGGACAGATGTGTAGGGCAGATTCGCGTATAGCTCTTTCTGTTCACCCCGTGCCGACAGCAGGAAACCGGACAGCGACGGTGGCCAGGGCGGGACGGTCCCCGAGAGCGGTGGGAGCGACGGGCGACCGCGGTGTTCGGCGGGAACTCCGACAGGCTAAGACGACTGGCCCCCAACCCCCCTGTATGGTCGTGGGGACAACGGTCAGCCAGGCTCCCCGGGTGGGTGTCGAGTTCGCCCTGCCGGCCGCCGTCGCCGCGACGCTCGTCGTGGCTGCACTGCTCGTGGCGGGCCGGGCGGTCCGCGGGAGACGGGCCGTAGTGGCCGGCGGGTGCCTCCTCGGAACCGGGACCGTGTGTGCACAACTGGCGCTCGTGGCGGTGGACCCGGCGAGCGAGGGGGTCGTGCTCGCGGGTGTGTTCGGCGGGTCGTGCTGGTACGGGGTCGCCGTCCGGCTCCTGTCCGAGCGGCCGACCGGGGCTGCGCGGCAGTGGCTCGGGGTCGGGTCGGCGGTCTGGGTGGCCGGAACCGTGAGTGTGACTGCCTCGACCGCCCCTGGGGAGTGGCCGCTCCGCTGGAGTCTGCTGCTTGGGGGGGTCGTGCTCGTGGCCGCCGCGCTCGCGTGGCGAACCGGTCGGTGGCACCGTCCGCTGTCGGTGTTCGGCGGGACGCTCGTCGCTCCGGGGGTACTCGGTCTGCTCGCGGGCGAGACCGTCCTGTTTGTCACCTACCTCATCGCCGCTGTCGTGGCGGTCATCTGCTGGTCGCTCGTCCGACTCGCACTCGGCGGGTAGGCTACACGACCTCGATGAGCCGTGTCTCGTAGCGACCGACACGCACGCGATGCCAGCCCTGGAGTTGCTCGTCCACCGCCGCGTCGCCGGTATCGACGCGCAACACGCCGAGACCGTCGAGTTTCCGCCGCGAGGCGACGATCTCCACCTCGGACCGGCGGACGACCGCCGGCGATATCTGGTCGTTGCCCCGGCCGAAGATGAACCCCTGGCCGCCGATGGGCGTCACCACGACGACGTTCTCGTCGCCGAGCGCCGCACGGATGTCGGCCGCCCTGCCGTCCCGGACCAGCAGTTCGCCGTCCCGGTAGACGTCGACACCGAGCGGCGACCCGTCGATACCGAGGGCACTCTTGACGGTGTCGAGCGTGCTACCCGGCCCGAGCACGTAGGTGACACCCGGACGGGCGTTGTTCGCGACCCACTCCGCGATACCGTCGACGGTGCCGGCGTGGGTCTGCTTGCTCGCCTGCCGTTGCTCGGCAACCGGCACCGTCGCGAGCGCCCGCAACTCGGTCTGTACGTCGCCCTCGCGGTACTGGTCCTCGTCGATGTCGCTCACCTCGGCGCGCTCGGTGTCGTCGTGGTGCAGGGCGACGTGAGCGGCCGCCGTCGGCGACACCGCGAACACCGACGAGTACACCTTCACGCCTGCCGGCACGCCGAGAATCGGTGTCGTGCTGTCGTGCGCGTCGAGTGTCTCCGCAACGTCGACGGCCGTTCCGTCACCCCCGACGAACAGCACCAGGTCGACGTTTCGGTCGAGAAAGGCCCGGACCGCGGCACGCGTATCTGACGTGGTCGTCTCCTCGCTGTCGGGCCCTCCGACCACCGTCGGTTCGAATCCCGCGTCGCGTGCCGGGTCGGCCCCCATCACACCGCCGTACGTGTAGAGGGCCACGTCGTCGCCGATATCGCGGAGTTCGACCAGCGTCTCGCCGGCCCGGTCAGGCGCGCGCATCTCGGCACCCAGTTCCCGCGCCCGCTCGACCTTGCCGTCGGTCCCCTTGAGACCGACCCGACCGCCCATTCCCGCTATCGGGTTGACGACGAAACCGATACGCATCGGTGTATCCTACGCCGGAATCGCCTAAAAGCCGTCCGGAAGACCGCTGCGACTGGCAGACGTAAGTTCGTCATACTGTCATATATCCCCTCGTAGAGATGTTCCCCACCCCGGCGTGGCGAACTCCTTCGGGGGCATACGTCCGACAGTACGACTCGGAGAGACGGACAACAGCGTGACGATCGCGCCCGGCCAGTTTCACCCGGTTTGCCAACCTTCTTGACCGAGGGGGCACAATCAGTGTCCCAGTAGATGGCCCGCCCCGACGACACGGAACTCATCGACCGGTTCGAGGAGTTCTACCGGAACTACTACCGCAACGACATCGCGGAACTCGCCCAGAAGTACCCCAGTGAGGGGAAGTCGCTGTTTGTCGACTGGCGGGACCTCGCGCGGTTCGACACGGACCTCGCCGACGACTTCCGCAACAAGCCAACACAGTTGCGCGAGTACGCCGAGGAGGCCCTGCGCCTGTACGACCTGCCGGTCGACATCTCGCTCGGACAGGCACACGTGCGCGTGACCCGCCTGCCGGAGACGACCGACATCCGGGCGATCCGGGCGGACCACCGCGGGATGCTCATCACCGTCCAGGGTATCGTCCGCAAGGCGACCGACGTCCGCCCGAAGATCACCGCCGCCGCCTTCGAGTGCCAGCGCTGCGGAACGCTCACCCGCATCCCGCAGGACAGCGGTGACTTCCAGGAACCACACGAGTGTCAGGGCTGTGAACGACAGGGCCCGTTCCAGATAAACTACGACCAGTCCGAGTTTATCGACGCACAGAAACTCCGCGTTCAGGAGTCCCCCGAGGGGCTGCGTGGCGGGGAGACCCCCCAGAGCATCGACATCAACATCGAGGACGACATCACCGGCGAGGTGACCCCCGGCGACCACGTCGCGGTCACCGGCGTGCTCAAACTCGACCAGCAGGGCAGTGAACGCGAGAAGTCCCCGATGTTCGATATCTACATGGATGGTCTCGCCGTCGAGATCGAAGACGAGGAGTTCGAGGAGATGGATATCACCGACGAGGACAAAAAGGAGATAATCGAGCTCTCGAACGAGCCGGATATCT
>CAYZGA010000123.1:0-7106 GCA_964477945.1 uncultured Halobacteriales archaeon
CTTCGCGATCGCACCGGCGGCCACCCAGTTGACCGTCTCACGGGCCGAGGAGCGCCCGCCACCGCCCCAGTTGCGGGTGCCGAACTTCGCCGAGTAGGTGTAATCGCCGTGCGATGGGCGGGGCGCGGTCACGAACGGCTCGTACTTGCCAGAGCGGGCGTCCTTGTTCTGGATGACCATCCCGATTGGCGTACCCGTTGTGTAGCCGTCCAGTGTGCCGGACTTGATAGAGACCTTGTCGGGTTCGCCCCGCGATGTTGTTATCATCGACTGCCCGGGCTTGCGCCGGTCGAGTTCTGCCTGGATGTCATCCGCCGAGAGTTCGACCCCGGCTGGACACCCCGAGACTGTACACCCCATCGCCTCGCCGTGTGACTCACCGAAGGTGGCAAACTGGAACAGTCTGCCGAACCGATTCCCGTTCATTGTAGTGTGATCGGGACCGACGTACTTAATCCTTGCAGGGGCAGCCGTCATCGGTCGACGTGGCCCTCGCCTGTGGGGTCGACTCACCCGTCGGGTCGGTCGAGCCACGGCAGTGTCGGCACGTCGAGACGCAGGAGAACGGGCACGGCGACGACGGCGATGGTCACCTCCGAGAGACCGACGACCAGAAAGGCGGCCTCGAAACTCACACCGGCGGCGACCGTCGCGCCGCCGACGATACCCGCGAGAAAGCCGAGACTGCCGGCGATGTTGAACCCGCCCATCGCGACACCGCGGGCGTCGGTGGCCGCGAGGTCGGTCACGAGCGCCATCGTCGCGGGCGAGACAAGCGCCCCGAGCACCCCCACCGTCACCATCGCGAGCGCGGCCGCCGCGACCGTCGGGGCGTAGAACACGGCAACCACCGCCAGCCCGTAGACCAGCGACCCGGCCGCGACGGGGAGCACCCGCCCGACCCGGTCCGAGAGGCGACCCAGCGGGTACTGCAACAGGGCAAAGGGGATGAAGAAAGCACCGAGCAACAGGCCGGTCCCGCCGGCGTCCAGGCCGAGTTCCGACTGGAAGTAGACCGTGCCAACGAGCGCAAAAAAGCCTGCGGTGAGTCGGTCGACGAACCCGAACGCGAAGGGGACGACCAGCGCCGGCCGGCGACGGACCTTCCGCAGGACCGCCCGGGGACCACCGGCGTCGGCAGGGGTCCGGTCGGTCACGCCGAGCGCGAGCAACCCGGCACCGGTCAGCGCCACCCCGGCCCCGTACAGCGGCACGAGCGGGCCCACCTCGTACAGTTGGCCGCCGAGCGGCGCGCCGAACCCGGTACCCGCGCCGATTGCCAGCCCCGCGGCACCCATGTTCCGGCCGTGCCCCCCGGGCAGGTCCATCAGTGTCGTGATGGCGAGCGAGAACGCGCCGATGGTGGCCGCCCCTTGGACGAACCTGACGGCGAGTATCCCGCCGTAGGGCACCGAGAGCCCCGACAGGAGCGGGAGGACGAGGTAGCCGGCGGCACCGAGCACCGCCCCGACGACCACCAGCGGCGTCCGCCGGCCGAGACTGTCGCTGGCGGCCCCCCACAGCCCCGCGAACAGCACGAACCCGAGGAACTCGGCGGTCAGGAACCACATCCCGGCGTCGAGCACCTCGTCGACGCCGCCGGCCCAGTCTGCTGGTGTCGCTCCGAGTTCCGACACCAGTTCCGGGATACCCGGGTACAGCAGCACCTGCGCGAACAGCACCGCGAACACCACCGCCGAGAGAACGACCCGGTCACGACTGTGTGCGCTCACGGGTCACCGTTGGTCGAGAACAGACAAGCCCGTACCGGTCGGGACACCAGGAACCGTATCAGAGCGACTGGACGAACACGAGCGCGTCCTCGCCGTTGGCGTAGTACGAGGGGAGTCGACGACGGTAGGTGAACCCGTGGCGGCGGTAGAGGTCGATTGCCCCCTCGTTGCCGGTGCGCACCTCGAGTTTGGCGGTCGCGGCGTGGTCCTCGAGGACGGAGAGCGCGTGCGAGAGCAGTCCGGACCCGACCCCCTCGCGACGGTGGTCCGACCTGACCGCGAGGTCCTTTATGTGGCCGACGAGTCTACCGTGTCCCTCGACGATGTCCGCGACGATGTAGCCCACGACACCGCCGTCGTCGGCAACCAGAAACCCCGGCTGTCCGATGTACCGTTCGAACGCGGCGGCGGGCCAGGGCTGTGGAAACGCCGACTGTTCGATGCGGTGAATGGCCGGCAGGTCGCTCCGCTCTGCCTCGCGGACCTGCAGTCCGGACGATGGCGGGGGTGTAACCGTCACACCTCTTACTACACGCCCCGGGTACAAAGCCGTTGTCCGACCATCGAATCTGTGACTCTCGTCCGGGGACCGGCGCAGAGCGTCGTGTCCCGCGAGGGAACCGAGTAGCCCCTTCACCGCCACGGCGCGGGGAGCGCTGGAAGATACCGTTCCGGAGCGTCTCAGATTCGAAACCGGTCACGACGGGAACCGTCGAGACATCGGGTGCTCCTCACACTGTCGGCTGCAACTTCGTGGAACGATTCGCCGCCCCGAGGTGGCGAACTGTGCCACGGGCTTACAGCCGACAGTATCACTCCCGCGGGCAGGTGTCGTACAAGCTTTAGGGGTCGCTCGCGTACGCACATCACATGACGCAGTTGCTCCACACGGGTGACACACACCTCGGGTACCGGCAGTACCACTCGCCGGCCCGGCGCGAGGACTTTCTCGCGGCGTTCCGGCAGGTGGTCGCGGACGCCGTTGAGGCGGACGTCGACGCGGTTGTCCACGCGGGCGACCTGTTCGACGACCGCCAGCCGGCACTGACAGACGTCATGGGCGCGCTGTCGGTGCTGCGGAGGCTCGCGGACGCGGGGATACCGTTCTACGGGGTGGTCGGCAACCACGAGTCGAAACGCGATCGTCAGTGGCTCGACCTGTTCGAGCGGATGGGGGTGGCGACCCGACTCGGCGCTGACCCGGTGGTGGTCGGTGACGCCGCGCTGTACGGGCTCGATTTCGTCCCCCGGTCGCGGCGCGACCAGCTCGACTACGAGTTCGCGCCGGTCCCCCCGGCGGCCGAGCACGCCCTGCTCGTCTCCCACGGCCTGTTCGAACCGTTCGAGCACGGCGACTGGGACACCACCCGGTTGCTGGCGGAGTCACCCGTTGCCTTCGACGCGCTGTTGCTCGGTGACGACCACACGCCGCGGACGAGACGGCTCGACGAGTTCGACACGTGGCTGACCTACTCCGGGTCCACCGAGCGGGCGAGCGCGAGCGAGCGCGACGACCGCGGGTACAATCTCGTGCGCCTCGACGACGGCGTCGACATCCGCCGTCGCGGACTCGACACCCGCGAGTTTGTCTTTCTCGATATCGACCTCGCGCCGGGCGAGGGTACCGGACGGGTGCTCGGCCGCCTCCGCGAGAACGACCTCACGGAGTCGGTGGTCATCGTCACGCTCACCGGGGACGGCGAGCGGGTGACACCCGCCGAGGTGGAGACCGAGGCGACCGAGCGGGGGGCGCTCGTCGCGCGGGTCAACGACCAGCGCGACCGCGAGGAGGAGTCGGCTGTCGAGGTCTCCTTTGCGAACCCCGACCGGGCGGTCGAGCAACAGATACAGGACCTCGGCCTGAGCACCGCGGCCCGCGGGATAGACGAGACTGTCCGGGTCGAGGACGTTGCCGACTCGAACGTCGCCGACACTGTCGAGCGACGGGTCCGTGACCTCGCCGACGACGCCGACCCCGACCTGTTCGAACCCGCCGGGACAACCGACCAACGAGACGACGCGACCGACGCGTCTGACACCCCACCGGACGCGACCGGTGAGCGCGACAGCACCATAGCGGCCGACGACGACGGGAGCCGCACGGACGAGGACAGCGAGACGCGGGCGACAGCGAGCACCGACACCGGGGAGACAGACCGGACCGCCGGCGCTGGCGGGGAGACCGCCGGTAGCCGGAACGAGACGGACAGCGCCGACACAGCGGGGGGCACGGAGCACGAGGGGGAGAGTACCGGCGGACAGGGCGACGACGACACGCAGGTACAGATAGGTGATTTCTCGTGAGAATCGACCGGATACGGCTCGAGAACTTCAAGTGCTACGGCGACATCGACCTGCGGCTCTCGGCGGGCGTGACGGTCATCCACGGGCCGAACGGGAGCGGCAAGTCGACGCTGCTGGAGGCGTCGTTTTTCGGGCTGTACGGCTCGTCGGCGCTGTCGACGACACTCGGCGAGGTGGTGACCATCGGGGAAGACGAGATGACCGTCGAACTGTGGTTCACGCACGCGGGAGAGTCGTACCACGTCGAGCGGGCGGTCCGTCGCCGGGGTGAGAACGCCCGGACGACGACCTGCGTGCTGGAGACACCGGAGAGCACGGTCGAAGGGGCGACAGACGTGCGCGAGCGGGTCACCGCGATGCTCCGGATGGACACGGACGCCTTCGTGAACTGCGCGTACGTCCGGCAGGGGGAGGTCAACAAACTGATCAACGCCTCGCCGGCCGACCGCCAAGACATGCTCGACGAACTCCTGCAACTGGGCCGACTGGAGAGCTACCGCGAGCGGGCGAGCGACGCCCGCCTCGGTGTCGGGCGCGTGCTCGGCGACAAGCAGGGGGCACTCGGCGAACTCGACGAGCAGATCGCCGAGAAGGAAGCACAGACCCTCCACGAGCGGCGCAACGAGTGCCGGTCGGCGCTCGCGGCGGTGCGCGAACAGCGCGAGGAGTACGAGCAGAACCGCGAGCGGGCCCGCGAGACACTCGACCGCGCCGAGACGATTCTCGACGAGTACGAGGAAAAACAGTCACGGCTCTCCGACCTGCAGACCGAGATAGAACAGCTCCGCGAGCAGATCCGCGAGACCGAGCGCGAGCGCGAGGAACTGGCCGACCGCATCGACGGGTGCCGGGACCAACTCGTCGAGGCCCGCGAGCGCCGCGACACGCTGCTGACCGACATCGACGGGTTCGACCCCGACGGGGCGGACGACGAACTCCGGGAGCGGGCGGTGTCGGAGCTGGAGACGGTGCGCGAGGAGATCGAGACGCTGACCGAGCAGATCAGGGAGCTGAGCGTCGAGAAACAGGAGCACGACAGCGAGCAGGAGCGACTCGTCGAGCGGGCGACCGAGCTCGAATCCGAGGCGGCATCGACCCGCGAGGAGGCAGCCGAGCTCGAATCCGAGGTGAGGGAGGCCCGCGAGGAACTGACAGAGCGACGGTCGGAGCTCGCGTCACTCAACGAGCGCATCGAGGCGAAACGCGAGGCGTTCGCGGACGCGCCGGTGGCGTTCGGCGAGGCGACGGCCCACCGGGAGCGGCTGGCGTCGGCGCTCGCGGACAACCGGGAGCGACGCGGCGAGCTGGAGGCGGAACTGGAGAGCGCCCGCGAGCGGGTCAGAGAGGCCGAGCGGTTGCGCGAGGCGGGGAACTGCCCCGAGTGTGGCCAGCCCGTCTCCGGGTCACCACACGTCGAGGCACTCGACGAGCGCCGCGAGCGGGTCACCGAACTCGAGACACGACTCGAGGAGCTGAACGGGACTGTCGAACAGCTGGAGGCGGAGATCGAGACCGCGGAGCACCTCGTCGAGCGCGAGGAGACCGTCGAACGACTGGAACGCGAGCGGGAGACCCTCGCGCAGTTGCTCGACGAGCGCGAGGGGACCGTCGAGGAGCGAGCGGCGCGTGTCGAGCGGCTCCGGACGGAGGCCGAGGAGCTGGCCGCCGAGGCCGAGCAGCGACGCGAGGCGGCCGCCGAGGCCGCGGCGAGTGCCGAGACCTGCCGGGAGCGGATTGCCGAGCGCAACCAGGAGAAAGGTGAACTCGCGCAACGCCGCGAGGACCTGTCGGCGCTGGTCAAGGCGGTCGACGAGGTGACCGAGGCGAGCGAGCGCCGCGAGCGGTTGCGCGAGCAGCGCGCGGAGCGTGGTGAGCGCAACGAGAAGCGCCGCGAGCGACTGGCGACGAAACGCGACCGGCGAAACGAGCTCCGGGAGTCCGTCGACGAGGGTCGCGTCGAGCAGGCCCGCGAGAAGCGCACGGAGGCCAAGGAGTACCTCGAGAGCGTCGAATCGGAGCTGTCCGAGCTGGCGGAGCGACGCGACTCGCTGCAGGCCAAGCTCGGTGCGGTCGAGAACGAACTCGAGGCACTCACCTCGTTGCGCGAGCGCCGCGAGGAGCTGGCCGCGACAGTCGAGCACCTGGAGTCGCTGCACGCGGAGGCGGAGCAACTGGAGACGATGTACGGCGACCTGCGGGCGGAGCTCCGACAGCGGAACGTGGAGACACTCGAACGGATGCTCAACGAGACGTTCGACCTGGTCTACGAGAACGACACCTACGCCGGGCTCGAACTCGACGGCGACTACCGGTTGCGTGTTCGGCAGAAAAACGGCGAGCGACTCGACCCCCGACAGCTATCGGGCGGCGAGCGGGCGCTGTTCAACCTGAGCCTGCGGTGTGCCATCTACCGGCTGCTGGCCGAGGGTATCGAGGGAACTGCGCCGATGCCGCCGCTGATTCTCGACGAGCCGACGGTGTTTCTGGACGCCGGCCACGTCTCGCAGTTGCTCGAACTCGTCGAGGCGATGTACGACCTGGGTGTCGACCAGATTCTCGTTGTCAGTCACGACGAGGCACTCGTCGGTGCGGCCGACGACCTCGTGACCGTCAGCACCGACCCGACGACGAACCGCTCGACCGTGGACCGTGACCGCGACTGGGGGGCGCTCGCGGCCGACGACTGACCTCAGCGCGCCTCGTCGATGGCGGCGAGCAGGTCACCGATCTCGGGTCGGTCCCAGGTCGAACTTCCCTCGTGGGCGTAGACGACGGTTGGGTCCGCGCGGCAGTCGAGCACGACCGCCTTCGGCATCCGACCGAGAAAGTCACTGAGCGCGCCGAGCACACCGAACCGGACCGGCTGGTCGTAGTCCTCGCTGACGCGCTTGTCCGGGTCGGCACACAGCGGGTACGGAAGGTCGTACTCGTCCTGCCAGTCCGCGAGGCGCTCGGCGGGTTCGGGGACGATAGAGACAATCTCGGTGTCGCGGTCCGCGAACTCGTCGTAGCGGTCGGCCATCGCCTGGACCTGACTGCGGCAGTTCGTGCAGTGGTAGTCACGCTGGA
>CAYZGA010000124.1:0-7104 GCA_964477945.1 uncultured Halobacteriales archaeon
TCGAACCACTTGACCCCGAGGTACTTCACATCGTCGCGGGGGTCGCACACCTCCTCGTTCCGGAGGCGTTCGCACAGATTGTCCCGCCCGCGTTACCGTACCCGCTCGCACTCGCCGTTCTCTCCGGACTCGCCGAGATTGCGCTCGGCCTCGGACTGCTCGTCCCGCGGACACGGACACCCGCCGCGTGGGGCGTGCTCGCCCTGCTGGTCGCGGTCTTCCCGGCGAACGTGTACATGGCAGTCGCTGACGTGACCGTGACGGGTGTCTTCGGACGAACACTCGACCCCTCGCCGGCCGTCCGGTGGGGACGTCTCCCGGTACAGGCCGTGCTCGCCTGCTGGGCGTGGTGGTACACGGGGGTAGTTGACCCCGGCGACCGCTGACGGTGTGGCACCGACGGTGACAGCCGTTTCGGCAGGTGCCGAACCGAGCAACCCGCTACGGTTCCGGCGACACCGCGACAGGCCGGACAGGAGACGGGCACGCTTATCTGAGCCGCAACCGAAGCGGGCGTATGACACTCGACAAGCCGGACCTGTCGGGCAGCACGGCGTTTATCACCGGGACCACCCGGGGAATCGGCAAGCAGATCGCGCTGGACCTGGCCGCGCAGGGCTGTAACATCGTCTCGACGGGCAAGACCAGCGAGGAGGGTGACTACGGCGAGGACCGGGAGATGGAGGGCTCTATCGAGCAGACCGCACGCGAGGTCGAGGAGATCGGCCCCGACGCGCTCCCGATTCAACTCGACATCCGCGACGAGACGGCCGTCGAGACTGCCGCCGAGCAGGCTATCGACGAGTTCGGCGAGGTCAACATCGTCATCAACAACGCGAGTGCCATCTTCCTGTTCGACACGGAGTCGCTCCCGCCGAAGCGGTTCGACCTGATGACGGACGTCAACGTCCGGGGCACCTACGCCACGGTGCGCGCGTTCACCGACCATCTCAAGAGCGTCGACGACGCGTGGGTGCTGACAAACTCCCCGCCCATCACCGTCGACCGGATGCCCGGCAGCGCCCCGTACGTCTGGACGAAACTCGGGATGACGTTTCTCACGCTCTCGCTCGCGGCGGAACTCGACGGCTACGATGTCGGCTGTAACAGTTTCTGGCCGGTGACCGCCATCGACACGCGGGCGACACGCTACTTCGGACTCGGGGACGAGGACGACTGGCGCACGCCCGATATCGTCTCCGACACCGTGCTGGAGATACTGCGCCACGACCCCGCCGAGTTCACCGGCAACGCTGTCTACGACGAGGACCTGCTCCGGGAGGCCGGACTGACGGACTTCTCCGCGTACAACCTCACCCCCGGCGACCCCCGCCCGATGTCCGCGCAGATGACCGACCCCGACTACACCCGGTCGTGATGGACGGAACCCGGTGAGACCCGCGCCCGAAATCAGGCGTTCGCGGCCCGCTCGACGTGGTCGCGCACGTCCGCGACGAGCTGGTCGACAGACTCGCTCTCGGCGTACACCCGGAGGTACGGTTCGGTGCCGCTGGGTCGCACGAGCACCCAGGAGCCGTCGGCGAGTTCGAGTCGGACCCCGTGTTCGGTGTCGACAGTCGCGTCGGGAAAGGCGTCGGGGAGACGCTCGACGAGGCGGTCCATCGCACCGGGTTTCTGGTGGTCGGGGCACGGAACGCTCACCTTCCGGTAGGGGCGCTCGGTCACCGGGTCGCGGAGCGCGGCGAGACCGTCGGCGGCGACCAGCCGTGTGAACACCGCTGCCGAGGTGACACCGTCGATCCAGCCGCCGGCGGCCGGGTGGATGTGCTTCCAGGGTTCGCCGGCGAACACGACGGTGCCGCTGGCCGCGGCAACCCCCTCGTGGAGCGCGCCGAGTCGGACACGCTCGACGCGCCCGCCGGCTGCCCGCACACGCTCGTCGACCCGGCTCGACGCGTTCGGCGTCGTCACCGCAACCGGGTCGGCGGCGTCGCTCACCCGGACGTAGTGCTCGGCCAGGATTGCGAGCACGGTGTCCTCGTGGACCACCTCGCCGTCGCCGTCGACGAACACCACGCGGTCGGCGTCGCCGTCCTGCCCGACCCCGAGGTCGGCGGTCCCGTCGGCGACGAACCGGCGCAGGTCCGCGAGACTCTCGGGGGTGGGCTTGCTCTCCCGCGCCCGGAAGTGCCCGTCGACGTCGGCGTTGAGGGCGACGACATCCGCCCCGAGGGCGCGCAGCACCTGCGGCGTCGCCAGCGACGACATCCCGTTACCACAGTCGACAGCCACCTCCAGACTCGGTGCCGTCCCGTGCCCGCCGGCGTATGTGACGACCGCATCGCGGTACGCCGACAGCGGCGAGACCCGTTCGACATCGCCGTAGGCGTCCCACGAAACCGGGTCGACACCGCTCTCGACGCGCCCCTCGATACGACGCTCCGCCGGGCGGTCGTACTCCTGGCCGTCGGCGAACAGTTTGATACCGTTGTCACCCGGCGGATTGTGGCTGGCGGTGAGCATCACGCCGTGACGGTCCTGCGAGGCGTACGCGAGCGCCGGCGTCGGGAGCTGTCCGGCACGGCGGACGGACGCGCCGGCGCTGGTCGCACCGGCCTCGATAGCGGCCGCGAGCGACTCCCCCGTTGTCCGCCCGTCCCGTGCGACGACGAGTGCCGTGCCGGCCTCGTCGGCGTCCCGCCCGATTGCACGCCCCACCGAGAGCGCGAGTTCGGGCGTCACCTCGGTCACTGGCCCCCGGATGCCGGCTGTTCCGAACTCCATGTGTCCCGTTCGACTCGGCGGCATATGACCGCACCGCTCCCGGCAGACACCGTGTCAGCTCTCCCGCTACGACTGCGACGGCACGCCGGTCACGTGGGCGAGGACGGAGGGTACCGGCTGCGCGACCCCTGACTGTCGCGGGGGCGCAAAGCAGACGACCCATATCGCGTGACGAGGGCGATGGTCGCTCAAACGGGTGTTTCAGTCTGCGTCAGCTTATACCGTACGGGAAGGGATGTCACGGTATGAGACAGCACGACGGAACGCAACTGGCAGTCGTGGCGTTGCTGGTCGGTGCAGCCATCGGTATCGCAGTCGGGGCCGCCGCGCTCGGGACAGTCGGGTCGGACAGTCAGCCGGAGACAGCAGACAGTCCGGACGACGACCGGTCACTGGTAGCTGAACCCGGGTCGCTCTCGGTGCCGATACAGGGGGCAGACGAGTCGACACTCGAGCAGTTCGGCACCGCCGAGTCGTTCAGGGCGTAC
Organism: uncultured Halobacteriales archaeon; assembly: GCA_964477945.1. Taxonomy (GTDB): domain Archaea; phylum Halobacteriota; class Halobacteria; order Halobacteriales; family Haloarculaceae; genus Halovenus. The sequence goes on from CAYZGA010000124.1 coordinate 3,234, forward strand.
GTCCGGGCGGGACAGCGCCGGACCGGGGTCGGAGCGAGACCACCCGTGATGAGAGGCGGTGTGTCGGTCTCCGCCGGGTTCGAGAGCGCGTCCAGCGACGCGGGCGGGGTCGCCGGGCAGGGTGCGACGGACGGCGGCCCGGACCGCATCGCCGGGTCGAACGTGCAGGTCGATGGTATCGACGAACCGGACATCGTCAAGACGGACGGGCAGAACTTCTACTACTCGCCGACCGGCAACAGGGTTGGTGGGCCCCGGCCCGTGGAGCCGCCGGTGAGCGGCGACAGCTACGTGCCGCCGGAGCGAGACCCGACGAGCCACGTCGTGGGCACGAGTGACCCGGCGACGCCGGCGGCGCTCGCGGCACTCGACACGGGCGGACAGCTCCTCCAGACCGGCGACCGCCTGGTCGTGTTCGACGAGACCAAGCTAGCGGGCTACGACGTGAGCGACCCGGCCGACCCCGTCGCGTCGTGGACGCTCTCGCTGGAGGACCCGCTGGTCACGGCACGCGAGACCGGCGGCCAGCTCTACATCGTGACCCGGACCGCGGTCGGGCCGGCGACGGAGTGTCCCATCAGACCGCTCGGTGACGAAGCTATCGCCTGCGGTGATATCTACGCGCCGGACCAGCAGACCAGCGCCGGCGTCACGTACACCGCGTTCAGCGTCGACGCAACCGACGGGGCTGTCGAGGACTCCGTGAGCATGGTGGGCACCGGTGTTGGCACCGTGGTCTACGTGTCCCCGGACAGCCTGTATCTCACCGACACCACGGGTCTCAGTGAGAGTGACCTCCGCGTCTCCTGGGCCGAGGAGTCGGCTGTCGTGCCGGCGGACCTCGCGGAGCGTATCGCGGAGATAGACGGCTACAACATCTCCGAGCGGTCGAAACGCACCGAGATGCGGGCCGCGATTGCCCGGTTTGGGGGTTCCAACCCGAATGTTAGCCCAGAGACGCTGCAGGAGGACCTCGCGGCGTACCGGCGCGCACACCAGGAGAACCTCACCCGGACCAACATCGTCCGCATCGACGTCGATGAGGCGCGTCTCGCCGTCGAGGCGTCGGGGACGGTGCCGGGCGAACCGCTCAACCAGTTCGCCCTCGACGAGTACGAGGACACGCTCCGGATCACCACCACAGTTCCCCGTGTCGCCGGTGCCGAGAGCGACAACCACCTGTACGTGCTCGACAGCGGGAGTCTGGCGCGCGAGGCGAGCGTCGAGGGGATGGGCCACGACCAGCGTGTCTACGCGGTCCGGTACGTCGGTGACACGGCCTACGTGGTCACGTTCCGGCAGGTCGACCCGTTCTACGTTATCGACTTCGAGACGCCGACCGAACCCGAACTGCGCAGCGAACTCGAACTGCCCGGGTTCTCCTCGTACCTGCACCCCGCCGACGACGACCACGTCATCGGTATCGGCGAGGAGAGCGGGCAGGTAAAGGCCGTCCTGTTCGACGTGACCGACCCGACCGATACCGCCGTCGCCGACGATATCGTGCTCGACTCGTTCTGGTCGGCGGTCAGCGACTCCCACCACGCGTTCACCATCGACCGCCGCCACGGGGTGTTCGTCCTCCCGGCGGGGAACACCGCGAAGGTGGTCGATTACACCGACGGGAGCCTCGATGTCGTCGCCGATGTCACCACCGACGAGGCGGTGACCCGCGCCCGGTACGTCGACGACTACCTCTACATCTTCGCCGGCGGGGAGGTGGTCGTCCTCGACCAGACCGACTGGGAGCGAACCTCGACGCTCTCGCTCGACGACTAGCGCGCGGCGACGGACGCGCCGTCCGGTGACCTCCGGACAGGAGGTCCTGTAGTCCTCGTCGAACTCTTCGATTGCTTCGACACCGGAGAGTGCGGTTGCGGCTTGGTGGGTGGTGAGAATCGCGTGGTGACTCCCGAGACGGGTCTCCTCCAGTACGTCGTCGTAGGCGAGGTTTTGGAGGGAGGATTTCCACGTTTCACCGTGTTCTCATCCAATCTGGTTGCTGATGTTCCAGGCAGTTTGCCACTCGGTGATTGCGGTGCGTCTCAGGTAGTCGTCCGCCACGAGTCTCGATAGTGACGTGTAATAGTGAGTGGTTTATTACAGCGGGTGTCGGCTTCCTCCCTGCCCACGGTGTTGACACAAATCGAAGATTTGCGAAAGGCGAAAACCCACGGTTTTCGAAAGGGCGGGGAATCCGCCTCGCTACCTAGTTTGAAACCGGATGGGGAACCAGAACGCGTATGAGCGTCGTCATCGGCCGCGACGTGGACGACCCGGGGGAGCGGCCGGCCGGGTACCTGGGCACGTACCGGGCGCTCGACGGGAGCGAGGGCGCGCCGGTGTATCTCGACCTCGACCGGCCACACGCCGCGCTCGTGGTCGGCAAGCGCGGCTACGGCAAGTCCTACACGCTGGGGGTTCTCGCCGAGGCACTCGCCCGGACGGCCCGGATTGCGCCGGTTGTGGTCGACCCGATGGGCGTGTTCCGGGGGCTCGCGGCGGCCTCGGCCGGTGATCCCGTCCCCGCTGACTGCCTCGACAGCCCGACGGTCGACCCGAACGTGCTCGACCCCCGGTCGTGGTGTGCGCTCGTCGGTCTTGCCCCCGAGAGCGGTCCCGGGAGTCTGGTCTGGCAGGCCGCACAGGAGACCGACTCGCTCCCGGCGATGTGCCGCGCCGTCGAGACGGCAGACGCCCCCCGCCGGGACAGGCGCGGCGCACGCAACCACCTCTCGCTTGCCCGGTCCTGGGGCGTGTTCGATACCGACGGACTCGACGCGACCCGACTCGGGCGCTCGGCCGTGACGGTGGTCGACGTCTCCGGACTCGCGAACGCACCGATGAACGCCGTCGTCCGCGGTGTCGCGGAGGCGCTGTACGACGCCCGCGTGGCCGGGACAGTCGACCGGTTGCCGTGGCTGCTCGTCGACGAGGCACACACGTTCTTCGACGGGGTGGCCGGGCGGGCACTCGAACGACTCCTCACGCGCGGGCGAGCACCGGGTGTCAGCCTCGTGCTCGCGACACAGCGCCCGAGCGCCGTTCCGGACGTCGGGGTCTCGCAGGCGGACCTGCTCTGCTCGCACCGACTCACCGCCCGTGCGGACATCGAGACACTCCGGGCGGCACAGCCGACGTACGTGGCCGACTCGCTCGACGACCGGATGCCGACCCGACCGGGTGAACTGCTCGTCGTCGACGACATCACCGAGACGGTCCACACGGCGATGGTCCGCGACCGGTGGACACCACACGGCGGCGCGAGTCCGCGCGCCAGCGAGCCACGAGACGACGAGACACCGCGATGACCGCAACACGCCCGCTCGCCTGCCGGGGTCGTGTCTCTACCGCCACCGGGACCCGACCAGGTCCGGGGACTGTCGGCACAGGCTTATCAACTGCGGCGGACAACCGGATACTGATGTCGTACGGGGGCTGAGGGGCGACCGGGCCGCGCTGGCGACCACCGCTCGGTGTGGCAATCTACTGCGTGGTCGGCCTGTTCAACGTCGTTCTGACGTTCTTTCGGGCGGCCACGCTCCTCGACCAGGGTGGCACCGCGGCACTCGTCGGCTACGCCACCGGTGGACTCGCCGTTCTCTTTTTTCTCGTGCTCGTGGGACTCTGGACGCTCCGGTCGTGGGCGTGGCGCGCCGGACTGCTCGTCGTGACACTGGACCTGTTGCTCTACGCCGTAGTGTTCGACCTGCTCAGACTGCTACTCCTGCTCGGGATGTGGGTCTACAGAGATAATAGGCAGAGTGCCTCGGGGTCGTTCGGAAGACGCAGTCTTCCGTGATGACGAGAGACGAAGTCTCTCGAACCACTTGACCCCGAGGGTGAATGCCGTCACGATGGTCGTGTTTAG
>CAYZGA010000125.1:0-6471 GCA_964477945.1 uncultured Halobacteriales archaeon
GCGTGTGTGTGGACGATCCCTTTCGGCTTGCCGGTCGTCCCCGACGAGTACAGCAACATCGACTCCTGGTCGGCGGGCAGTGACTTTGTCTCGTAGCTGTCGTCGGCCTCTCCGACCGCCTCGGACCACCACTCGTCGCGCTCGTCGTTCCACGGGATGTTGGCCTCCTCGCTCCCCAGACGGTCGTAGACGATGGTGTGCTCGACGTGACCGGCCTCGGCGATTGCCTCGTCTGCGGACTCTTTCAGGCGTATCTCGTCGCCGCGACGGTAGAACCCGTCCCCCGTGAACAGGACCTCGCACTCGGCGTCCGCGATGCGGGTCGCCGTCGCGTCGACACCGAACCCCGAGAAGATCGGGACCGCAATCGCACCGGTCTTGAAACAGCCGTAGAGAATCGAGACAACCTCCGGAACCATCGGCATGTAGAGCCCGACGGTGTCGCCGGTCCCGATACCCCGCGCTTCGAGGGCGTTTGCCACCTGGTTCGACTGGCGGTGGAGTTCGTGGTATGTCACCTCCCGGACCACGCCGTCCTCGCCCTCCCAGATTGTCGCCACCGTGTTGCGTGTCCCCGAGTCCGGCGCGGCGTGTCTGTCGACCACGTTGCGTGCGATGTTGAGTTGTCCCCCAACATACCAGTCCGTGAACTGCGGGCCGTCGCTCGCGTCCCGGACGGCGTCGTACGGTTCGTCGAACTCCAGGTCGAGATGGTCCACGACTGCCCCCCAGAACCAGTCGAGCCCCGACGCCTCCACCCCGTCGATATCTGTGACAGAGCGCCGGTGTAACTCCTCGAAGTCCTCGATACCGTACGCCTGCATGAACTCGTAGACGTTGCTCCCCTCGATGAACCCCTCGTCCGGTTCGTGCTCGACCGTGTCTATCTCCTCGAGTGTCTGGGTCATACGGATAGACAAACGTAGACCACCAGTAAAGTAGTTACGCGAAACTGACCCTGTACCGGCAGTCATATCCGACAGACGACCCTCGTCACCGGTTCCGGAACGTTTTTATCTATCCTGACTGGTATTGTAAGATGCCTGCGCTGGTGGTGTAGTGGTATCACAGGACCCTGCCACGGTCCTAACCCGGATTCAAATTCCGGCCAGCGCATCCCTCCCGAGCGCACACCTGCGAGCCATCACTGTGTGTCGCTCGCTTCCACGCAGAGCGTCGAGCCGACGAGTCACGGCCCGGAACGGTGCGTAGCGCCGCACGCCCGGACTGTCCCACGAGTCGTGCTGTGGTCCCGCACGGCACGTAACACGCCCCGGGCAGGACGAACCGGTCACCGGTTGTGCACCGCGAGCGGTCAGTCACGACAACGTCATTACCGGCATCGCCAATCGTGTGTCAACGGATGCCCCGCACCGAGACAGCAACAACCGAATCGTCCGCGACCGACGGTGACCCAATCCGAGTGATCCTGGTGAGCGGGTTTCTCGGAGCAGGAAAGACAACGGCGCTACAGACAGTCGCGACGAAACTGAGCGAACGAGGTCATACCGTCGGCATGATAACAAACGACCAGGCCAGCGGGCTCGTCGATACCTCGATTCTGGACAGAACCGCCGGCACGGTTGTCGAGATCCCCGGTGGCTGTTTCTGCTGCAACTTCGGACAGCTCCTGACCGCCGCCCACTCGATTCACGAGCAGGGTGTCGACGTTCTGCTCGCGGAACCGGTCGGGAGCTGTACCGACCTCGTCGCGACAGTCGTCAACCCGCTCCGGGAACTGTACGACGACGAGTTCGAGGTTGCACCGCTGACTGCCGTGCTCGACCCCGACCGGGTGCGCTCGTACCTCAGCGACGACCCGGCGACGCTCCCCGAGGAGGTGCGGTACATCTTCCGCCTGCAGGTCGAGGAGGCCGACGTGGTCGTGCTCAACAAGGTGGATACGCTCACCGACGAGGAAACCGCGCGACTGGTCGCCAAACTGGAGCGTCGGGTCGGTGACCGTCCCGTTGTTCCCGCGTCCGCGATACAGCAGGACGGGATGGACCGGTGGCTGTCGGTCGTGCTCGACGGACTCGACTCGCCCGGCGGGTTCGACGTCACAAAGCAGGTGACCGCCGAGAGCCGTGCGCTCACCGGCATCGACTACGACACCTACGCCGAGGGCGAGGCGAAACTCGGGTGGGTGAACATCACCGTCGCGCTCGATGGCCCGTTCGACGTCTCTCGGTTCAGAGCGGCGTTGATGGACCACCTCGCGCAGGCGCTCCGGGCGGGTGGTATCGAGGTTGCACACCTGAAATTCTCCATCGCGGCCGACGGCGAACTGGCCCGCGCGAACCTCACGTCGACCGGTGCCGACCCGAGTTACAGCGGTGCCGACCCGGGCACCGTCGACGAGGGAACCCTGGTGCTCAACGCGCGGGCAGTCGGAGCGCCAGCGGAGATTCGGACCATCGCCCGTGACGCGCTCGACACGGTGGCAGCGTCGGCGGACGTGACCCCGACAGTCGAAACCGAGCAGGCGTTTAGACCGGAGTACCCGGACCCGACACACCGCATCGAGGATGAGCCAGACCACTGACAACCGTCGGTGTGCAAAGCGGTAAGTGCGTCTCGGTCCAATCGATGCGCGGGATGCAACAGACAGTCGTGTCCATCGCGGGTGAGATATCGGCCGGCACAGACACCGGGGTGACCAGCCGATGACACGGCGCGTGCTGGTGACAGGTGCGACCGGCAACCAGGGCGGTGCGGTTGTAGACGCGCTCGTGGCCGCCGACAGCGAGTTCGAGGTGTACGGGCTGACCCGTGACCGGTCGGGCGACACCGCGGTGGCGCTGACACAGCGCGGTGTCCGGATGGTCGAGGGGGACCTCTCCGAACCGTCGTCGTTGCGCCCGCACGTCGAGGCTGTCGACGCGGTGTTCGCGGTGACGAACTTCTGGACAGCGGGCTACGACGGCCAGGTCGAACAGGGAACGAACCTCGCAACTGTCGCGGCGGAGACAGGGGTCGACCAGTTCGTGCTCAGCGGCGCGGGCGGTCACCACCGGGAGACGGGTGTCCCGCAGTTCGACAGTGTTGCGGAGATAGAACGCCACGCCCACCAGCAGGACCTGCCGCTGACGGTGCTCCAGCCCACGTTCTTCTTCCAAAATCTGGAGGCGTTTCGCGCCGGTCTCTCCAGCGGCCGACTCGCGTGGCCACTCGACGAGGGAACCACCCTGCAGATGGTCGATATCCACGACGTGGGCCGTGCGGCGGCGGTGGCGCTCGAACGGCCCGAGCAGTTCGTCGGCGGACGGTACGAACTTGCCGGCGATGAGCTGACACTCTCCGAGATCGCCGCGGCGGTCGCCGAGACAACCAGCATCGATGTGGAGCCACGGTACCTGTCTGTCGCGACGGCCCGCGAGCGGTTCGGCGACGAGTTCGCCGAGATGTTCGCGTGGTTCAACGAGACCGGGTACGAGGCAGATATCGCGGAACTGTCCGAGGTGTTCGGATTCGAGTTCGGCGGTCTCGAGACGTACCTCCGGACACACGGCTGGCAGGACACACAGGGGATGACGGTCGTACCCGGGTGGGTAAAGGGACTCGACTGACCGCCGGTTCGCTCGGACAGCGACCCACCGACTCGCAGACTCCGTCAGCAACACCTTTGTCCGCCGACAGCGAAGGTGGCGTGAGTGACCGTACACACCGTCGAGCGACTCGAGGACCTCCCGCCGGCGGTGCCGGACGGGACTGTCGTGGTTGTCGACGTGATAACCGCCTCGACGAGCATCGTCGCCTTGCTCGACAGCGGGGCGCGGTACGTGCGGCCGTTTGCCGACGCGGACGCGGCCCGCGCGTTCGGCCGCGAACACGAAGATGCGGTGCTGGTCGGCGAGCGTCGCGGTGCGCCGCTTGCCGGGTTCGACTTCGTGCCGCTCCCGACACGACTCCAAGGCGCGGACCTGTCCGGTCGGCCCGTCGCGATACGGACCACCAACGGCACCAGAGCCGTCGACCACGTCGACGAGGCCGACAGACTGCTCGTCGGGTCGACGGTCAACGCCCGCGCGGTTGCGGAGACACTTGTTGGGCAAACGGGCGACAGTTACCTCGTCGCGGCGGGTGATACCGGCGTGCCGGCTCCCGAGGATACCGCCGGGACGCGACTCATCGAGGCACACTGCGAGAACGGCCCGGAGACAGCGGAGCGTGTCTCACTCCGGCGACAGATCCGTGATTCGCCGGCCGCTCAGTGGGTCTGCGGGCTCGGACTCGAAGACGAGATAGAGGCGCTCCTGCAGTTCGACGCGACCCGGACCGTGCCACAGTTGCGCGACGGGGTGTTCGTCGCTCCCCGCGAGGTTACTCGCCGAGACGCTCCCGACTGATGTGTACGCCGGTGGGCGCAATCAGTATCTGGTCGTCGTCTTTCTGCGCGATGTCACCGTCCACCTCCTGGACGACCTGCTGGAGTTCGTCGATGATGTGCTCCATCGTCCGGTCCTGTGTGCTGTGACGGGTCACGTCCGCGATGACGACATCCCCGTCGTAGACAGCGTCTTTTATGTCGATGACGTCGGTTTTCTCGCTGATACGAGCGATGTGGATGTTCGTCCGGGCACCGGGGTCGTCCATCGGCAACTCGTCCGCGGAGAGTGAGACGTAATCGTCCATCCGGCGGGAACCGTCCTGTTCACCGAGTATCGTGCTCATCAGGCCCATACCTCCTTTCCTGCCCCCTGGGTGCTTAGGCTTTACGTCGGACTCGCCACGAACGTGACTGCTCTCGAACCTGCAACGAAACGCTTAGGCCACTGAACTGCCCATCCCCGAGTGTGGGACCGTGGGGTAGCTTGGTATCCTCCGGGCTTTGGGTGCCCGTAACCCCGGTTCGAATCCGGGCGGTCCCACTTTCTGTTCTCGTGGTAACAACTGTCACCACGGCGCTCAGTAACGAACTGGTACGAACCGGCACGGTCCTGTCTCGTGAGGGCCGCGAGCATCGCCTCGCACCCCTGGACGCAGGGCCGAACTATCGGGAGTTTTCTGCCCAAAAGCATTATATCCTTACCAACCATATAATCATGTGCAATGTCCGTTGATAACGAATCACAGAGTGCGGCGGAGCGCAAATCAGCAATCAGGCAACGACACGAGCAGGCGGCGAGCGAGGTGCTGCCGACCCACCGGGCACTGTACATCGGCGGGGAGTGGACACAGAGCGCCTCGGGCGAGACGTTCGAGACGCGGGACCCGACAACGGGCGAGACACTCGCCGAGGTGCAGGCGGGTGTGGCGGCAGATATCGACCGCGCAGTCGAGGCTGCCTGGGACGGGTACGACAAGCGGTTGTCGGCGATGTCGACCGCAGACCGGCAGGCGATGCTGGAGACGATGGCAGACCGCGTGGCCGCAAAGAAAGAGGAGTTCGCTCGGCTGGAGTCACTCGACAACGGAAAGCCGATCACCGAGGCCCGAATCGACATCGGACTGGTGATCGACCACTTCCGGTACTTCGCGGGGATGGCCCGCGCACACGAGGGTTCGACGGTGGAGACGGACGACTCACGCCACGTGCAGACGCTACAGGAGCCCTACGGCGTGGTGGGGCAGATCATCCCGTGGAACTTTCCGCTACTGATGGCCGCGTGGAAGCTCGGACCGGCGCTCGCAGCGGGCAACGCTGTCGTGCTCAAGCCGGCCGAGCAGACGCCGCTGTCGGTTCTGAAGCTGATGGAGGAGGCCGGCGACGCGATTCCGGACGGTGTAGTGAACGTCGTCACCGGCTTCGGCGAGGAGGCGGGCGCACCGCTCGCGAACCACGACGATATCAGGAAACTCGCGTTCACCGGGTCGACCGAGGTCGGTCGCGAGGTGATGAAATCTGCCGCGGACTCGGTGACCGACCTCACACTCGAGTTGGGCGGAAAGTCACCGCTCGTTATCTTCCCGGACGCGGACCTCGAACAGGCGGTCCAGACCACGCTGACGGCCATCTTCTTCAACACCGGCGAGTGTTGCTGTGCCGGGTCGCGACTGTTCGTCCACGAGGATGTCCAGGAGGAGTTCCTGGACGAGTTGGCCGATGCCGCCGAGGCGCTCGAGGTGGGCGACCCGCTCCTCGAGTCGACGGACCTCGGCCCGAAGGTGACCGCCGAACAGGTCGAGCGGACGATGGGGTACATCAGCGAAGCCCGCGACGCCGGCGCGGAGTTTGTCACCGGCGGTGACGCACCCGACGACGAGGCACTCGCCGAGGGCTGTTTCGTCACGCCGACGCTGATCACACAGATCGACCACGACAACCGCGCGGTACAGGAGGAGATCTTCGGGCCAGTACAGGAGGTGTTCACCTGGAGTGAGTACGACGAGATGATGGAACTGGCAAACGACGTCGACTACGGTCTCGCCGCGGGCGTCATAACCGAGGACCTCACGAAAGCCCACCAGTGCGCAAAGGACATCGAGGCGGGCAACATCTGGGTCAACACGTACAACGACTTCCCGGCG
>CAYZGA010000125.1:6481-7076 GCA_964477945.1 uncultured Halobacteriales archaeon
GGCGGGCCAACCGTTCGGCGGCTACAAGCAGTCCGGTATCGGTCGCGAGACCGCCCAACAGGCTGTCGACCACTACACGCAGACAAAGACAGTCAACATCTCGCTGGACTGACCAACCGGGGACGGTTGGCTGGTCAAAAAACAGCAGTGCGAGACACCACGGATGGACACGAGTAACGCGAGTGACGTTCCGTTTCCGGAGGCATCCGCGGGGAGCGGCCACCAGCATCTCGCTATCGCGCCGGATGGGACGCGGTACGCAGTGCCCTCGGGGATGCACGAACGCCTCCGGCGGGTCGTCGTGGCGGATACCGAGAGACCGGAGCGTGACGGGAACCGTCCCTCCGGGGCGATGTCACCTGTCGAGACGGAGGCGGACCCGAAGGTTGCGCTCGCGCTCGCCGGGTGGACGCTGCTACAGACCGACGGAATGACAGACCGTCTGTACGTCGACACCCCCGACGGTGTGGACAGGACACCCGCTGTTCGGCAGTTCGCGAACGCACACGATGTCGGCCGCGTCGCGGTGGCGTTCCACCCGAGTGGTCGCACCGTCCGAGGGAGCGACGTCGCGACAGTCTTCGAGAGCCTATCG
>CAYZGA010000126.1:0-7008 GCA_964477945.1 uncultured Halobacteriales archaeon
TTTCTCCTGTTTGGACGCGTCGTTGTCGTACGGCAGTTCGACGTCGTCCACGGTATCGGTCATCGATGTACAGTAATGCCCTCGATAATAAGAGTTTTCGGGTCGTGCCCCCGCTCGGGTGTCTGGCGACCAGAAACGCGCCGACCGCAAGTCGAACCGGTCGGCCACGCCGGCCCACCACGGGGGGAAACAACGGTGACCCGCGAGCCGAACGCCCTTGTATCGCTGTGTCCAAGACCGGGACATGACAGTCACGTACGACGGACTCAGTCTGGACTGGCTCGGGTACGCGACAATCCGTATCGCGGCCGGAGAGACCGTGGTCTACCTCGACCCCGGCCGGTACGGTGTGCTGACCGGTGAGTGGACCGCCGACAGTCCGGCGGTGGCCGACGCGCACCCGCCGGCGACAGACACCCGACCCGAGGACGGCGATCTGGTCTGTGTCACGCACCGCCACCACTACGACCCGGACGGTATCGACCGGGTCGCGGCCCCGGACGCGACGGTGCTCGCCTTCGAGGGCATCCAGCCACGGCGAGGCCGCCGGGACCTGCCCCGGTTCGCGGACCTGCCACACGAGGTCCGGACCGTCGGGGCCGAACAGCAGGGTGTCGCCGCCGACGTTCTGTTCTGGACCGTCCCGGCGTACAACGACCCCGACGGCCCGCGCGTCGGTGCCGACGGGACCCCGTTCCACCCCGAGGGCCGGGGCTGTGGGTTCCTCCTCTCGGTCGACGGGACCCGCCTGTTCTGGCCCGGCGACACCGACGTGCTCGACGGCCACGCCGAGCTCGACGTGGATGTTCTCTGTCCGCCCATCGGCGGGTCGTTCACGATGGACCGGGCCGAGGCCGCCGACCTCGCGGCGGCCACCGACCCCGGACTGGTCGTTCCCGTCCACTACAACACGTTCGACGCACTGGAGACTGACTCCCGGGCCTTTGCCGCCGACGTGGCCACGGCGGGTGTCCCCGTCGCACTCGACGAGTCCTGACCGGACGACCCGCCGCAGACGCCCGGGTCCTGTGTCAGGGCCTGACGAGCACCTTGATCGCCTCGCGCTCGTCCATCGCCCGGTAGCCCTCGGGCACGCCGCCGAGGTCGACGGTCTTCGTGAACACGGGTGAGGGGTCGAGCGTGCCGCCGAGCACGTCGTCCATCAGTTCCTCGGCGTACGCCCGAACCGGGGCAACCCCGCCACGGAGCGTGATGTTGTCGGTGAAAAGCGAGAACACGTCGAGTCCCTCGTCGGTGACACCGTGGGGGACCCCGACGTACCCGACGGTCCCGCCCGGACGGCAGCTGTCGATCGCCGCCTCCATCGCACCCGCCGCCCCGACACACTCGAGGACGTGGTTCGCACCGCCGTATGTCAGTTCGCGTACCCGCTCGACCGCGGCCTCGCCGCGCTCCGCGACCGTCTCTGTCGCACCGAGCGACGCTGCGAGGTCGAGACGGTCCTCGTGGTGACCAACGGCGATGATGCGCTCGGCCCCCAGTCGCCGCGCGGCGAGCACGGCACAGAGTCCGACCGCGCCGTCACCGACGACCACCGCCGTATCACCCTCACCGACACCGGCGCTCAGCGCCGCGTGGTGGCCGGTCCCCATCACGTCGGTCAGCGGGAGTAACGCCTCCAGGGCCGACTCGTCGTCGGCGTAGCGGTCGGGCACGCGCACGAGCGTCCCGTCGGCCTCGCTCACGTGGACGTACTCGGCCTGTGCGCCGTCCCAGGAGTCGCCGTTCACACAGGAGGTATGCAGCCCTTTTCGACAGAACTCACACCGGCCACAGCTGATGACGAAGGGCGCGAGCACGCGGTCACCGGGGTCGACCGAGCGGACCGCCGACCCGACCGACTCGACAATACCCATCGGCTCGTGCCCGACACGGGAGCCGGGGTCGCGGTCGCTGTCGCCGCGGTAGAACCAGAGGTCCGAGCCACAGACTGCGGTGTGTGTGACACGGACCACCGCCTCGCGCGGCCCCGTCACCTCGGGGGTTGGCCGCTCCTCGATGGCAATCTCGCCAGGACCGTCGAACACTGCTGCGCGCATACAGTCACTGGTCGCTCGCCGTGAATACCGCTTTCGACAGTCGACCGTCAGCGGTGTCCGCGCCCACCCGCTCTGTCTGTCCGCTCCGGTACCCACACACGGGACCAGCACGACCGCTGAGCGCTACGCAAACAGCCCCGGCAGGTCACCGCGGGCGATGTAACTGGTCTCACCGTCGCGGGTTTCGAGTTCGCCCGTCTCGCGGAGGTTGTTGCCGATGACGAACTGCGGGATTCCGAGCAGTCGTCCAGGGTGTCACGCCCGCGAGGAGACGACTGGTCTGGACTGTCTGTCTCCCCGGGCCAGGGTCTATCTCAGAGCGGGCAGTACAGATGGCGGCAGACTGACCAGAGTGGTCCCCGTCGAGATATCCGGCTGCAACAGAGTCCAGACAGCCAATGGACCGCACGCAACCTCGACCACGGACTGACAGCCCAGGGCAAGACGAGTCGGGAGGCGCCCGATGCGCTCGAGGACGTTGTGGAGGCAGTTCACGATGAGGGTGGTCACGAACCGACTGACCCCGAGGTTGTTGACGGTGAACAGGCCGAACTCGCACAGGATGCGCCCCGCCACCAGGAGGTCAAGACCACCCACACCGCCTACCGTGAGGAACGGGTTCAGGATATCAAGACACGCGGTGACGACACCGCGGGGTCCGACGCGGGACCGGACCGCGTGTCGGTGCAGTCCCGCTGTATCGTGGCTAGACATTCATTACCACCCACACCCTACGAGAGACCGGACTCATGATGAACGGTTCTCCGGAAGAAGTGGCGGTTCGAACATCGCTGGTCGCAGGATTCACCGGTTCCGTCGTCGGTGCTACGCTCGGTCCACCGGGCGCAATCGCGGGTGGTGTCACACTCGGAACCGCCGGGTACGTGTACGGGTACAACGTCGCCAAACAGGAAACGCGCGAACACTCGAACGTCGACACCGCCTGAGGGGTCGGCAACGAGTCGCCCAGGTCGAGAGTCGGCAAGAGAACGACGCCGTCACGCCGTGTCGAGGTCGTACCCCTCGGCGACGAGTTCCGGATGTTGCTGTGCGACCACCATCGCCGCCTCGCGGCAGTCTGACCTGTGCAGCCTCTCGCCGAGGGCCCGCTTGAGAGGCTCCTGCAGGTCGGCCCCGCGTCTCGTCGTGTGCGACTCTGTATGCCTAGTACTCTCGCGCACACTCACGTCTGTGTGCCTAGTACGTGTACAGAAGCAAGGCTGGGTTCTACACAGGTGTATGGGAGTGCTCGGTCGACTCAAGACAGGACTCGTTCTCACGAAACAAAGCGTCGGCGTGTTGCGCGACAACCCTCGACTGACCGTCTTTCCGGTTGTGAGTGGTGCTGCGAGTCTCGCGTTCGTCGCGGCACTTCTCACGCCCTTGCTCGGAGCGGTGGTCCTCGATGTCGACGGCCCCGTCGCGGTTCTCGGTCTGGTCACGCTCGCCGGCCTGTATCTCGGCACAGCGTTTCTCTCGACGTTTTTTGCCGCGGCTCTGGTCGATCAGACGCGGGCGGTTCTCGACGGCAGGGAGCCGTCACTGAGAGCCGGGGTCCGCGCCGCCTGGGGGGTCAAACGGCAACTCTTTGCCTGGGCACTGATCAGTGCTACTGTCGGACTCATCCTCAACAGCATCAGCGAGTCATCGGACTCGGTTGTCGCGCAGGTACTCAGTGCTGTCGTCGGGATGGCCTGGACGGTCCTGACGTTCTTTGTCGTCCCGGTGGTCGTCTTCGAGCGGCCGTCGCTCCGGGAGATGTTCACCCGGAGCGGGGAGACGTTCAAAGAGACGTACGGCGAGACACCGGTCAGCCTCGTCGGTATCAACGTGATAGCGGCTCTGGCCGGGGTGCCACTGCTGGGCCCGGGCGCGTACGCCCTGTTCGCGCTTGACATGCTCGTGGTCGGGGTGCCGCTGCTCGTCGCTGGAGTGGCAGTGGTGCAACTGGTGAGCTACACACTCGGCGGCATCGTCAAGACCGGCCTGTACTTCTACGCCACCGAAAAGAGCCGCCCGGACGAGTTCGGGTCGGTGTTCGACGAACTCGACACGGGCGGGGGGTCGGCGACCGGAGGGCGCTCCGGTCCCGGCTCTGGTGGGGTCCGCTGACGGCACTGTGCCTACGGTTCATCTTCAACCGGGCGGGCCGTCCCGTCGACCGAAGCGAGGCGTCCGACTACGAGAGCGTGCGGTTGCGGGCAAACCGGTATATCCCTGGCAGACGTACCTCCGTCGAGTCATGTACGAGAACATTCTGCTCCCGTACGACGGGAGCGACGGGGCGACCGATGCACTCCACCACGCGGGTGAACTCGCACACTGGGCCGACGCAACCGTCCAGGTGCTCTACGTCGCCGACACGGCACGCGACAGCGTCACCGTTATTCAGGGGGACACCGTCGACGTGCTCGCGCGGGAGGGCGAGGACATCGTCGACGAGGCCGCCCAGACACTGGAGACACTCGGCGTCTCGCACGACACCGACGTCGTTCAGGGTCATCCAGCCCCGACTATCGCCAGGTACGCCGACCAGTTCGACCAGGACCTGATTGTGATGCCGACCCACGGTCGAGAGGGGCTCTCGCGGTACGTCATCGGGAGTGTTTCCGAGAAGGTCGTCCGGCTCTCGTCGGTGCCCGTTCTCACGGTTCGGATGCAACCCGACGAGACACTCGTGTTCCCCTACGAGCGACTCCTCGTCCCGACGGACGGAAGCGACGCCGCGACACGTGCTGCCGGGGAGACACTCTCGCTCGCGGCGTCGCTCGACGCGACCGTGCACGTCCTGTCTGTCGTCGACGACACTATCCTCGACCGGTCAGGGAGTGCCAGTGCGGAGAGCGAGCAGGCCGCAACCGACGCCGTCGACACCGTCGTCTCGGAGGCCGAGGCGCGCGGGGTTCCGGAGACTGTCGGTCACGTCGAACACGGAACACCGGCTGACGCGATTCTCGACTGCATCGAATCGAACGACGTACACGCCGTGGGGATGGCGACAACGGGACGGCGCGGTGTGGATCGGATTCTGCTCGGCAGTGTCGCCGAGAAGACCGTGCGTCTGGCGCCGGTCCCGGTCATGACTGTCGGGGACACCGCGTAGTGGACGGGCACACCCGCTCAGGTGGACCCGCCTGTCGGCGTGGACCTGATATCGCTCGAATCCCCGACATCGATCGGATCCTCGATATCGCCCATCACCGACTCGAACAGGTCGGTCACGGTGACCATCCCGGCAACCTCGCCGTCCTCGATAACGAGTGCGAGTTCCTGATTCTCGGTCTGGAACTGGTCGATGGCGTCGCTAACGTCGACATCCGGTGACAGGGTCATCGGCGGCGCAGCCAGTTCGGCGAGGTCACGCTCCCCCGCGGCGAGTTCGTCGCGGTGTCTCGTCAGGACCGGCGAGTACACGACCCCCACGAGGTCGGTCATCGTCTCGCCGACCAGCGGGTACCGGGTGTGTGGCTCCGCCATCATCCGCTGACGGTTCTCCTCGAACGCCACCGCTGTCGACAGTGCGACGATATCCTCGGCGGGTATCATCACCTCTCTGACCGACCGCTCGCCGATGGTCAGGGCGTTCATCACCTCCGCACGGCGTTCCTCGGTCAGGTCGCCCTCTTCGAGAACCGAACCGAGTCGGTTCCGCAGGTCCGCACGGGTCTTGATCACATCTTCGCCGGTTTCTGTCCAGGACTGTGTCATCTGGACGCCAAACAGACCGAGCGTTGCCTTTGCGACCGAGTCACCAACCCAGATAGCCGGTGCGAGTATCTTTGCAAACCAGTACAGCGGTCGTGCCCCGTACCGGGCGACCTGCTTGGAGCGTTCGACGCCGAGATACGTCGGTGTCTGTTCGCCGTGTGTGAGATGAACCAGGTTGATGAGAAAGAACCCGAGTAACGAACCCGCCCCGACCGATGCGAGTGTCGTGTTCTCGAACAGCGGTTCGAACAGTGCGGCCAGTCCGGGTTCGGCGATGATTCCCAGCGCGATACTGGTCCCGGAAATCCAGACCTGACACGTCGTCAGGTAGAACTCCAGGTCGTTGGTCATCTCCCACGCGAGTTCGAGTCCGGGCGTATTGAACTCCGACTTCGGGTACTGTCTGACGCGGGTCAGCGCGAACTCGATCGCGACGAAGTAGGCGTTCACCCCGATCAGGACGATACCACCGAGTATCCGCAAACCGATTTCGAGCGGCTCCATCGCCTCCCCGTACTGACACCGGGAGAAAAATACTGTTGGTCTGCATATTCGACTCAGCCCCGGCGTATCCAGCCTGACACACACGGTGCACGGTACGGCACAGGTGGGGGGTGCGAGCCCGCCTGTCTGCCCTCACGATGGAGCCGGCGGTGTCGCAGGCGGTTAACAGAACACCACATATATTTGCCTGGAGAAGGTATATTCTACTGTAATGTCTGAATCCAACGATAACACAGACGTCGTCAACCGCGTTCGCGGCACTGTGGAATCGGTCACAGACGAGGCAGAGGATATCAGCGCCGAGGCACAGGAAGAGATATCCGAGGCTCTCGACGAGCTCGAACAGCACGTCGAGAACCTCCGCAATCGAGAGTAACCGGCTCGAGTGCAGGTGGTGAGACACCGCGTCTCGGTATCACGAAACGCTTCGAGTCGACCGGTCCCGGGGTCTCGGGACTCCCTGCAGGGCCGCGGGTGGTGACAGCACGCCTACGACGCCGTACGGGTGCCCTGTCGGTGGCGACGCACGCTCTTTGTGCTGCGAACAAGGGAATCGTATACTCCCAGAGAAGTCGGATACACCCCGACGGTGCTGTTCTTCGGCGTCGGTGACCAGATTCTCTCGACGCGGACCGACTGGCCAGTCACGGCAGTAACCCGGACCCACCGTGTATCGTTGTTGGCACACACGAGTCAGTCGTCGGCGGGTCGCCCGTGCGCACGGCGGCGGCCGGAG
>CAYZGA010000127.1:0-6937 GCA_964477945.1 uncultured Halobacteriales archaeon
CTCCTCGAGTTTGGCGTTCAGCGCCGTCCGGAGGAAGTTCACCATCGTCACACCCTCGATTTCGACCGGGTACTGGAACCCGAGGAAGATACCGAGCGCCGCTCGCTCGTTGGGTTCGAGGTCGAGCAGTTCCCACTCGCGCATGTCCTCGGGAATCTCCTCGTCGAACTCGTCACCGTCGAGGCGGAGCCGAACACTCCCCTTGGTCACGTCGTAGGCCGGGTGACCGGCGGTGACCTTCGCGAGCGTCGACTTGCCACTCCCGTTCGGTCCCATCAGGGCGTGTATCTCCCCGCTGTCGACGGTGAGGTCCACACCACGGAGGATGGTTTCACCGCCCTCCTCTGCGACATCTGCGTGTAGGTTCTCGATTTCGAGTGTAGCCATCTGCTCTTAATCAACTGAATGAACGGGCGAGACACTCATAATGCTTTCGTATTTTCACCCTCTCGTTTTCGGAAACGCAAAAATCTATTCGCATGTGGTGAATTCACACACGGGGCGGTCACACTCTGACGGCGAGAATGACCGTGCGGCAGCACGAGGTCGTCTCTCCGATGCGACGCTGTTGACGCCGGGCACGCAACCCCGAAGCAGGTTCACGCCGCGTTGCAGGTCTCGAACACTATCGGCATCTCCTGCTCGACGTACGCGCGTATCTCGACGCAACCGGAGCACTCTAGTACCGGCAACTGGTCCACGAACTGTAAAAAAGTTATACGAGTGATACGATACGTACATGTGGCGCAACATGTATCACGAGAGCGGCTGTACCGTCGCGTATGGCAACAGAGGAGACCACAGTCAGCGACCGGGGGATGGTCACGATTCCAGCATCGCTCCGACGACATCTCGACATCGAGCCGGGCGACAAGCTCCGCTGGGAGGTCGACGACGATGGGGAACTCTCGGTCGAGGTCGTCAAGCAACGATACGGAGCCTTCGACGACTTCGAGTCGGTGTCGATGGGCGGTGGCGGGTCCGAAACGCACGACCTCGCCGGGAACGAGGACGACCCCGCGCTCTCGGAGAACAACTGATGGCGGTGGCAGGCGTCGATACAGGCGTCCTCGTCGGGATGGTGGACGTTGACGACGAACGCCACGACACTGCCATGGAGATTGTCCGCGAGATGGACCACGGCGACCTCCCGACAGGACGGGTGACGAACTACATCGTCCTTGAGACGCTCAACTGGATACACGAGCGGAAACGCCACGCGACGGCTGTCGAAATGTACGAACGACTGAACCAGTCTGCCGGGTTCGAGGTACGCCACGCGGCACAGAAGGACTTCGCCGGGGCCGTCGACCTGTTCCAGACCTACGATGGACTGTCGTTCGGGGATGCGACCGTCGTCGCGCACATGCAGCGCGAGGGCATCGAGTACCTGTACTCCTTCGACGACGACTTCGACACGCTCGGTGCCGTCACCCGACTGGAGACGCCCGACAACCCGTTCGCCTGACAGGCAGTCGACGACGAAATCGAAGACGGGTCTCTCAGGCGCGTTCGGGCACGTCGACGACCGGTGGCGGGTCGCCGTCGGCGTTGCGTTCGATGACTGCCTGCTGTCGGTCGGGCAGGTCCCGCGTCTCGAAGACCGCAAAGCCCGCGCGGTAGCGGTCGACGGTCGCCGCGTCGGGGTCGTAGCGGAGAAGGAGTTCAGCCAGCCCCGTCTCCCGGCCCGTCGAGACAAAGCCCGCGCGGTAGGCGGCCTGGTAGGCGATGGGGTTGTTGACCGCGATGGCGACCGCCTCGAACCGCCCGGCGAGCGCGTCGGCGGTGAACCGGAGCAGTCGCGGCCCGATACCCTCGCCGCGGCGGTCCTCGCGGACCGTGACGTACCTGATGCGGACGTGGTCCGGGTCGTCGTGGTCCGCGCTGAACGACGTGGCACCGGCGATACCGTTCTCGGCCCAGTCGGGACCGTCGCGGGCATCCTCGCCGGAGTCGCGCGCGACTGTCTTGCCGGTGTTCGACATCACGAACTTGCCGGCGTAGGCAAAGCGCTCGTGGTCGAGCCGTAACGTCGGCGCGTCCGGCGGGTGACCGAGTACCTCGAACTCCACACTCCAACGAGGCACCGACCGCTTCTCAACCTGACGGACAGGGTCACCGGACGAGATACGGCTCCTCGCCGGGGAGAAAGCGGCCGAGGTCCGACTGCTGGCGGTAGTCCCGTTCGTGGAGGGCGCGAAGTGTCCCGACGAGTCGGTCGGCGTCGTCGTCGGTCCACCCGGCGGGGTCAGCGACCGGGACGACCAGCCAGCCGGCACCGTCGAGCGTGTCCGCGTGCAGTGTCCGGGCGGTCCGGTCGGTGGACAGCGAGGTACAGGTGCCGAGCACGTGCTCTGTCGCCCGCGTCCCGACGGGGAGCAACACGTGTGCGGTTATCGCCCGGAGTTCCGCGTCGAAGTACGGCTCCATCTCGGCGTACACGCTGGTGGCCGAACCCTCCATCGCCTCGGGCGGGCACATCGAGAGGTACGACAGGAAGGTACCGGGGCAGTCTGTCCCGGAACCGGACAGCGTGACGAGGCCACCGTCGGCGAGCGCGTCGAAGAACCGGTCCGACCACGGGCGGCCGGTGAACGGAATCCCCGTCTCCGTGCCGCCGTGAACGCCGGGGTGGTCACCGACGACGTGGAAGTGAGCGTCCACGTCACCGTAACCCGGGACCGCCGACTCACAGGGCGAGTCGTGTCCAAACGGGTTCCGCTGGCGGTCCGAGACGTACTCCACGAGTCTGTTACCGAGGCCGAGCCACACGGTCGTTTCGGTTCGCCGCTCCCCTGCGCACCGACTCCCGTCACCCACTCACCGGACGGACAGATTTTCGACACTGGAGACACAACCGGAGTGTATGTCTCTCGACCCAGCACAGACGGCAGTCGTGGTTGTCGACATGCAGAACGGGTTCTGTCACCCCGACGGGAGCCTCTACGCGCCGGGGAGCGAGGATGCGATCGAGCCCTGCACGCGACTGGTCGAGCGGGCACGGGCGGCGGATGCACACGTCGTCTTCACCCGTGATGTCCACCCACCCGGACAGTTCGAGGGCAACCACTACTACGACGAGTTCGACCGCTGGGGCGAACACGTTGTCGAGGGTTCCTGGGAGGCCGAACTCGTCGCGGAGTTGTCCCCCCGCGAGGAGGACCTGGTCGTGGTCAAACACACCTACGACGCGTTCCACCAGACCGAGCTGGAGGGGTGGCTGGACGCCCACGGCGTGCGCAATCTCGTCTTCGCCGGGACGCTGGCGAACGTCTGCGTGCTCCACACGGCCGGCAGTGCCGGCCTGCGCGACTACCGACCGGTGCTCGCCGAGGACGCCATCGGCTACATCGAGGAGAGCGACCACGAGTACGCGCTGGACCACGCCGGGTGGCTGTTCGGCGAGGTGACGACACTCGACGGTATCGAGTTTGCCTGACACGGGCCACAGAGCCTCGACTCCTCGCGCCGCAGACGCGGTCTCACGCGAAGGTTTCCGCGGTCCGTTCGGCCCACTCGACGGCGTACCCGGAGCCGTGTTCGCGGTAGAGTTCGGCGTCGAGTGCCGCGAACGGCGGCGGGAGTTCGCCGGCGTGCTTGACGGCGCTACAGGCCAGCTCTGCGGCGTCGCCGACCGAGGTTTCACCGTAGGCGAGCGCCCGGGGGAGGTCCGCGAGTCGGTCGTCGAGTCGCTCGCCGGCGTCGAACCACGCCTCGAACAGCGGTCCCTCCCAGGCGGCGAACGTCTCGCGTGTGGCGAGACCGAGGTACGCCTCGTAGCAGGCGGCTGCAACCTGGTAGATTTCGACAGGGTCGAGCGCGTCGCGGAGCGCCGCCGCGAACGCCGGGTACGTCTCCCCGAAGAACCCGAGAAACTGCTCCGGTTCGCCGAGACCGACCTGGACGAGCGCCTCGGCGACGAGAAAGTCCGCGAACGCATCGGGCGACCCGTCCAGCCGTGGTTTGCACAGGACGACCGGCGCGTCAGTCTGTCGTGTCCACGCGACACTGCCGTCACCGGGCAGTCCGATTGTCAGCCCCGCCTCGGCGTAGCGGGTCAGCACGTCCGGCGTGTCGGGCGGGAGCCACTCGTTGGGGTGAGAAACGGGGTCGAGCGCGTCGACGACGAGTCCGAGGTCCTCGGCCTGTGCGCCCGGCAACGTCTCGAAGTCGTGTGCACAGTCGAGCACCAGCGCGTCGGCCGCGTGTCTCTCGCGGACGCCGGCAACCGGGTCGGAGAGGGACCGTTCGGTGAACATCAGGCGAACACGACGTTCACGAACAGGAACGCACTGAGCAGCAGTGATGCACCGAGTGTCGCGAGCACGATCTTCGTCGGGTCGCTCATACCACGGGTAGTGCGGGCGAACGCAAAAACCCACAGATTTCCCGTCACACGTCGGGTCCCGGTCGGTCCCGGTCGGGACCGGGGTACTCGTCGTCGTGGAGGTGCTCGTAGAGACCGGCGGGGTCGAACAGGCGCGTGAAGGCGTCGGGCGTGCGGATGCTGAGCGAGACGTACGGCCGGACCGAGCGGTTGGCCTGTGCGCTCGCCAGGTCCGGGTCGAAGGTCAGCAGGTGTGCGGCGTCACCGCGGTAGGCGGAGCCGAGTCCGGGGTGGTCGTCGGC
This sequence comes from uncultured Halobacteriales archaeon, assembly GCA_964477945.1. Classification (GTDB taxonomy): domain Archaea; phylum Halobacteriota; class Halobacteria; order Halobacteriales; family Haloarculaceae; genus Halovenus. The sequence continues at coordinate 4,630 of CAYZGA010000127.1, forward strand.
CGGGTGCGAGACGGCCACCCGCTCGCGCTCGGCGACCGACCGCCAGTCTGCGGCGAGACGCTCGTCGGCGAGGTGCTCGATAACACCGGCCGCGTCGTCGAGCAGTGGGTCACTCGCGACCAGTTTCACCCAGGAGTGTGCCCGAATCTGTGACAGCGCCGCCCGTGCTGGACCGCCGACGAGCAGGTCCGCCGCGAGCACGTCCGCGTCGGCGGTGACCCGCGCCGGGTGGGCGTCGTGGCCCTCGGTCCGGTCGCCGCTCATCGCTCGCGCCGGGCCGCGAGTGTCTCGCTGACCTCCTCTGCTGTCACGTCGTACGCTCGTGCGCGCTCGAACAGCGCCTCCCAGTCCATACACTGACGAGCGGGCCGCCGGACAAAAACCCCCGGACAGGCACGGGTCACACACGCGTCTGACGAACGTTTAATTATCACCGGGAACTAATTTCGTCCGGGTGCGCCATCACGGCCTCACCTCGTGGACTCCCATCTGTCCGGAGTGGCGCCCCACACACTGTCAGGGCACGTCCGTTCGTCCCACGTCCCGCTCTGACCACGGCCCCCGGTTCCGTTTCCCCCCTTCCAGGTTCGGGTCCCCGGTCACCCCTCGTCCCCTCACACCGGGTTCCCGTTCTGGACTGACCCCCGACCAGGCCCCGCGAGTTGTCGCGCACCCGGACCGCGGTTCAGGTGGCAGTCCAGACTCGACCGATTCGTGCATGGGAAGATACTTCCCCGGCGACACCCCACAGTATAGATATGACCGAGTACACAGTGACCGGTCGCTGGGAGACGCCCAGCGGGTGGCAGTCGTTCGAGACGGCACAGACAGCCGAGAACGAGGACGTGGCCGTCGAACACGTCTACGCCGAGTTCGGGTCCCGTCACGCGCTCACGCGGGGACAGGTCGAGATTGAGGGGGTGGAACAATGAGTATCGGTGGCGGCGGCGGTCAGATGCAGGAACTCGCGGCACAACTCGAGGAGCTCGAACAGCACCAGGAGGCAGTCGAGGCGGAGATCCAGAGTCTCCAGGACGAGAAACGCGACATCGACGAGGCGATCGAGGCGCTCGACGAACTGGAGAGCGGAGCGACAGTGCAGGTCCCGCTGGGTGGCGGCGCGTACGTCCGGGCCGAGGTGCAGGACATCGACGAGGTGGTCGTCACACTCGGTGCCGACTACGCGGCGGAGCGCGACCGCGAGGGCGCGGTCTCGACACTCGAGTCCAAGCAGGAGACGCTCGACGACCGGATCGACGGACTGCGCTCGGACATGGCAGAACTCGAAAACGAAACCGAGAAGCTCGAACAGCGCATCGAGCAGGCCCGCGCACAGCAGATGCAGCAGATGCAGCAACAACAAGACGGATAGCCAGATGTTCGACGGACTCAAGGACAAACTCAGCAGTTTCACCGAGGATACCCAGGAGGACGTCGACGAGGAGGCAGTTCCGGACGACACACCCGACGACACCGACGCGGAGTCCGAGTCAGTCCCGCCCACCGAGGGTGAGACCGCGGAGTCGCACGGTGAGAGACCGACCGCGAACACCGAGACGGCCACCGCAACGGCCGGTGACGGGACGGCCGCTGTCGAACCGGACGGGACCACACCCGGGTCCGAGGTGACAGCGGGCGACGACACGACGACCACGGTCGAGAGCGAGACAGGCAGTGAGAGCGCAGACGTTCCGGCTGACAGTGAAGAAAACGCCGACGACGGGCGGAGTCTGACCGAGCGGGCGAAGATTATCGCGACCGGAAAGACCGTCATCGACGAGGACGACCTCGAGACCCACCTCGACGAACTGGAGTTCGCGCTCCTGCGGAGTGACGTGGAGTACGAGGTGACACAGGAGATACTCGACGGCGTCGAGGCGAACCTGCTGGGTGAGACCCGCGGCCGACTGGAGAGCACCGGCAACATCGTCAGGGACGCGCTCCGCGAGGCGCTGTACGACGTCATCAGCGTCGGCCAGTTCGACTTCGACGCCCGTATCGCCAACAGCGACAAGCCGGTTGTTATCGTCTTCACCGGGGTCAACGGCGTCGGCAAGACCACGAGCATCGCCAAACTCGCCGCCTACTTCGAGCAACGGGGGCTCTCGACGGTGCTGGCGAACGGCGACACGTTCCGGGCCGGTGCCAACGAGCAACTCGAACAGCACGCCCGGAACCTCGACAAGAAGGTCATCTCTCACGAGCAGGGGTCGGACCCGACAGCGGTCATCTACGACGCCGTCGAGTACGCCCGGGCAAACAATGTCGACGTGGTGCTGGGCGACACGGCCGGTCGACTCCACACCAG
>CAYZGA010000128.1:0-6936 GCA_964477945.1 uncultured Halobacteriales archaeon
TGGGTGTCATCGAGGAGACCCCGGACAGCATCGCCATCCGGTGTTCGGTCGACGCCGAGGACTTCAGACTCGACAATCTGCTCGAACGGCTCGAATCCACCGGGTCGACGATGCGCAACGAGGCCGTAAAGGCACTCGCTCACGAGAACCCGGACCTCGCACAGCGCGCGCTCAACCGCGAGCGACAGGCCAACAAGATATTCGTGTTGTTGTTGCGGCTCATCTTCACCGCCTACCAGAACCCGAATCTCGCACGCTCGGTCGGACTGTCGGACAGTTTCCCGCTCATCGGCTACCGGTCCATCGTGAAGAACCTCGAACTCATCGCCGACAACGCCGAGGACATCGCCGAGACGGTGCTCGACGCCGAGGGACACACGCTCAACATCGACCAGACGACGATGCGCCGCATCCGCGAGTTCACCGACCAGGTCGACGAACTCACCGGAACGGCGGTCGAGGCCGCCGTCGAGCGCGACTACGACACCGCCACGAAAGTCCGCGAGCAGTTCGGCGAGATGGACACCCGCGAACAGGAGATTCTCGCCGACCTCCCCGAGTTGAGCAACGACCAGTTGCTCGATGTCCGCGAGGTGCTGGTCAGTCTCGACCAGACCGCGCAGTACGCCGTCCGGAACGCCGAGATCGCGACGAACCTCGCCCTCAACGAGGAGTCCGACCACATCACCATCCGGTGATCGCTGTCCGACTCCCGCGACTCGCACCCACCACGGTGCTCGTGTGCACTGCCGCAGTGCTCGTCTGCACCGCCGAACCCCGGGGTCAGCCCTCGCGTCGGTCGGCGGGGAGCAGTTGCCGGTCGAGTCGGTCGATGGTCTGCTCGAGGACGGGGACCATGTTCAGTGTATCCTCGCGGTTGTACGCGACGAGTTGCTCCAGCGCGCCGTCCCTGCCGTGCTCGTGTTCGCGCCACAGCCGGATCGCGTCGCGACCGTCCACGTCGGGGTGTGCCCGGTCGATGCCGAGACTGTCCTCGACACCGTCCAGCCCGCCGTCGAGACCGGCCCGTCGGCAGGTCCACAGCAGGTCGATGTGTGGCCGGTCGAGGTCGATTCCGAACGACGACTCCAGAAAGGGGATGTCGAAGCTCCCCCCGTTGAACGTCACGAGCAGGTCCGCCGGTTCGAACGCCGCCACGAGCCGGTCACGGGTCAGGTCGTCACCCCTGACCAGTGTCCGGGTGTCGCCGTTCTGGTGGAGCGTGACCGTGGTGACGACGCTCGTGTGGGCGTCCAGCCCGGTCGTCTCGATGTCGAAAAAGCAGGCCCGCTCGCGAAACGACTCGTAGAGCCGCCAGCGCTCCTCGGAGGGGAACCGCTCGCCGAAAAACGCCACGTCACCGTCCGCGAGCGCCTCCTGCCCACCGTCGATGTACCGCTCGATGCACTCGGCCCGCGTGGATCCGATACCCCGGCAGTCCCGGTGGAACGCGTCCCAGCGGGTCACGCCCTGCTCCCAGAGACGCTGTTCGGTCCGCTCACCGACCTGCCTCGCCCCGATGAAGCTGTTCTCGACACGCACGGGTTGTGCTTCGGGCGAACGAGATTAACGGTTGCGTTGCACCTGTGACACGCCGTCGACTCCAGTCGAGACACGCGGTTACCGGTCGCCCCCGAACGGTCGACGCAACCCTGTCGGCCGCCGTGGATGGCTACGACCCGTCTGTCTCGTCGACATCGGCGTCCGGTCCGTCGGTCGTCTCCCCCGGGTCGGTGTGGGTCTGCTCGCCGGCCGCCTCGTCGGGAGAGTCGGCCATCTCGTCGGATGTGCCCGCGTCACCGGCGGAGTCCGGTGCGTGCTGCCCGTCACTGACCGTCACCTGCGCCGGCCGGAGCAGCTTGCCGGCCATCTCGTAGCCGGGGCGGTGGACGTCAGCGATGGTGTCTGCCGGCTGGTCGGAGGGGACAGTCGCCAGCACCTCGTGCCGGACGGGGTCTGTCGGCTCGCCGACCGACGGCTCGATGCGGTCGACGTTCTCGCGGTCGAGTTCCCGGTCGAACTGGTCGAGTGTCGTCTCGACACCGCCCCGGATGTCGGCGTCCTCGTCGGTCGAGAGCGCCCGAGACAGGTTGTCCCGCACGTCGAGCAGTCGCTCCACGAGGTCCTCGGTCGCCCGCTCGCGCTCCTCCTCCATGCGCTCTGTCTGTCGTTTCTTGTAGTTCTGGAACTCGGCCTGCTTGCGCCGCAGGCGTGATTCGAGTTCCGATGTGCGCTCGCGCTCCGCACTCAGGTCCGCCTCGAACCGCGTGACCACCTCGCCGAGGGCCGCGAACCCGCGTGCGAGTGTCTCTGCCTCCCGCTGCTGTACCGCCTGGCGCAACTCCTCGTCGACGTCGACGTCCGACGGGTCGACGCGACCGTCCGGGGCAACCTGCGCGGACACGTCGGCTCCGAGCACCGACAGCAGTTCCGGTAGCCCCGTCTCGCTGTCGCCGTCGCCCTCGTCGGCCCGGGACTCCTCGACTCCGCCGTCAGCGTCCGACTCCTCTGTCGCGTCGCGCGACCCGGTCTGTCTGTCGCCGGAGTGTTCGCTCATACGTGTCTGAACGGTCCTGTCGGGTAAAAAGCGACCGACATCAGGTTCAAGCCGCCGGCGACCGACGGTCCGGTATGGCAGTCACGAACGTCACAGCCGACGCAGCGGTGTTCACCTGTAACGCGTATCTCGTCACGGGCGCGGAACCGACCCTCGTGGACGCGGGCGCGATGGACGGCGTGGTCGAAACCGTTCGCGAGACGGTCGACGACCTCTCGCGGGTGGTGCTGACCCACCAGCACGGCGACCACGTCGGCCAACTCGACGCCGTCCTGTCGGCGTTCGACCCCGACCTCTACGCACACGGCGACCACCCGGCCCGGACACACCGACTGCGTGACGGCGACCAACTCACCGTCGGCTCCACCACCGTCGAAGCAGTCCACACCCCCGGACACGCGGACGACCACGTCTCGCTGGTCGGTGACCGGGCGCTGTTCTCCGGTGACGTCGTCGTCTACAACGACGGCGCGTTCGACGACGGCAGTTTCGGGCGCACCGACTACCCCGGACAGTCCCGCGAGCGACTCGTCGAGAGCATCCGCGAACTGCTCGACCGACTCCCCGGGGGTGTCGACCGACTGTACGCGGGTCACGGTGACAGCTACACCGGTGACGTGCACGCGGTCCTCGAACGGGCACTCGAACGCGCCGAGCGCCGCGAGCCAAAGTACGACGACTGACCACCGCTGTCGACACCGCGAGCGACTCGGTGTGGCGTGTCACTCCCTGTCGGGGAGTTCCACGAGCGACCCGTCTTCCAGTTCGAGTTCCTCGCGGAGCCACGCCAGATGCTCGTCGGCCTCCTCGCGGAGGTCGTTCGCGGTGGCGAGGTCGACCGCTCCCTCCTCTAGCTGTTCGGCGATCTCCTCCAGCCGGTCGATGCGCCCCTGGATGTCGTCGTCACTCATCGTCGGTGACTGGGGCCGCCCCGGTGTTCAGTCTGCCGGACGACGCCGCTGTCGGACATCCGGCTGGACTGTCCTGCTGTCGGATGTCCGGATGGTCCTGTCGTCCGGGTCGGACTGTCCGGTGCCGCTCAGGCGGCCAGCAGAACCACGAGCGCCCCGAGCACGAGCGCGAGCAGGACGCCGAGGGCGGCGACGGCGACACGGAGCCGACGGGCAGTAGTCTCGCTCGCCTCGACCCGGGCGGCGGCCACCCGCTCGCGGTGGGCGCGGTCGATGCGGTGTTCCAGGTCGTCGAGTTCGCGTGTCGCCCGGGCGCGAAAGGCCCCATCGATGCGGGCCTCGATATCGTCCAGTCGGTCACGGGTGACCCGGGCTGTGGCCGCGTCGGACTCGGCGGCCAGCCGGCGGTCCTGCATCGCCGCGTCGAGGCGCGTCTCGATACCGTCCAGCCGCGCCCTCGCCAGCCCCCGGTAGGCGCGGTCGACCCGCCGGTCGAGCGTCCCGAGTCGGTCCGCGACGACCTCGTCGTACGCGAGCGCGATGCGCCGGGCGAGGTCCCGTGTCCGGTCCCGGACCGCCTCGCGCTGTGTCACGCGCCGACCGAGCGCCTCGTGTGCGGACTCGATGCGTCGCTCGAGCGCGTCCAGCCGCGACTCGACACGGGTGCGGTACGCGTGGTCGACCCGCCGCTCCAGCACCGCAACCTCCTCGAGCAGCTCGTCGACGGGCGTGGTCGCGACCACACCCGCCTCGGTCGGTGTCATGGCGCGGGCGTCTGCGGCCGCCTCGACGAGTGTCTCGTCGTCCTCGTGGCCGACGGCGGCGACCACGGGCGTCGAACACGCCGCGACACGGCGCACCAGCGGCTCGGCGTTGAACACCCACAGGTCGGCGTCGGAGCCACCGCCGCGCGTGAGTATCAGCGTCTCCACCTCGGGGTCCCGGTCGAGCCGGTCGAGCGCATCGAGCAACGAGGGCACCGCATCCTCGCCCTGTACGCCTGCCCCACAGAGCCGAACATCGGTCCGTGGCGAGCGCTCGCAGACCGTCGCCCACACGTCCTCGCGGGCCGAACCCGCAGGCGAGGTCACCAGACCGAGACACGACGGGTGTGCCGGAACCGACTGCTTGTCTGCCGCCGCGAACAGCCCCTCCGCGGCGAGTTGCTCGCGGAGTCTGTCGAGTTCCTGCTGTCGCGTGCTCTCGCCCAGCGGCCAGTAGTCCGAGACGAGCAGCTGACAGTCACCTCTGTCCGGGTAGAAATCGACCGTCGCCTCGACCACCGCCTCCGTTCCCGGCGACAGGTCGTGCTCGAACCCGGCCACGTTACGTGCCCAGGCGAGACAGGAGATCGCGGGCTCGTCCGCCAGGTCGCGCAACTCGAAGAAGGTCCCGAACGGGTACTCGTCCACCTCGGCCACCTCGCCGACGACGTGCGTCGGGAACCTGTCACCCGCCTCTCCGAGCACCTGCTGTATCTCGGTGTTCAACTCGCCGACAGTCCACGCCTGCGTAGACAGGTCTGCCGGCTGTCCCCCGTCGATACCACTCATGTCCCGTGATTGGGGACGCTGAGCTAAAACCCCTGCGCGCGCGCCGTGTGGGGATGTCGACACCCGTCCCGCTCGCCGGCGGACCGTTCACGCAGTCGGCGGGGTCACCTGTCCGACGGCGTGTCGGTCGTACTGTCGAACGTAAACTCCCGTAGAGTTTCACCACCCCGGGGTGGCGAGTATCGCTCCGAAGGTACGTCCGACAGTATCAGTAGTGACGAAAGAGCAACTGGCGCACGTCGTCCTTTGTCCGGGCCGTCTCGCTCGTTCCGTCGGGCAGGTCCACCTCGTATGGTTCGTCGCCGCCGCTCTCGCGCCACTTGTCGTCGTGTTCGCGGAGCATCTGGTTGACGGCCGCGAGGGGGTCGCCGCCGCCCGACACCCCGGAACCGTTCTCGGCGGTTGCACGCTCCGGACTCTCGTCTCCATCGCCCGTATCTGTCTCTGAAGTGACTTCGTCACCCGTGCCCGCACTGTCCGGCCGGTCGTCGGTTGCCGACCCGGTGTCTTCTTCGGTGCTCGTAGTGCCGTTGTCCCCGTACCGGTCTTCGGAGGTGTCGGTTGCCGTCTCGCCCGACCCTACCGCGTCGAGTCTGTCCGCGAGCACCTCGGGACCGAGCTCCGCGAGGAGTCGCCCTCGCATCTCGTCGGCGTCGATGCCGCTTCCCGGAACGTCGGGCACGTCACTGGCGACCCGCTGTAACTGGGGGTACTCGGCGGTGGCGATTCGCTCGTAGGTGTCTGCCGTGTCACGCTCGTCCGGCGGCGTGTACGTGTCGAGGAGGTACTCGAACGCGTCCTCGATGGGAACGTAGCCGTAGTTGTCGATGTACGCCTCCTCAATGTCCCCCCGGACCTGCTCCAGTTGCTCGTACTGCGCCTCGGTGAGAGAGAGTTCCGGCATCGTGTCGACAGACGGGTGCGCTCGTAATAACTGGTTCCCTGGCCCCGGCGAACAACGGCCAACCGGGTCGACGCCGAACACCCACATTGATTACCGTCCCTGGCAGAGTACAACGTATGGAATGTCCCCGCTGTGACGGGTGTCTCGACACGTACGCGATAGAGGCGACGGGCCGGTCGGCCGTCGTCTGCGAGGACTGCGGGTTCGCCGGGGTGACGGCCACCCACGAGTCCGAGCGGGCCAGTGTCGAGTCCTGGGACCGGGCGATAGAGCGCTTCGAGCGGACCGGACAGTCCAGCGACCCGGACGAGGAAACCGGGCGGGCGACCGCTGCTCCGGTACCGACCGACGACTCCGCGCCGGACATCGACCCCGATGCCCTCGAGGAGTCGGTGGCTGTCGCAACCGCACTCCGGGGGAGCGACGGGACGACCGACGACGACGCAACCGGGTGACACAGTCGGTCGTGGTGTGTCCCACCAGACGGCACCGGGTTCGACGACCCGCGAGCGGTGGTCGAGGAACTGGTTACCGTTCAGCGCTGGCCTCGGCCTCGGCACCAGCACCGGACTCCCCCGAGGTGCCGGCGCTGCGCTCCTCCTCGGAGCGTGCGGCGACCAGCGCGCCCTGCGCGACACTGTACATCGGGTTCTCGGCTCTGCGCACACCGCTTATCGAGAACGGCAGGTCGGCGTCGTTGAGTCGCTCCGCGAACAGCTCCTCGAACCCGTCCGGACTCGACGTGCCGCCGGTGACGACAACCGGCACGTCCAGCCCCTCCTCGACGTCCTCGTCGTCGACCTCGCTGATGATGTTCTCGATGACGTAGTCGAGCAGGTTGTCGTAGTAGATGCTGAGCGCTCCCTCGATACCGCCGACGTCTGTCTCGAAGTCCAGCTGGAAGTCGTCCTCCTTTGTCGAGGTGACCTTGTCGACGGGCGTGCCGGTTGCCTGTGCGGCCCGCTCGTCGATCCAGTCGCCGCCGCGGGCGATGGAGAACTTCATCACCGG
>CAYZGA010000129.1:0-6842 GCA_964477945.1 uncultured Halobacteriales archaeon
GGAAGCAGCGCGTATGCAGTGCGAACTTCGGACCGACGGCGAGGAGATGTCGGTGCGAGATCTCCTGATAGCCGCGACGGCCCGTTCGACGGGGGCCGAACTTGTCGTCGCAGACGCCGATTTTCAGACCGATATGCTTGCTGAGTATCTGACAGTCACCAATCTTCGGGAGTGACCCGGTGGAACCGACGGCAGTGACCGGCCAGCGACCGCATACCGACGCCGGCTACAGCGACCCCTGCAGGCGCTCGAACTGCCCGGGGTCGTGGCCGTACAGCACCGTCGCGCCGGTGCGTCGCTCGCGGTCGCGGAGACGCCGCAGGCTCTCGGCCTGTGCCCGCGAGTCGTAGAGCAGACTCGCACCCATACCGCGGCCCTGTTCGTAGTTGGGCGCGAGAAAGGCGACGTCGCCGGCGATCAGGATGTCGTCGTCCTCGCGTTCGATGTGTGCGCCGAGCAGGCCCGGGCTGTGACCGGGAACGTGGAGCAACTCGAACCCGTCGAGCAGTTGCCGGTCGCCCTCGACGACCCGCCAGTCGATGTCGCGGTCGAAATCCGCCGCGAGGTAGGAGTCGTCACCCGCGGGGCTGTTCGCGCTCAGGTAGGCGTGTTCGAGTTCGCGCCGGTGGACGTACACCGGGACCGAGCGCTCCTCGAACAGGTAGAGTCCGCCGGCGTGGTCCAGATGCAGGTGCGACTGGACCACCAGGTCGATATCGTCGACGGTGTACCCAACCTCGTCGAGGGCCGTCTCCAGGTCGTGCTCGGCCGCGTTCGTGTGGGCAAAGGCCTCGAACAGCGGCCGTGGCCAGTAGCCGTCCGCCGCATCCGGGTGTGAGCCGGTGTCCCAGAGCACTGTCCCCTCGGGATGGTCGACGAGCAGGTTCCAGACGGCGTACTCCTCGTACTGCAGGGTCGGTGAGCGGTCGCTGTACACCGCAGCCACCTCCGCGTCGAGTGCGAAGTTCAGGTCGGCCTGTATCCGACCCCTGTCGAGCAGATGCAGCTCCATACCCGACCATCGGACCGCCGGCGGCTAGTACGTTCCGGCCGTGACACTCGTCGGTCGGCCGCGGCGTGTCGACCACGTGCGGGGGTGTTCATACTGTCGGCTGTAAGCCCATGTCACAGTTCGCCACCCCGGGGTGGCGAATCGTTCCACGAAGGTACAGCCGACAGTATCAGGCCGACAGCGACAGACCCATACTGGTACAGGCCAACTACGTGTATGGAGAGACTCGCCCCCGACCACGTACCGGTGTACGAGACAGACAGCGAGCGCCGGACAATCTGGGACCGGTGTGTCGAACGCGGCCAGCCAGTCGTCGCGGTTCGGGCCGCGCGGCGCGGCTACATCGTCCGCTACGACCTCCAGCATCTCGGCGCGGAACTCGACGAGGTGGCCGTCAGAGAACTCCGCAAGCGGACGCGGGGCTGGCGCTCGTACCCGACCGGAACTGACCCTATCTCCGAGTCCGAGGGTGTCGGCGGCGAGGCCGGTCCGGTCTCCGGTGACCTCCACACCGACAGCGAGACCGAGGCCCGGGAACTCGCCGCCACCCTCTCGGGGCTCGTGTTCGACCGGACCAACTGGAACTGAGCGCGGGGAGCGGGGGGCATATATACCACCCGAGATTACAACGAGCAGATGACGCGTATCGATGTTGTCGACAACCACGGCCAGTTCACCCATCTCGAACAGCGCGCGCTCCGCGAGATAGGTGTCGACGTCGACATCGTCGACAACGAGACGCCGCCCGGCGATATCGACGCCGACGGTCTGGTGCTGTCGGGCGGGCCGGACATCGACCGGACCGGCAACTGTTCTTTGTATCTTGACCTCGACGTGCCGGTGCTGGGTATCTGTCTCGGAATGCAGGTGATGGCGGCGGCACTCGGCGGCGAGGTGGGCCCCGGCGACTACGGCGGGTACGCCGACGTGACCGTCGAGATAACCGACAGCACGGACCCGCTGGTGGGGTCGCTCGCCCCGGACACCCGCGTGTGGGCCAGTCACGCCGACGAGGTCACGCAGGTCCCCCCGGAGTTCGACCGCACCGCACACAGCGAAATCTGTGGTGTCGAGGCGATGAGCCACGTCGACGCCGACCGCTACGGCGTCCAGTGGCACCCCGAGGTGGCACACACCGAGGAGGGCGAGGCGGTGTTCGAGAACTTCCGCGCCCGCTGTGAGTGAGATGTTCTACGACCGTGGTCCCCCGGAGGTGGCCGAGCAGACCTGCGCGTGGGGGTCCGGCGTCTCGTGGATCGCACACCCAGACGAGCGCGGTCTGCGTGCCAGTCACGCCGTCGAGACAGACGCCGGCGTCTGGCTGGTCGACCCCCTCGACGCGACCAACCTGGAGACGATACTCGACCCACTCGACGAGGTGGTCGGCGTGGCGGTGCTCTCCTCGTGGCACGCCCGCGACGCCGGCGTCCTGGCGCGTCGTCACGACGTCGCTGTCCACGTGCCGACGTGGATGGGGCGGGTGCCGGCCCGTGTCGACGCCCCCGTCGAGCGGTACACGCTCGCGCCCGCCGACGAGTTCCGGGTGTTTCCCTGTCGACCGTTCCCGACCTGGCAGGAGGCGATGCTCTACCACGAGGTGACCGGGACGCTGTTCGTGCCGGACTCACTCGGGACGGTCGAGCACTGGTGTCTCGCGGACGAACGGCTCGGGTTGCCGCTGTTCCGGCGGCCACAGCCACCCGTGCAACTGCGCGGACTCGCACCCGACCGCATACTCGTGGGTCACGGAGAGCCGGTGACCGAGCGCGCCGGCGACGCGCTGGCGAACACACTCGACGGTGCCCGGCGGACGCTCCCCCGGGCGCTCGTCGAGACCGGACCGCCGGCACTTCGCGGAGCACTCGCCGCTGTCCGAAACTGAACGTCCTGTCCCGGCAGCAGGAACGAACACTGGTCGACAGTCCGCTCCGGGTGTCAGTCGACAGTTAACACGGTTTCCTCGATCTCCGTCGCGTACGCGTCGACGACGGCCGCGTCGAAGCGGTCACCGAGGTCATCGGCCAGTCGCTCGCGCAGGCGGTACTCGTAGCGCCCGCGACCGGCGTGACCGACGAGTCCACGGGTACGGAGCGTCCGGTTGCGGGCGTACGCTTGCGTCCGGTCACCGTCACCGCCGGCCGAGAAGTGGGCGTACTGCACCGACGCCGGTCCCTCCTCCCGGTAGAACGCGAGCATCCGCCGGGTCGTCGTCTCCAGTCCACCGACCTCGGCTTTCAACTCCCGGACAGCCAGCGGTTCGTCGTCGGGCATCGCTCCCTGGCCATCGACCTCCGGCGACTCCCGCTCCTCGCTGTCGCTTCCCGTTCTGCCGGTCTCTGTCGCGCCCCTCGGACCGGCGGTGTCGGCCCGCTCCACGCTCACCTGTCCGGTGTTCGCCTGCTCGGGACTCGTCTGCCCGGCCCCCGCCTGCCCCGTGACCTGTTCGGAACCCTCCCGTTCGGTGTCGGTCTGACCCTCGCCGGCGGTGTCTGTCGTGTCCTCGCCCGGCCAGGCACCGGGGGTCTGGACCGTCTCCGGGTCCGTGTTGGACCGTGTCTCGTCGGGGTCATCGTGAGCAGGAGCATCGGACGTTCCTGCCGTGTCGCCGGTGACACCCTCTGTCCGCGCCCCGGTGCGCCGCGTCACGCCATCGTCGTCTCCGGGGCTGGCGTACCCCGGACGGTCACCGCGGGGACCCGGTGCCGCGTCGAGTCTGGAGAGGAGTCGCTCCGCGCTGAGCGGGGCTCTCTCGTCTGTGCCCGCCGCAACCTCGCCGCCCGCTTCCCCGGTCGAGTCTGTTCCGGGCCGCTCCCGCCAGCCACCTGGCCACCGGGTCTGTTCTGTGTCGACCGCGGGGTCAGGGGCAGTGTCACCGTTCTCGCGTGCGCTGGCGTGACCCGCCCCGTCCCGGACAACCGTCCCGCCGTCGTCGGTGACCGCCGGACGACTCGTGAGCGCGTCGACGAACTGCTCGGCAAGAGACTCGAGGTTCCGTGCCTCCCGGAGTTCCTGCTCCAGTTCCTCGATGCGTGCCTCTCTGCGGTCGAGTCGCCGCTCGAGTTCCGCGATACGGTCCTCGCGGGCGCTCGCCTCGTCGCTGATGGCCGCCAGTTCCGCGACCAGGTCGTCGCTGACACTTTTCAGTGCCGGTCGCTCGACGTCGGCCAGTCCGGGGGTCGCGCCCGCGTCGAAGGTTTCCTTGCGGTGGAACTGCACCCGGCGGACATCGTCGGTCCAGTCGGTGACCAGAAAGCCCTCGCCGTCGTCGAGATTCTCCACCGCGTCGGCGTACTCACCGTCGAGGATGCGCCGGACCACCCTCGTGTCGTTCTGCCAGGTGAGTCGGTGCCAGAGCAACCAGTCACACTGCGTGATGAAGTCCTTCTTGACATCTGCCGGTCGCTGACTCACCCCGCAGAGCCCCAGTCCGTGCTTGCGGCCCCGCTTGCCGATCTTGATGAGCATCTGCCCGCACTCGCCGACCGACCCCTGTTCCGGGATGTACTCGTGGATCTCCTCGACCAGCAACAGAAACGGCTGTTTCTCCTTTTTCGCCTTCGCGAACAGGCTCCGTGCCACCTCGGTGAGCACCGACTCGGCCTCGGACTCGTCGAGGTAACTGGACACGTCGAGGATGATTGGCACGTTCTGCTCCAGCGCCAGTCCCGCCAGTTTGTCGGCGTGGTCGGTCGTGACCTGGATGTCACACCCCTCGTCCGCGCCGACGTGCAGTATCTCGTACTCCTCTTTCAGACCGTAGTACTCCCCGTCGATGTCGACGATGAGCAGACCGAACTCGTTGTCCAGCAACCGCTCGGCCACGACACTCGCCGAGTTGCTCTTTCCACTGCCCGATTTCCCGGTGACGAATCCACGGCCTGTCAGAATCTCGACCACGGGCAGCGACACCGCCTCGCCTGCCGGTCTCGACCCACCGGGACCGCCGCTCGTCTCGGCCACCGGTATCCGAACTGTCTCCTCTCCCATCGCTCGCCGCTATCTTCTCCACGCACGCACATAACTCACCGTCAGACGTGCGACAGACACCAGCGGACCGCCCACTGCCTCGTGAGCGGCACGACGACCCGGCCATCGAGGATGTGAGAATATTTTTTTCGAAATCCAAAACTCGATTTTGCAATAGCAGGGTTTATACCGATGGAGCGGCAAGTACGAAGTGCAATGAACACACAGAAGACAGTCCTGCAGCAGTTCGGAACCGTCGAGAGCAACGAGCTCCGGCTCGACACTGAAAAGGCAGAGCAGATCGTCGACGCGCTGAACACGGATATCGCGGCACTGTACGTGCTGTACCACCAGCTCAAGAAGCACCACTGGAACGTCTCGGGCGCGGAGTTCCGCGACATCCACCTGTTCCTCGACGAGGCCGCCGAGGATGTCGAGGACGGTATCGACGAGCTCGCCGAGCGGGCGGGCGCAATCGGTGGCGCACCTATCGCCGGCGCGAAGGCCAGCGAGGAGCGCGCCCCGGTCGAACCCGAGGACGAGGACGTCTACGACATCCGCACGTCGCTGGAGAACGACCTCGCCATGCACGGTGACATCATCGAGAGTCTCCGCGACCACACCGAGCTGGCGACGAACTTCGGCGACCACGCCACCGCCGAACTCCTCCGGGACATCCTCGTAGACCTCGAGGAGAACGCACACCACATCGACCACTACCTCGAGAGCGACACCCTCGTGACCGAGAGCACGGTTCGGTAAACGCCCTCCAGGTGACTCCCGCCGCACTCACCGCGGACTGTCGGTCGTGACCCCCGGGTTTCCGTTTTCTCTCTTCCCTCGGGGAGTGGTAACACCCGTCAGGCGCTCGTGTCCTGGCGGACGGAGATACCGGCGACGGTCCGTGCAGACGATTGTGGGTGACCGCGTGGTTTTTGTTCGTACCGCCAGTAGCAAGCGGTGATGTCGTGGGGAATCCTGCGGATGCTCGGGTCGGTGACGATTCTCGCGGTTGTGATTCCACCCGCACTCGCTGGCGCGGAGTTTCTCCTGCGCGGGAATCTGCTCGTCGGTGCTGGTCTGCTCGGCGCGGCACTCACGATAGTTACTCTCGACCGGTACGTCACGACACCTGGTGATCTGCCGGGGCTGATTGCGGGCAAACTCGTCGATGCGGTGGTCCGCCCACCCGACGAGGAGTGATGAGGACGGTCCCGCGTTCGAACCCCCACCCGCTACCGGCGACTCCGCGGTGAGTGAGCAAAACTGGGCGAGATAGGTTATAGCAGGCCGGTCTTCTGGAGTTTCATCAGGTCCTCGGTGTCGAGGGTTTCGCCTTCCTTGAACTTCTGGTAGATCTCCTCGGCCTCCTCGCGGGCGGCCTCCCGGTAGGCCTCGATCATCTTGTTGTGGTGTTTCTGGGCCTTGTCCGCGAGTTCGGTCACCTTCTGGTGGTGTTTCGACGCCTCGGCACGGACCTCCTCGGCCTCGGTCTCGACCGCCTCGAGTTCGTCGTCCTGGTCGAGTTTCGCCTGCTTCTCGCGGAGGCGCTCGCGCTTGTCCTCGATTTTCTCGATGAGTTCCCGCTCGTCCTCGGCGTCGAGCACCTCGGTCTGTTGTTTGAACTCGAGGTCCTCGATCTCCTCCTCGAGTTCCTCGATCTCTTTGCCCTCGTCGATTTTCATCTCGTCTTTGAGCTCGTCGACGCGGTCGAACAGGCGGTTGGCCTCGGCGTTGAGATCGTTGCGTTTCTCCTTGTGCTCTTGAACCTGCTCGTTGAGCTCGTCGCGTTTCTCGCGGTGCTCCTGAGCCTCGTCGACCTTCTCGCGGGTCTTCGCGTTGAGGTCGTCGCGCTCCGAGGCCT
>CAYZGA010000130.1:0-6812 GCA_964477945.1 uncultured Halobacteriales archaeon
CATCGAGGACCTCGACCAGGCGGTCCGGGAGGGGGTGTTCCGGATGTCGATGCGTGTCGACACCGCCGAGATGGTCTGCACGCGGGAGAAACTTCGGGCCGACCTCGACACCCTCGCCGACGACCTCGGCGTCGACGTGCAGGTGCGGTTCCCCGCCGAGCGGGAGACCTCGCGGATTGCGGTGCTCGTGACAAAGGAGTCACACTGCCTGGAGGCGATCTTCGACGCCCGGGACAGCGGCCGTCTCGACGCCGAGGTGACGGTCGTCATCGGCAACCACCCCGACCTGGAACCGCTCGCCAGCCAGCACGGTGTCCCGTTCCACAACATCGGTGACGAAAAGGGGACCCCGGACGAACAGCAGTTGATCGACCTGCTCGCCGAGTACGACGTCGACCTGGTGGTGCTCGCCCGGTACATGCGGATCCTCAGCCCGGACGTGGTGTTTCGCTACCAGAACCGCATGATCAACGTCCACCCGTCGCTGCTGCCCTCGTTTCCGGGTGCCGAGGCGTACCTGCAGGCACTCGAGGCGGGGGTCCGCATCGCCGGTGTCACCGCCCACTACGTGACGACCGACCTCGACCAGGGACCGATCATCACACAGCGGGCGTTCAACGTCCCCGCGGACGCCGAGGTGTCCGATCTCGAAGAGCTCGGACAGCCCCTGGAGGCCGACGCGCTGCTGGAGGCTATCGAACTTCACCTCGACGACGCGGTGGCCGTCCACCGCGGCCGGACGCAACTGCGCGACCCCGACGAGACCGACGCACAGCTCGGCGCACCGGAGACACTCGACGAGCAGAACCCCGAGCGGCCGGTCGACGGCGTGCTCGCCGAACAGACCGGAGAGTGACCACCGGCGTCACGCCTGCCACTCGAGTCCGGTCGTCGACGCCGGCGACAGCGGGCTCCCCGGCAGGTCGGCCGGCGGGTCCGGGTCGTTGTACCCGCGCGGTGCGATGTCGTTCGGTCCGTCC
This sequence comes from uncultured Halobacteriales archaeon, assembly GCA_964477945.1. GTDB lineage: Archaea > Halobacteriota > Halobacteria > Halobacteriales > Haloarculaceae > Halovenus. The sequence goes on from CAYZGA010000130.1 coordinate 981, forward strand.
GGATAGAAAAGCGAGGCGAGCGCGTGGAGATGCTGGCGGCCGACGTCGAGTTCGAACTGGCCGCCGCCGTACAGGCTGATGTCCCGTTCGTGGGCGTACTCGAGGGTCTCGAGGAGCGCAGCCACCGAGCCGAAACGGGACGGTTTGATGTTCAACCAGTCGGGTTCCCAGGGGAGTGTCTCGACGCTCTCGACATCCTGCACCGGGTAGTCCCAGGAGACGCGGTGCTCGTGACCCTCGAACAGCGGCCGCGTTACCGGGGTCAGGTCGGGGTCCTCCACAACTGCGTCCGGAAACGCGGAGAGCACCCGCTCGTACAGTTCGGGGTCGGTCGACCCGTCGACATCCGTACCGTCGTAGAGTCCCTTCAGGTCGAGGATGCGGACCGCGCCGGTGTCGGCCAGACGCCCGACCAGTTCAGGTGTCCACTCGGGTGTCGGGTCGAGTTTGAACGCCAGACCCGGGTCCCGGTCGAGCCAGTCGAGCACGCGCGTCGCCGTCGGCGGGTCCCCCAGACGGGTGCTCACGAGGAACCGGACCGGCGAGTAGCTCCCGCCGAGACGGTCCGCGAGCGTCGTCCCGGCCTGTTTCAGCGCGAGGTCGAGCGCCGCGCTCTCGACACCCCAGCGCCGGTACCGCCGGAAGACCGGCTGGTCCGGTCCCTCCCCGGGGAACAGTTCGACACTGTCCAGGTCGTCGGCGAACCCCCCGAACGTGTACGACCCGGTGAGCGGGAACGCCGGTCCCCTGTCGACGAGTGTGTGGTGTGGCTCGCTGTCGTAGGTGACATCCTCGCCGCGACCCGTGTGTCCACAGCCGTGCAGTGAGACGACAGTCGTCGTCCGGGTGAACCCGCTCGTCGTCGGTTGCTCCCGCAACTCGATATCGTAACTGTCGACCTGGAGGTCGAGACCCGCGAGACGGTCGTAAAGCATGACGGTCGCTGTTGGTACGCTAACAAGTAAACGTAACGCATGTGCGGCCACCGGAAGGCCCACCACCCCGCGTGTGGTCGACACGTCCGCTGGCCGTCGACCGCACTGTCGCCCGCCCACTTTGGCTGGCGTGTCAAGTATGGCTCCGAACTTATCCGTCTCCCCGCCCACGCCCGGCGTCGTGCCGGGGAAGTTCACAGTCGTGTCGGGCAGCACGTGTCGGTGCGGCGAACAACGGCAAGATTGAATTGTACGGGGGGAGAACGGGAGTTTATGACAGAGCTACTCGCGGAGAACCTCTCCGGCAAGGCCGTCATGGGCTCGGACGGCGCGGAACTGGGGATGCTGTACAACATCACGATGAACATCGACACGGGGCGACTCGAGGACCTGGTCGTCACGCCCGCCGAGGGTTACCGGGGGGACGACTTCCAGGCCGACGACGCCGGTCGACTCCGGGTTCCGGTCCACCGCGTCCAGGCGGTCAAGGATCACATGATCGTCGAACGGTAGCTGGGATGTACGTTCTCGACGCCTCCGCGTTCATCCACGAGTACCACACCGACAACCAGATCGCGTCCGTCCCGATGGTACGCGAGGAACTGGAGGGGGAACACGCCTACCGGTTCGACGCGCTCGAAGGGTCGGGGATGCACATGCACATTCCCGACGGCGGGACCGTCGAGCGCATCGAACGGGCGGCCCGCGAGACGGGTGACCTCGCCGAACTGTCGCGAACGGACCTCCGACTGCTCGCCGCAACCTTCGAACTCGACGGCCGACTCGTCACCGACGACTACGCGATGCAGAACGTCGCCGAGAAACTCGACCTCGACCTCGAGATAATCGCCCGCGACGGTATCGACGAGCAACGAACCTGGCGGTTCCAGTGTGAGGGCTGTGGCCGCGAGTTCGACGAGAACCACGACCGGTGCCCCATCTGCGGGAGCGGTCTCTCCCGGAAGAACCCCGCCTGACCGTACCGGTTGTCGTCACCTTCTCCGAGTGGCTAACAGACACGTACCGGCAGTCACGCAGGCCGGTGTGACACGCGGGCACGCGACAGCTCACGCACAGCAGACCGACCAGCACCGTCCCGTTCTGTCGGCCAGTGGCGTTGTGCTACTGGTTGGTATCGTCCCACTCCTCGGCTTTGGTGCGGTTACTGCACTCGTTGCAGTGGATACGGCCCATCGCGTCGACGGCGTTGTCGACGGTCTCACAGTGGCCACAGCGGAACCCCCAGCGTGTCTCGCCGCGGTCGTCGCTGTAGACGACGTAGAACGGTCCCTTCGAGCCACGTGTGCCGCTCGTGTGGTCGACGTAGAGTGTCTGGTCGTCCGGTCCGGTGAACGCCTCCATGCTCGTGTGGACTGTCCCGGTGGACAAACCGCTGTCGTTGTCGACCGACAGTCTCAGGTGTGACCCGCGGCTACAGCGACTGATGACGCAGGTCGTGGTCCCTGTCAGATACCCGCTGACGAGTCACTCGCGGGCCACACTGGCCGAGGCACTCCGCATCGCCACCGACGAGGACGCCGCGCTCACCGTCCTGCACGTCAATCTCTACCAGAACAGCAACCGTGTCACCCGCGGGATGCTCAAAACCGAGGTCGAGTCCGAGTTCGGCGTTCCCGAAACCGTCCGGTACAGCGTCCGGCGGGGCCTACTCGTCGAGGAGACCATCCTGGAGGAGATTGCCGCCCAGGAGGCCGATATCGTCGTCATCGGTAAGAAACAGGTCAGCAGATGGCGCTCGATGGTCCGCCGACTGGTCAACAACCCCGACATCGAACAGTACCTCCGGAACGAACTGGACTGCCAGGTGGTGACGGTCACCCCCGACAACATCTGAGGCGACTGCCGTGCGAGCGGTCTCACCCGCGAGAACCAGAGGAGACGTCGGTCTAGTGGCTGTTCTCGACGATCTCCGGTTCGACCCGTTTCCGGTCGACCTCGGTCGCGAGGCGGTCACTGAACTGCGAGACCGGGAGCCCGGAGAGCTGGTTCTCGAACCGGTCACGGACCGAGACGGTGTCCGCTGCCGCCTCGTCGTCACCGACGATCAGCATGTACGGGACGCGGTCGTCGTGGGCGGCCTGAATCTTCTTGCCGACCGTCCACGAGCGGTCCTCGATACTGACCCGGAAGCCGTCGAGGTCGCGGTTCTTGAGCCGCTTCGCGTAGCCGATGTTGTCGTCGGAGACGGGGAGAATCCGCACCTGTTCGGGGGCGAGCCACGTCGGGAAGTTGCCGTTGAAGTGCTCGATGATGACACCCATGAACCGCTCGAAACTGCCGAGCAACGCCCGGTGGACCATCACGGGCTGGTGGTCCTGGTTGTCCTCGCCGACGTAGCTCAGGTCCAGCCGCGCCGGGATGTTGAAATCGAGCTGGACGGTCCCGATGGTCCACTCCCGTCCGAGCGCATCGCGGGCGTCGAGCCCGATCTTCGGGCCGTAAAACGCCGCCTCCCCGGACTCCACGTCGTAGTCCAACCCCAGCGCGTCGAGCGAGTCCCGCAACCCCCGGGTTGCCTCCTCCCAGATGGCGTCGCTCCCGACCGCGTCGTCGCCCTTTGTCTCCAGCTTGTACAGCACCTCCAGGTCGAAGAGGTCGTAGATCTCCTCGATAATCTCCAGCGTGCTGGTCACCTCGGACTCGATCTGGTCACGCCGGATGAACGCGTGGCCGTCGTCCTGCGTGAGTCCACGCACCCGGAGCAGCCCCGAGAGTTCCCCGGACTGCTCGTTGCGGTAGACGGTGCCGAACTCGGAGAACCGCACCGGCAGGTCGCGGTACGAGTACTGCCCCTCGTCGTAGATGTGTGCGTGGTTGGCGCAGTTCATCGGTTTCAGACCGTACTCGGTGTCGTCCTGCTCCCAGGCGAACATCTCGCCCTCCTCTTTGAACGCCTGGTAGTGACCGGTCGGTTTCCAGAGCCGTGCCTTGTTCAACTCGGGTGTCGAGACCTCCTCGTAGCCGAGAGTGTCGTTTTGCTCGCGGATGTACGCCTCGAGTTCACGTCGCACCCGCATCCCGTTGGGGTGGAAGTGTGCACACCCCGGCGAGTGTGCCGGCACCGAGAACAGGTCCATCTCGCGGCCGAGTTTGCGGTGGTCCCGTTCCTCGGCCTGCCTGCGACGCTCGAGAAACGCCTCCAGCTCGCTCTCGGACTCGAAGGCGGTCCCGTAGACGCGGGTGAGCTGGTCGTTTGTCTCGTCACCCCGCCAGTACGCCGCCGACTGCTCCAGCAGCGTTATCGCGCCGATCTCGCCCGTGGAGTCGACGTGTGGGCCCTCACAGAGGTCCCGCCAGCCGTTCTGGACGTAGAACGACACCGTCTCCTCGCCCGCGGCCTCGCTCTTTAGGATGTCCTGCTTGTACGGGTTGTCGGCGTAGATGTCGAACGCCTCCTCGCGCGGGCACTCGACACGCTCCAGGCTGTAGTCGGCCTCGATTATCTCGACCATCTCGGCCTCGATAGCTTCCAGATCCGCCGAGTCGAGGTCGACGTTCGCCACGTCGTAGTAGAACCCGTCGTCGGTCGGCGGGCCGATGGCGAGGGCCGCCTCGGGGTAGAGCCGCTGGAGCGCCTGCGCAAAGACGTGGGCGCTCGTGTGACGCAACACGCGCCTGTACTCGTCGCTGTCTGTGGTGACGATCTCCAGCTCGCAGTCCTCGGTCAGCGGCGTGACCTTGTCGACGAGGTTGCCGTCGACCAGCCCCGCGACTGTGTCCCGGCCGAGTCCGGGACCGATATCGTACGCGACATCCTCGACGGTCGCGCCGCGCTCTTCCTCCATCGCCGAGCCGTCCGGCAGGACGACAGTGATGCTCTCAGACATGTGAGCTCCCCCGCGCTGTGTGCGGACTGTAGCCGCGGCTGGGCAGGTCCAGCCGAGCGCAGAACTGGCAGGTGCATCTCAGCACTGCGATGTAAAACGGACACCTACCATTGTGCACGTAGGTATCGCGCTGGAGGTAAAAAGGATTGCGCTAGCCGTTCGCGCCCTCGAAACTGAACTCCTCGTCCGGCGGGTCGAGGTCCGTCTCGGCCGCGAGGTCCCTGATGCGGTCGACCAGTTGCCGGTAGGCCTCACTGTGTCTGAGTTCGGACCGGGTCTTCTCCGATTCGAGTGTCTCCTTTTTCGAGCGCAGTGCGTGGTACCGCCGGAGCGTCTCGTCCTCTGTCGGCCTGTCGCGCAACCGCTCGACGGTCCCCTCGATGTCGTCGCGCATCACCGGCTTGGTTAGGTACTCGTCGAGGTCGACATCGACGATGTCGAAGTCCGGGTCCACCGCCGTCATCAGCACGACACTGCAGTGCAACCCGCGGTCCCGGAGCTCCGCGATAACCTCGTCGCCGGTCATCGTCGGCATCCGGCGGTCCAGAAAGACCATGTCGACCTCCTCGTCGACGAGGTCGAGCACCTCGGTCCCCCTGTAGGCTGTCCGGACCTCGTGGTCGCGCTCTAACCACATCGTGTACAGGTCCGCTATCTCCGGTTCGTCGTCTGCGACCAGGATTGTGTGTCCGTCGTCAGCCATCCTGCCCCCCGCGCTGTCGCTCCGGACGCGCTGTCGGCCGTCTGAGTGTGTTCGAACGGAACAACGTTCGTACGTCAATCGAGCACAAACAAAATTCTATCGGACACTACGTGTCAGGGACCCCGACACCCGCTACGGCGTCGCGCCGGACCTAACCCACTCCTGCCGGTACCGTGACTCGTCCCGTCGAATCCACATGCGAGGCTCGCGGCTCACGAGCGTGTTCGCCGCGAGATATAGCGGGAGGTGGATTTGAACCACGCGAACTCTGTCGCTGCGTTCTCTCGTTCAAATCCACATGCGAGGCTCGCGGCTCACGAGCGTGTTCGCCGCGAGATATAGCGGG
>CAYZGA010000131.1:0-6707 GCA_964477945.1 uncultured Halobacteriales archaeon
TCCCGTAGTCGACGACACCGACGATGTGGTCGTGGTCGTCGAGTTTCTGCCAGGTCTCGGCCTCCTGCAGCATTCGCTCGACGACCCCGGTGTGGAGTGTCTCGCCGCCGCCCATCCGGGGTTCTTTCAGCGCCAGGTCGACGGGTCCGCGGTCGGTGGCCGCCGTGGCGCGGTACACGTCGGCGTTGCCACCCCGCCCGAGTTCGCCGCGCTTCTCGATATCGGCGTAGGAGAGCGAGTGTTTCGTCACACCCGGAATCTCCGTCGGCACCCGCGTGCGCTGGTCGTCGAGTTGCTGGCGGAGGCGGTCGTGACGCCGGTCGAGCGAGGCCAGACGGTCCGCGAGGCCCGGGTGGTCGTGTCTCTCGACGGCTGCTCTCGCATTGTCGAGAGTGTCCGCGACGCTATCGAGTGTCTGCTCTGCGCGCTGAAACGAGTCGCGGTCGAGTGCCTCTGCCGCGCTGTCGAGTCCCGTCACGGCGTCGTCGAGCAGGTCGTCCACGTCGTCTGTGACGCTGCTGTCGGGAGACTGTCGGGCGGTCGAGGCTCTGGTCTCGTTGCCCGAACTCGGCGTTTCCGACCCAGATGGTGTCTCCTGTGGTCGGTCTCTGTGGCGTCATCGCCACCAGACTGGCGTATCAGCGCGTAGGCCCCGAACAGGAGCGAGGGTGCCACCGCCGCCGATTGCGGCCATCTCGGTTGTTCCGAGGATACTGCCGTCACTCTGGGAAACCACGTCGATATTTTGCCCGGCGTACCGCCAGTCCTCGTGATGGCCCAGCGTCCCCAGCGTGACCCCGACACTGTCGCCGCTTGCCGGGTCCGCAACCACCGTCGGCGACGAGTGCACCGCACTGGAGGGCTGGGTGAACGCCCACTCCTCGGTGCCCGTCGCCGTATCCACCGCGTACAGGTTGCTGTCGCTGGACCCGACGTAGACGGTGGGCCTGCTGGGCACCACTGGGTCTCGAGAGCCCCGACAGCGAATGCGCCTGCCGTGGCCCCCAGCACCCGGCGGTGTGTCGCCTGCGACTCCTCGACCGCGCCGGTCCGTCGACTACATGTAGCCGAGGTCGCGCAGGCGCGCCATCAGGTCCTCCTTGTCCTGTGCGCGGCCGGCCCGTTCGGTCGTGCTCTCGAGGTCCTGCAGCCAGGCGGGTTCGTCGGTCGTCTTCTCGGTGGAGATCTCCGACCCGAGCGAGCGGAACCCGGAGACGTACTTCGGGGAGATGGGGACATCCGCCCAGGTGACGCCGTCGGGCAGGTCGTCGGCGGACTGGGGGACGTAGCCCTCGTCGGGGAACGCGGGCACCGCCTCGGGCACGACGTGTTGCCAGAACGCGTCCCAGACATCGCGCTCGGCAAACTGCAGGATGGGCTGGATGCGGTCGTGGGGCGGATAGATGTCGGGGTCGTGTCGCGGCGAGAAGAACGTCTCGTCGGCCCGCGCCTCCTGTTCGTCCCAGCGGACACCCGAGATGACCCCGTCGATGTCGCGGCGCTCGAGTGTGTCGTTCAGTGCCACCGTCTTCAGGAGGTGGTTCCCGACGTAGGTGTCCAGCAGGAACGGGAACTCGTCGTCCTCGTACTCCAGAATCTCCCGCACGTGGTGCTGGTTGTGCTCGTCGAGTGCGTCGACCGGGATGTCGTCACCGGGTTCGAGGTCGTGTTCCTCGACGTACGCACCGACGTCGTCGTTGCGGGCGTAGACCACGTCGATATCCCACTCGTCGGCCCACCGCTCGACGAAGTCGGTAATCTCGTCGAAGTGCTGGAAGTGGTCGATGAACACGGCCGTCGGCTTGTCGAAGCCGAACTCTCTGGCCACCTCGTTGATGAAGTACAGCGTGAGCGTCGAGTCCTTGCCGCCGGTCCACATCACAGCCGGGTTCCGGTACTCCGCGAGGCCCTGCCGGGTCACCTCGACGGCCTGCTCGATTTTCGACACCAGCGACGGGTACGTCGCCGGGTCCTCGTCCTCACCGTCGGTGTAGTCGACGTCGACGTACGCCGGAAATTCGTCTGTCATAGTTACGGAGCGTTCGCCCCTGGAAAAAAGGATTGCGCAACACGACGCCGTCGCCCCACGCCAACAGTCCACACGCGACCGACCCGCGGGCGGGGCGCACACCGGGGCTGCGGGTTCGGACCGTAGCCGTCAGGTGTCGAGTTCGGGACGGCGGATGCGGTCGTCGAGGGTCGGGGTGAGTCCCACCTCGCTCGCGTACTCGACAATGGCGTCTCGCGCCATGCCGTACCGATTGACCACGTCGGCGGGGCCGAACGCGGCGTTGACGTGGTCGGTCTCGACGAGGTAGTCCGGAACGGCAACCGTGTATGTCCGGTCGGGCCGGACCGGGTCACCGCCGACGGTGGCGTCCACCAGTTCGCCGACCGTGTCGTCCCAGACGACCGTCGCGCCGCTGACGTGACTGCAGAACTCCTCGGGGTGACCGTCGTCGTGGTAGCCGAACGGAACCGCGACAAAGGCCTCCCGGAGTCGGTGGCCGGGGAGTTCGACCACCGCGAGGTCGTCGTCGTACGGGGTGAGTGCGACGAGGTCGGCAACGGTCACCCTCCCCGCGAGCGGGTTACCCGACCGGATCGCGCCCGGCGGGCTCAGCGCGACGTCGGCACCCGTCTTCCAGCGGAGCGCGTCGACGACCACGTTGCCGATGCGGCTCTCTGCAACTGTCGTCGCCGTCTCGGTTCGCTCGATTGGGTCCTCCACAGTCGCGACAGCCCTGTCGAGTCCCGTCTCGGCCATCCTGTCGCGCAGTCGCTCGGCGAGCGCGTCGTCGACGTGCCGGTCACCGACCTCGTGGACCGTGACCGCGGGTTCCTCGCCGAGTCGCAGTTCGGCGAACCGGCGGCCACCCCGGCCCGGTCTGACGACCGCCGTCCCGTCGACGATTTCTGTGTGGACATCGTGGACGTGCCCGCCGAGTACCGCGTCGACGTCGGTCTCCGCGGCGATGTCGGCGTCGTTGAACCCGCAGTGTGAGACGACCACGACGAACGCCGCGCCCGCCGCCCGGAGTGTCGCGGCGTGTTCGCGCACGACCGGAACGGGGTCGTGAAACTCGACGCCCGCGGCGCCGGGGTTTATATCTTCAGTCCGCGGGTGAGCCACCCCGACGAGTCCGACCGTCTCGCCCGCGTCGAGGAGTCTGTGTGGCCGTGTCTGGTCGGCGGCGAACCGCTCACCGTCGACGGTCGCGTTCGCACAGAGCCAGGGCTGGGGAGCCAGCCCCGCGAGCTCCCGCGCCCGCCCGGGACCGAAGTCGAACTCGTGGTTGCCGAAGGTGTCGGCGTCGGGGTCGACCGCCGAGAAGAACTCGACCGCCGCCTCACCCTCGGTGGCGAGCGACAGCGCCCCCGGCGCGGTGTTGTCGCCGGACCCGACGACGACGGTCTCCGGGTCGCGTCTGGCGGCAATCTCGCCCGCGAGACGGGCACACAGGTCGGGGCTGTCGATCCCGGTTTCGAGGTCGGAGTAGTGGAGGATGTGGACAGACACAGTAGTCGTTCAACGGGGCCGCGCGTTTGAATATGCCGGAACGGAACGACTCCGATGGGCTGTCGAGGCACGGGCGGGGCCGTCATCCCGGGACTGGATGCCTCCACGTACCTCGGTCCCTGGTATCTGAAGCGCTTATCTCTGCCGAGTCCCAACCACGATACCCGAACAGGAAAGAGAGTATGACTGACGACCGGTCCACGGAGGAGCAGACCGACAGTGGTGCGGGAGACGCCGACCCGCTGACCGAACTCGAGGAGACCTACCAGGAGCACCGGGTCCTCCGGACCGAGACAGCCGTGACCGCGAGAATCAGCGACGTCGGGGTCGGGGACAGCGTCTACGTCGAACTCGCCGTCTCCGAGGCGAACCGGTGGGTGATACGGCTGGAGAAGGATTTGGGCGGCGTGAAGACCCTGTTCGACATCCACGAGGCGGTGGAGGTCCGGTTCGGGACCGACCTCGGTGACCTGGTCGGCGAGACGGTCCCCGTCCGGTTTCCAAACGACGATATGAGTCTCGTCTCTCTCGGAAGCACCGGACAGGTCACCGAACCGATCACTCCCGCGAGGCAGGTCACGGTGCCCGCCGAACAGTCCATCCCGGACGAGGTAGCGACCTGCGCCCGGCGACTCGAACGGTACCACTCGACGGACGCGCCGGTCGTCCCTGCCACGATAACTGCCGCGGAGCCACGGGACGGCGTGTTGCGGATACGCCTGCGGTTGCTCGGTGAGACCGCACGGCTTGACGTTCCGATTCCCGAGCAGGGTCAGATCGCCGGGTCGCGGTTCGAGACCATCGTCGAGACGGTTGGCCACGGCAGTGTCCGGCAGGTGCAGGACGGGCGACTCTACGTGGTTCGCGAGCGGGCACTGCCGCGGCCCGCCGGGGGGATACCGATGGCAGTCGGGACGGTCCGGAACTGGGTCGTCACCTGGGTGCTGTTCCCGGACAAGTCGCAGGCGGACGACGCGCTGACACTCCCGGCGTCACAGCCGTCCCACGGACAACCGACTCCGCCGGGCGAACGGTCACCCAACAGTCGACCGACCCCGTCGGACGAACCGGCTCCACCGGGTAACCCGACCCCGCCGGGCGGACCCGGACCGAACCCCCACAGCGTCCCCCGGAGCGAGGTGGAACCGTTCGCCCGGCTGCTCGACACGGACGAGGTGGTCGAGCACGTCGGCACCGGCGGCCCCATCGAGATAGAGCGTGGCGGGACAACCGAGAGTGTGACCAGCATGTCCGGGTTCGAACGGATCGCCGTCACCGACAGGCGGGTGCTGCTCAAGAGTTCGCAGGTCACCGGCGACGAGCGCTTCGAGTTCGACTACGACGAGATACAGACCGTCGCGTTCAGGTCCGGTATCGTCAACAAGACGATCTCGCTCCACACGGCGTACGGTGTCTACCGGATTACCGTCAGCGAACCGGACGAGCGGACCTGCAAGCGGATGGTCGGGTTCATCGAGTCGAAGATATACGCCGACCGGTGAGCGGGGGCGACCCCCGATGCCGTATCTGCTCTGCGACCCGGGACGGCCACCCCGGCACGCGCCGCGACGGTGCCAGGGACGGCCGTCTCCCGGGATTTATTCCGCCACGGTTCGTACCATTGCGTGATGGGCAACCGCGACGACCGGAATCGTCACTCCGACGAGACGGGTACGGAGTCGCCGCCCGGTCCCGGTGACGACGACGAACCCGTGGCGTCGTTTCGGTTCGGCAAGAACCCCTCCCGCGTGGACGGCCGTCCACCGCCGGACGGGCCAGGTGCCGACGGGGACGCGCCACCGCCTCCCGGCGACCTCGCGTCCGTGTTCGAGGTCTACGAGGTCCGACGCGACGAGGACACGGTGCTGTACATCGGTGACCCGCGGGCGAACCGGCGAGATGTCGAGCAGACGCTGTACTCGACGTTCCGCGAGCGAGGGTACGACGTCACGCTGCAGCGGGGCTACCAGAGCGAGACCGGCGTCCCCATCTCGCGTGGGGAGTTCGTCCTCGTCGCGGAGCCACGCTCGGTCGGTATCGACGGTATCCCGTGGCTGAACGTCGGCCTGTTCGTCGCGACGGTCGTCTCCACGCTGTTTGCCGGGGCGTTCTACTGGTACCAGGTCCCTCTCTTCGAGGAGCCCTGGCGGGCGCTGGAGGCGTGGCCGTTCACCGTCGCTATTGTCGGTGTGCTCGGTATCCACGAACTCGGCCACTACGTGTTGAGCCGCTACCACGGCGTGCAGGCGTCACTGCCGTATTTCATCCCCGTTCCGACCTACATCGGGTCGCTTGGCGCGGTCATCAAGATGGAGGGGCAGATGCCGGACCGGGAGGCGCTGTTCGACATCGGGGTCGCCGGTCCGCTCGCGGGGCTGGTCGCCACCGCCGTCGTGACCGCAATCGGTGTCCAACTCGACCCGCTCCCGGTACAGGAGGCCGCGGCCGCGGAGGCCAGCGACGAGGGTGCAATCATGTTCAACTACCCGCCGCTGCTGGAACTGATCGCCGAACTCGCCGGCGGCGGTGACCAACTCGCCGAGGGGACCGTCCACCCGGTCGTGTTCGGCGGGTGGGTCGGGATGCTCGTCACGCTGCTGAACATGCTCCCGGTGGGCCAACTCGACGGGGGCCACATCCTGCGTGCGATGGTCGGGGAACGCCAGCAGATCGTCGCACGGAGTCTGCCCGCGGTCCTGTTCGGACTCGCCGGCTACCTGCTTTTCTTCCGCGGGTTCGACTCGGTGCTCATCTGGACCATCTGGGGGCTGTTCGCGCTCGGACTCGCCTACGCCGGTCCGGTCGACCCTATCGACGACTCCCCGCTCGACCGCCCCCGTATCGCCCTCGGTGTCGTCACGTTCGTGCTCGGGGCGCTGTGTTTCACCCCTGTCCCGGTCGAGATTGTCCAGCCCTGACCGCGCAACCCTCGGCACCCTCGCGCACGACACGGCGGTCACGGGCACCCGGCGAGAGCAGACCTACGCGACACTGTCTGCCGGTGGTAAGTGACACAAAGGCCGGCAGTTGTCGGCGCGTACGGCAGATAGCCCGGCGAACAACATGGTTTATGACCGCAGGCAGTCTATACCAACACGCTATGGGAGAGACACTCACAGAGAAGATTCTCGGCGACCACCTCGTCGAGGGCGACCTCGAACCCGGCGAGGAGATCGGAATCGAGGTC
>CAYZGA010000132.1:0-3009 GCA_964477945.1 uncultured Halobacteriales archaeon
CTGCGCCGGCCCACTTCTCCCGCAGTCGGTCAGGATTCGCAAGGCATAGGTACACCCTGCTTCGGGTGGCCGTAACCGCACTCCCGCGAGCGAAGCGAGTGGGAGCCAGCGAGACGAGCAGAGCGAGTCTCGCCAGGGTTCGAATCTGCGCCGGCCCACTTTTCCCGCAGTCGGTCAGGATTCGCAAGGTATGATTACACCCTGCTTCGGGTGGCCGTAACCGCACTCCCGCGAGCGAAGCGAGCGGGAGTCAGCGAGACGAGCAAAGCGAGTCTGTGCGTACACGAACTACTGATACCGGCGCGGGTCTACGGGCTGAGCAGGCCGGGTGCCTCGGGGTCGTTCGAGAGAGCGACGCGCTCTCGTGATGAACGTTGGACAACGTCCAACGAACTTGCGAGCGGGCGATGCCCGCGAGCAACTGACGAGAATCTTCGATTCTCGAACCACTTGCCCCCGAGGTACTTCACACAGGAACCGGTCGGCAGTCCGGTGGCTCGCGTGTCGATTTTCACCTCTCCGTTGCGAGAATCAGGTCGAACTCGGTATCGGCGGGTGCCTCCTCCGGTGAGAGATAGCCTGCCGCAAAGGCAGTCGTGACAGTACCACCCTCGAGGGTCACGTCGAACTCCGCGACGACCGACCCGTTGTTGCTGTCGGTGTCACCACGAATCTCGACCGTGTACTCGCCCTCGTCTATCTCGGTGGTGCCGGACGCTCCGTACCCGACACCGTCGAAGAGGACGACGTCGCCGTCTCCTGCGGTCACGTCGACGGCAGGGGCGTCGGGTGAGGCGTGGACCACGCGGAGCCGCGACGTTACGATGTCGACGTAACTGTTGTCATCTTCGAGAGCAAGCAGATCGAACGATTCCTCGCCCTCGTCGCTGATCTCACCGACCGCGGCGACAGTCTGGTCCGTGTCGGCCGCCACCGTGACCTCGCCCGAGAACACCTCGGTGTCCGGTTCGCCGGCGGGTGTAATCTCGACAGTCCGGTCACCCGCGGGCACTTCGAGGTAGTCACTCACGTCACCGAACGCAACTGCCTCCAGAGTCGGGTCGTCACTGTCGACGTACACGTCGACGTCAGGTGCGTCCGGCGAGACGTGTGCGACCCGAACGGTACCGGTCTCCTCGCCGCCGTCGTTGCCGTTGTCGTCGCCGTTACCACCGTCGTCGCCGTTGCCGCCGTCGTTGCCGTTGTCGTCGCCGTTACCACCGTCGTCGTCGTTGCCGCCGTCGTTGCCGTTACCACCGTCGTTGCCGTTGCCGCCGTCGTCGCCGTTGCCGTTGCTGTTGTTACTGTCGTCGTCATCGTCGTCACCGCCGAGACATCCCGCGAGCGCCACGACGGGAACGGTTCCGAGTACAGCCAGGGCTTCTCGACGCGTCTGCTTTCTGGGGACCATACTGCAAAATTTACGTCCCCATTTAAGAATGTAACGGTTGGACGACAGTACCTCTCGAACATAGGTGTCGAGGCTGGCTCTGTGCGGTCGGAGAGCACGGAGCCGTGGACGGTGTCGGTATCGCGGGGCTGGTGTCTCCGAACGGTGGTCAGTCCGTTTTGGTGACACTTCGGGAACAGGTGCTGTCGAGACACCGCCGACCGGTCGATGTCTCGAACAGGGGGAGCCCACAGTCGCAGGTGCCGTCGTGGAGACCGTCGGGGAACGCGAATCCGGTCTCGCAGTCGGGGTAGTTCTCACAGCCCAGCAGTAGGCCGCCACGCCGCAGCACGCGCAGGTCACCCCCGCAGTCCGGGCAGGACCACTCGCGGTCGAACGCCGCCCGGGCGCGCTCGTCGAGTGACTCGCAGTCGCGGTCGAGACAGAGCACGAACGACGCGCCGCGCCGAACACGAATCCGCGGCAGTCCACAGTCCTGACAGGTCTCGTCGAGCACCGTTGCTCCGGTCGGCAACCCGTAACTCCCGCACGCCGGACAGGAGACACTGCCGCCGGCGCGGACGAGTGTGGCCCCACAGTCCGGACAGTCCCCGACCGGGATGCCCGCATCGCTCGTCGGGTACCGCCCTCGCGCGTGCGTCTCGTGCATTTCGACCTCGAGGTACTGGTCGCCGTCGCGTGCGGTGACCGTTCCGTCTTCGACGGTGACCGACTCGGGACGGGTGAGCCACGCCACCGGCTGGTAGCCTCCGGCGTCGTGAACCAGCACCGTGTTGTCCGGCTTGACCACCACCAGCACGTCGCCGTGCTGGTGACGGTCCCGTGCGCCCTCGAACGTCGTCGTACACCTGCCCGCGATGACCGTGCAGTCTGACATACGCTGTCTGGCCCCGCCATCTCATATAAGAGGTCGCCTCACGCGCGGCGGGCGAAGGTGGTTTCTCGAATAAAGAGACGGAACATCCTGACTGCCAGGCAGGTTCGCCGGGGACACACCGCCGGGAGGGCAACACACGACAGCAGTGTCGACTGTGAGCCGATTCCGACTACCCTCGACGCTCCTCGACGGAGATGACGGCCGTGTTCCCCGGGTCGCTCTCGGAGCTCCAGACGATTTCGACCCTGTAGTTGTCCTGCACACCGGTCAGCGTGACCCTGTCACCGGCCGTCACTGTGCCGCTACCGGCGGCCCGCTGTGCCCACGTCGTTCCGGTGCCGTCGAATCCGCTCCCCTGGAAGGTTATCTGCGATGCGTCGACCGTATCCCCGCCCTCGTGGGTCACCACGAGTTCGCCCGTGCCCGGCGAGTAGTCGTACCCGAACTCCGGGTCCGGTGCAATCTGGGTCGTGTCCCCCAACCCGAGCACGAACGCACCCAGTACTGCACTGCCGATGACGACGACAACCGGGATGATGACACAGAGACCCACGATGGCGACGATTACCCAGAACGCCGTGGACCGCTCGTTACCCTGCTGTTCGGGCGGTGGCGGCTGCTGTCCGGGCGGCGGTTGCTGACCGGGCGGTGGTCCCTGCTGTCCGGGCGGCGATTGCTGTCCGGGCGGTGGTCCTTGCCCTTCACCGGGCGGTGGTCCCTG
>CAYZGA010000132.1:3109-5588 GCA_964477945.1 uncultured Halobacteriales archaeon
GGTGGTCCTTGCCCTTCACCGGGCGGTGGTCCCTGTTGCTCCTGTGATGGAGCGTCCTGGGGGGCCCCACACTCCGTACAGAACTGCTGGTCACTGTCGAGCGGTGCGCCACACTGCTGACAGCGTCGCCCACTCGGTGCCCTGTCACCCATGTTATGACACCAGAGACGGCCCTGACAAGAGTGTTACGACGGCAGGGGGTCGCGTCGGTCTGCAGGAGGCTCAGAACGGTGCAGTCGGGCCGGTCGAGCCTGTGTCGGACACTCGCCTCCACCGTGTGGACAGACCGTGACGACGTGGGTTGCCCCCGTGAGACGTTCGATCTGGGCCGGCAACGCCGACAGGGGGATGTTCGCTCCCGGGAATCCGCTCGCACCCGAACGCCCGAGGCTGTCTGATTCGACCACGAGCGGCTCCTCGTCGTCGAGGGCAGACGCCAGTTCGGTTGCCGGTATCTCACCGTCCATCGACCGGAGAGTCGAACTCGGTGGGCAGAAACGGACCCGTTCACTCGGCCGCCAGCAGGTCGGCCTCGCGCGCGAGCAGTATCGCCTCGATGGTGGCGTCGTTTGCGGGTTCCGCGCGGGCCAGTTCGAGCGCCTCCTCGACCGGGACCGCCCGGACGGAGAGAAACTCGTTCGCGTCGAGGTTCGGTTCGACGGGGGTGAGTCCCTCGGCGAAGACAATCGACCGACGGTGACGCAGCATCCCTGTCGTGCACCAGAACGACTCGAGCAGGGAGACACCGGCCGGGTCGAACCCCGTCTCCTCGCGCAGTTCACGCGCACCTGCCGTTGTGGCAGACTCGCCATCTTCGACGAGTCCCGCGGGGAGTTCGAGACAGTGCTCGCCGATTGCGGGTCGGTACTGCTCGACCATCACGAGGCTGTCGTTCGCGGGGGCGACGATGACCACCGCCGGCGCAAGTTCCGCCCAGTAGTAGCGTTTCTGCGTGCCGTCCGGTTGCTCGACGAGGTCGTACCCGCCGGTGTACCACGTGTTGTCGTACTCGACGACCGAGTCGACGACCGGCCAGTCCCAGTCGCCGGGGTCGGTCACCCGACCACCTCGCTGTAGAGGTAGCCAAACGCCTGCCGGCGGAGTGTGCCGACAGCGGCCTCGCGCTCGTCCTGGAAGGTGACGGCGACGGCGGCGTCGGTCCAGGGTGGGTCGTGCCAGACGGCGTTGTCGGCGTGCTCGCTCCCCGCCTCGACGAGGTCACCCTCGTGGGCGCCCCGCCAGCGCTCGTACTCCTCGCGTGTCCCGACCCGCACGGCGAGCAACGACGCAAACAGCGCGTCCTGTGCGACCCCCCGGACATCGTCTGTTACGCGCTCGTCGTACTCGGTGCTGTCGAAGTCCATCTCGCGGGTCGTGGCCCGGATTGTCTCGCTGGCCGCCGGGGCGAGTCCCGCGTAGCGCTCCCGTGCTGCCTCGACTGTCTCGGGCGCGAACACTCCCTCTGTCTCCATACACCCCGTTCGGTGTGCGCTCACTATTCGGTTTCGGACGGTGTCACTGGTCCCCGTTCCCGCGCTGGGTCGACGACCCACGACACGAGCCGGTTCGTCGCGGGGTCGCCGCCGAGGGTGTCCAACTCTGTCAGCAGTGTCTCGTAGGCCGGTCGGTACGGCTCGAAGTACCGGGTGCCCGCCGGTGTGACCTCTCGGACACGGTCGAGCGCTAGTTCGACAGCTGTCATGTCCACCACGTTGTCGCGAGCACGGAAAAAGCCACCCGCCGAGGTTCGAACAGGTGCAGTGCGAGAATGTGGCGTGCGGTGCTGTGACACGCAGTGGGTGGTTCGAAAGCGCTTTACTTTGGGGACAGCCAGTTTGGTTACAGCCTGCGCGGGGTTGATGACGCTCCCAGCCACCTCAGGATTTGTCAGGCGGGGGAGTGTGAGCCCACGCGCGGGAGGTGATCATACAATGCCAGTGTACGTTGACTTCGACGTACCCGCCGACCTCGCCGACGACGCCCTTGAGGCGCTCGCGGTCGCGCGGGACACGGGAACAGTAAAGAAAGGAACAAACGAGGCGACAAAGGCGATCGAGCGTGGCAACGCCGACCTGGTGCTCATTGCCGAGGATGTCCAGCCCGAGGAGATCGTGATGCATCTGCCGGAGCTGGCCGACGAGCGGAACATCCCGTTCGTGTTCGTCGCGGCGCAGGACGACCTCGGCCGGGCGGCTGGTCTGGAGGTTGGCAGCGCCGCGGCCGCTATCACCAGTGCCGGCGAGGCACGCGACGCTATCGACGACATCGCCGGCAAGGTCGAGGAACTCCGGTGAGGTGGTCGAGATGAGCGCAGACGACTCTCAGGCAGGGTCGACACCCGCCGAGGTTATCGAGGTTGTGGGTCGAACCGGGATGCACGGCGAGGCCATGCAGGTGAAATGTCGGATTCGCGAGGGGTCGAACCAGGGTCGCATCATCACGCGCAACGTGCTCGGCCCGGTCCGCGAGGGTGACGTGC
>CAYZGA010000132.1:5598-6549 GCA_964477945.1 uncultured Halobacteriales archaeon
GATGGCACGACACACCTGCGACTACACCGGCGAGGAGATCGAACCCGGCACCGGCAAGATGTTCGTCAAGACAGACGGCACGGTGCTGTGGTTCAAAGACTCGAAGGCGGAGAAAAACTACCGTCTCGGTCGCGAGTCCCGCGACCTCGAGTGGATTCACGACGAGGAGAGCGACGCGGAGACGGAGGCGGACGAGGTATGAGCGAGCGGACGTTCGTGATGGTAAAGCCCGACGGGGTCCAGCGCGGGCTGGTCGGCGAGGTCATCTCGCGACTGGAGACGCGAGGGCTGAAACTCGCCGGAGCAAAGTTCGTGCAGATAGACGAGGACCTCGCACACGAACACTACGCCGAACACGAGGACAAGCCTTTTTTCGACGGACTGGTCGAGTTCATCACCGCCGGTCCGGTGATGGCGATGGTCTGGGAAGGACAGGACGCCACCCGGCAGGTTCGCCGGATGATGGGTGCCACCGACCCGGCCGAGTCCGCCCCCGGGACGATACGCGGTGACCTCGGACTGGACCTCGGACGGAACGTCATCCACGGCTCCGACCACGAGGACCCCGGCGCGAACGAGCGCGAGATTGAACTCTTCTTCGACGAGTCCGAACTCGTCGACTGGGAGCGCGCCGACGAGACCTGGCTCTACGAGTAACGGGCGATACGGTCGCTCGGAGCCCGACTTCGCCGATTGCGCTCCTTCTGGAACCGGACTTCGTCACGGTCCTCTCGAACCCGATGTAGCCGTCTCCCGACAGGTGTGTCCGACACCAGGGCGTTGCCCGGAGACAGGACACTGTCCGCGTCGACCCCTGCAGGATGTCACGCGATGGGGATATCCTGTTCGGCCTCGAGCAGTTCGTGGTAGCGGTTCCGGATGGTGACCTCGGAGATGTCGGCCACCTCGCTGACCGCCGCCTGGGTGGTCTTCTCGTTCGTGAGCAGTGCC
>CAYZGA010000133.1:0-6483 GCA_964477945.1 uncultured Halobacteriales archaeon
CCGACCCGGTGTCGGGTGCCGTCGCAGCCGCGACCGCGCTCGAATCCGCGCCGCGGTTCAACGCGGGGGTCGGGGGGGCGGTCCAGAGTGACGGCGAGATTCGGACCGACGCCGGTCTGATGGCCGCCGACGGGACGACCGGCGCTGCCTGCTCGATGCCCGGCGTCGAACACGCCGCGCGGGTCGCCCGTCTCGTCGCCACGGAGACCCCGCACGTGCTCCTGTCGGGCGAGCAGGCCGTCGAGTTCGCCGCCGCCTCCGGTGTCGCGACCGACCGGGACCTCTGGACCGACCGAACCCGTGAGCGGTGGGCGTCACTCGACCCGCCCGAACGTGCCGACCCCCGCGAACATCTCGCCTGGGTGCGCGAGCGGTTCGGCGGGAGCGACACCGTCGGAGCCGTTGCCGCCGACGACGGTGACCTCGTGGCTGTCACCTCGACCGGCGGCCGGTGGTGTGCGCTCCCCGGCCGTGTCGGTGACGTTCCGCAGGTGGGGGCCGGGTTCTACGCCACGGAGACTGCCGCCGCGAGCGCGACCGGCGCGGGCGAGGCCATCGCCCAGTTCGGTCTCGCACGCCGGGCGGTCGAACTCGTCGGTGAGTACCCGCCACAGCTCGCGGCCGACCGCGCCATCGACGCCTTCGAGCGGGCGACCGGCGAACAGGCGGGTGTCATCCTGCTCGACGCCGCCGGACGCGCCGGACAGGCGTACAACTCCGCGGAGATGCTGACCACCGTGCAGGGCTGAAACTCAGGCCGGGGCCTCGTCGCGCATATCCGGCGGCAAGAGATTCGGGATACTGTCCTCGATAGGGTAGGTGGCGTCACACTCCGTGCAACTGAGTGTTCCGGTGACAATCTCGTCGCCCTCGCGCTCGTCGATATCGAGTTCCAGTTCCTGCTTGTCGAGCGGACAGCACAGGATGTCCATCAGGTCCTCGTCCATGATTAACCGAACGGTTGGGTGAGTCAAAGCGCTTGCGCTCGATGCCACGGGTCATACTGTCGGCTGTAAGCCCATGGCACCCCGGGATGCCCGTTCCACGACGGTACAGCCGACAGTATCACTCGCTGTCACTGTCTCCGGCCACCCAGTCGCGCTCTGTCACCCGGACACCCTTCTCCGCGAGGTACTGCATTCGCTGGCGGGCAAAGTCCTCCTCGCGACTGCCCCGCGTCGCGAGCACGTACATCCGGGCCCGTCCGGTCGGCCGCATCGTCCGGCCGGCCCGCTGTGTCCCCTGCCGGCGGGACCCCCCCAGCCCCGAGGCGACGATCGCCACCTCGGCGCTCGGCAGGTCGATCCCCTCGTCGCCGACACGCGAGACCACCAGCGTCCGCCGGGTCCCCTCGCGGAACCCCTCGAATAGTTTCTCGCGGCGGTGATGGGGCGTCTGACCGCTGATAAACGGCACGTCCAGCGCGTCGGCGTACGCCTGCCCCTGGTCGAGATACTCGACAAACACGAGCGCCTGTTTCTCGCCCGCCTCCGCGAGCAGTGCCCGCACCTCGTCGAGTTTCGCCGGGTTGCTCGCCGCCAACTGCCGGCGCTCGTGGCCCGTCGCGCTGACGTACTCGTGCTGGCTCTCCTCGTCGTCCCACGGCACGTACCGTATCTCGACAGCCGGTTCCGCGACGTACCCCGCGTCGAACAGCGCCTCCCAGTCTGTCCCGATGGGTGGCCCGATGAGCGTGAAGATGTCGGTCTCCTGGTCGTCCTCGCGGAGGGGTGTCGAGGTGGTCCCGAGCCGGTGACGCGTCTGGAGATTCGCCGTCCGCCGGTGGACGGGTGCCGGAACGTAATGGCACTCGTCGTACACGACAAGGCCCCACTCGCGGCTGTCGAACAGGTGCCGGTGACGGTCCATCCCGGCGGTGCGGTAGGTGCTGATGGTGACCGGTCGCACGTTTTTCTCGCCGCCGTGGTACTCCCCGACTTGGTCCCCATCGAGTGTGGTGTGTGCGAGCAGTTCCTCGCGCCACTGGCCGGCGAGTTCACGGCCGGGAACGAGAATCAGCGTCTCCCCCTCCACCTCGGCGAGGATAGCGAGTGTCGCGACGGTCTTACCGCTGCCGGGCGGTCCCACGAGTACGCCCGACTGGCGCTCCAGAAAGTTCGACACCCAGCTCTGCTGGTAGGGCCGCAGGTCGAGTTGCAGGTCGACCGGGAGCGGGTCACCCCGCTCTAACTCCCGCTCGTCACGCACCGGGTAGCCCGCCTCGTAGAGGGTCCGCTTGACCTCGGCGACGCGCTCCTCGGCGACCCAGCTCTCGGTGTCGGACACCGGCGCGCGCAACTGGTCGTCGTCGAGTTTCTGCCGGGCGACGTTGCCCATCACGTCCGCCGACGCCGCCTCGAGTACGACGTAGCCGTCCTCGTGGGTGCGGAGTGTGAACTGCCTGGCCCGGCGGTACTGGTCTTCCAGCCACTCCTCCAGCGCGGGTTCGCGCTCGGGAAGTACCGACCGGACGGTTCCGAGCAGGTCCTCGAAGCGCTCGTAGGGGGCCTGCCAGATATCCTCGGCGCGGATCTCGTAGAGGTACGCACCCGACCCCGTGGTGTCGAGCAGGTGGGCGAACTGGGTCAACTGTGCCCGGGTGAACTGGGTAGGCTGGTCCGCGACGAGCGTGCGCCGCTCCGGGAACACCACCAGTCGCTCGCGGTCGGTCATGCGTGCCCAGTCGCTCGGGTACCACACCACCGGGTCCGGCGAGACGTCGAGACGCTCGGCGACACCGGACCGGTCCAGGTCGGCGAGTTCCTCGGCTGCCTCGGCCTGCGAGCAGTTCCTGACCTGCGCGTACCGCGTCGCGGTCACGACCGGTCGCCCGAGCGTCTCCAGCGCGTCGTAGAACGGGTCTGCGTCCTCCCGCGTGTCATCGTCGTCGGGTGTCTGCCCCTCGCTCCCGGCAGTCTCGCCTCCGTCACCGGGCTGCTCCCTCTCCACGGCGTCCGGTGACGGCTCGTCGGCATCGGTTTCACGTTCGCCGGGCTGCTCCGTTGCTCCGGTCTCGGGCGGTGTCCCGTCAGTGTCGGACCCGGTCGACGCCGCTGGGTTCTCGGCCGGTCCTGTCTCGTCGGCGTCGGGCGTCTCGGCTGTCACTGTCACGGGTAGAGGGTCTGCGCACAAACGGCTTGTGTATGCTCCTCTCCGGGTCGGGAGAGCCCGGCCCGAAACCACGTAGGTTTTTCAGGCACACAGGAGTAGAGTGGACCGATGATTCGCCGTGAGGACGTGTCTGTTCTCGTCCCGACCTACAACGAGGCCGAGACGATAGCGACAGTCGTCGAGGAGTACCGCGACCAGGGGTACGACGACGTGCTCGTCGTCGACGGCGGGTCGACGGACGGCACACAGCAACTCGCGGCGGACGCGGGTGCCCGTGTCGAGCAACAGCGCGGGAGCGGCAAGGGGCAGGCGGTCCGGGAGGCGATGGAGTACATCGACCGGCCGGTGGTGCTGATGGTCGACGGTGACTCTACCTACCGCCCGGACGAGGCCGACCGGATGCTCGAACCCATCTTCGAGGGACGGGCCGAGCACGTCATCGGCAACCGCTTCGCGAACATGCAACCGGGGGCGATGACGCGGCTCAACCAGGCCGGCAACCGTATCATCAACCGCGCGTTCCGGTTCATCCACGGCAAGAACCTGGTCGACATCCTGAGCGGCTACCGGGCGTTCACCACTGACTCCTTCGAGACGCTGACGCTGTCGGCC
The DNA here is from genome assembly GCA_964477945.1 of uncultured Halobacteriales archaeon. Classification (GTDB taxonomy): domain Archaea; phylum Halobacteriota; class Halobacteria; order Halobacteriales; family Haloarculaceae; genus Halovenus. The sequence continues at coordinate 3,724 of CAYZGA010000133.1, forward strand.
GACGGGTTCGGCATCGAGACGGAACTGGCCGTCGAGTGTGTGAAACACAGCGTCCGCGTCGAGGTGGTGCCGGTCACCTACGAGCCACGCCCCGAGGAATCCGAGACGAACCTCCGGCCAATCCGTGACGGCGGCAACATCATCCTCCGGCTCTACCAGATGGCAAAGACCAACAACCCCATCTTTTATTTCGGCTCGATTGGGGTCACGAGCGCGCTCGTCGGGACAATGCTCGCCGGCTACGTCGCGTACGCCTGGTTCGCTCGCGGGGTCCCACACAACGTGCTCGCACTCGCGGCCGGTGTGGCGCTGCTCTTTGGCCTCCAGTTGGTCATGTTCGGCGTGTTGTCTGATCTCATCGTGACGGCGAACCGCCGGCAGACGAAACAACTCGAACGCATCGCCGACCGTCTCGACGCGGCCGACACCCCGACGGCAGGGTCAGGCTTGCTCGACGGCGACGGTGTCACGGGCGAGGAAACCGACGACGGTATCGACACGGGCGAGCGGTCCGAGTGACCCCGTCCTGTCCGAGGCGCGTCCGCGGCCCGTCAGACGAGGTCCTCGCTCTCCTGGACGTGTGACAGCAACGCGGAGTGGAGTGGCCCGTTCGAGGCGAGCAGTTCCTTTCGCTTGTCGGTGTCGTAGGTGAGCGTGTACGGGTCGCCGCGGCAGTCGGTGAGTCGGGCACCCGCGGCCCGCGCGATGACGAGTCCGGCGGCGACGTCCCAGGGGTAGGTGCCGTACTCCCAGGAGCCGTCGGCACTGCCGCTGGCGAGATAACAGAGGCTGAGCGCCGCCGACCCGAGCGCACGGACCCCCTGTGTCTTGCCGTAGAAGTGGGTCAGGAAGTCCCCGTCCGGGTCCCACCCCGACAGTAGCATGCTCTCGTCGAGCGCGTCGCGGTCTGTGGTGTGGATGGGCGTGTCGCCCTGGTAGGCGTCACCGCCCGCGACGGCGTGGAACAGTTCGTCGGTCTCGGGCACGTACACCACACCCATCACCGGGTCGCCGTTCTCCAGCATCCCGATCGATACCGAGTACTGCGGGTTCCCGTGGGCGAAATTTCCCGTTCCGTCCAGCGGGTCGATGACCCAGGTGTAGTCGGCGGGACCCTCCCTGAACTCGCTCTCCTCGGAGAGAATCGAGTGGTCGGGGAACTCGTTCTCGATGACGGTGGTGATGATGCGGTTCGCCTGGTGGTCGGCCTCGGTGACGATGTCTGACTTGTCGGTCTTGTAGGTGACATCCTCGACCCGGCCGTGGAGTTCGCGCAGCGGTTCGCCGGCGCTCTGTGCGGCCTCCTTCGCGACGGTCCGGGCGCGCTCGACAGTCGACGGGTCGGGGTCCGGAGTCTCCGGGGCGAGCAGGTCCCGCGGGCCGTCGTCGGTGCCCTCGCGGAGTCCCCAGCCGAGTTTGCTCGCGACGGCAGCCATGAACTGGTCGTCGTAACTCGTCTGGACGACGTCTGCACGCTCGCTCGCGCCGGTCAGGTGGACCACCTCGTCACCGGCCAGCATCTTCTGGACCCGACCACCGTCGACGAGCAGACTCGCCTGCTCACCGGTGACCACCTTTATATCGGCGTCCGCGGAGACCACCAGCGGACGGACACCCAGACTGTGGGTCTGGAGCGGCACTATCTGCAGGGTGTGGTTGTTCGCGGGAACGTGGACCGGCCCGTTTGCCGACAACGAGATGCCGGTCGACCCGGTCGGGGTCGACACCGCGATGCCGTTGCCCTCGTACTCGCCGACGTACTCGCCGTCGACGAACACGTCGAGCGTGGTGACCTTCCGGTCGAAGGGGTTCTCCGGCGGGACGTTCTGGATCATCACGTCGTTGATACCGGTCGCGTCGAGTCCGCTCCCCTCGACTGCCACCATCTGTCTGCTGTCGATGGTCGCCCGGCCGCGCACGGCCTCGTCCAGTGCCTGCTCCATATCCTCGAGTTCGACCCGCGCGAGAAAGGCCAGCGTCCCGGCGTTCACGCCGAGTTGCGGAATCCCGCGGGGCGTGAACCGTTTGATACCCTCCAGAAACGTGCCGTCCCCACCCAGCGTCACCCCGAGGGTCGACTGCTCCGGGTCGTGAACGTCCTCGACAGACTCCTCCAGACCGACTGCCGTCACGTCGAGACCCTTCTCGTCGGCCCACGCCTCCAACCGGTCGAACTGCTCGCCGGCGCTGGGACTGAGTAACGCGATAATCTGCTCCGTCGTCGCTAATCGCCTGCCGTGCATCTGTTGTACCGCTCCGACATCAGGGCCGGACAGTTTTCAATCTTGCTTACCCGTGCTCCGGGTAGCCCGTGCGGGAGAGCGAAACTGTTGTAGGTGCCCCCGGTGAAGGATGAGCATGACAGTACTCGATGTCGCGCGGACCGAGGTCGTGACCGCAACCCCGGACACGTCGGTTGCAACTGTCGTCAGGCGACTCCACGAGGAGACTGTCTCCGGACTGGTCGTCGTCGACGGCACGGACCCACTCGACTTGGTGACCGACCGCGACCTGACCCTGGCGCTGCTCGACGACGAGTTCGACGCCGAGCAGACCCCCGTCCGCGAGTTCGTCGACGAGGACACCCCGACCATCGACGCCGATGCCGGCATCTACGACACCGTCCAGACCCTCTCCAACGAGGGTTGGTAACTGTTTCTGAATCCCGAATCTTTAAGCAGTAGTAAGCAGCAATTAGCAACAAAACGATGCCACGGTCGTACGCTATCGGCGAGTTCGCGGAGGAACTCGGCGTCCACC
>CAYZGA010000134.1:0-6453 GCA_964477945.1 uncultured Halobacteriales archaeon
ACGGAAGACGGAGACGCATACGCCTGTGGTACTGACGTGTCGGGTATGGGTCTTTCCAACCTGGCCGGGGCAGTCTATCGGTACCGGGACGCCGGTCACGCGGGCGCAACCGACCGCCGTGACAGGACAGTTCCGGACCGCGGAATCACTGCGAGCGAATCTGTCGATTGTTCGTCGGATGGTCGGTGAGGAGAGACCGCCAGCTCAGGTTGTGGCAAACCACGCGGTCACTGCAGGTATCCGAGGTCCTCGAGACGGCGTCGGGCCGAGTCGCTCATCTCGGTCCCACCATCCCGGCCGGGAGCGGCGTGTTCGAACGAGTCGAGCCACGCATCCAGCCGTGTGTTGAGTTCGGCGGCCGTTTTCGGGTGCTGGTCGGCCACGTTCTCTGTTTCGCGGGGGTCGGCCTCCAAGTCGTACAGTTCCCGCGAACTGTCAGAGCCCCGAATGTAGCTGTGTGTGTCGGTTCGAATCGCACGGAGCGAGCGGTCGTACCGGCGAACGTCCGCAGGGAGGTCACCGACGCGGCGCCCGAGTGCCGCCATCGACGGCTGTGGAGCCAGATACTCCGTGACGACGTGGTCCCTGCTCCCTACCGCGTCGGGGTGAAACGACCGACCCTGGCACTGCTCGCGTCCCGCTGGGTCTACGCCGACAGTGTCGAGAATCGTGGGCACGATGTCGACCGTCTGGACGAACTCGTCGATCCGGCCGCCGTCGAACGGGCCGCCCGTGAGGAACAGTGGGACGTGTGTCAGCGTCTCGTAGAGGGCGTACTGGTGGTCCATCAACCCGTGTTCGCCGACGTTCTCGCCGTGGTCGCTCGTGAGCACGAACAGCGTCTCCTCGAACTCGCCGGCCCGCTCCAGCGCCGCGACGAGCTCGGCAACCCGGTCGCCCAGATAGTCGATTTCGGCCCGGTAGAGCGCACGGAGTATCTCGAACTCCTGCTCCGAGATGTCCGTCTCGCCGGCGATGTACGCCCAGGCGTCCTGTGGAACCGCCATCGCCTCGTCGTAGGAGACGCCGTCGGGCAACTGTTCGCGGACGTGGCGCGCCGGCGGGCGGTACTCCAGATGGGGTTCGAGATAGTTGACGAACAGGAAAAACGGACGCGAGTCCTCGCGGGTCGACAGCCAATCGTCTATCCAAGCGTTCGTCCGCGCGGCCCCGTCGTCGTCACGTTTCCGGAGGAACTGTCCGTAGACCGCGTTGGCGAGGTTCGTCGCGGGGTTGCCATCGAACAACGCCCCGAGAACGCCACGAATCTTGCCGAACCCGTCGCGGGTCCGGGCGACCCGTCCCAGGTCTGTCTCGGACTGGACGTACTGCCAGGTCTTGTGGAACGTCTCGAACCCGCGTCCGAGGCCGAACTCCTCGCTCACCCAGGTGTTGTTCGAGACAGCGACGGTCTCGTAGCCCTCGCCTGCGAGCAACTCGGCGAGTGTGGCGTAGGTCTCGTCCAGACGCTTGTGCCCGGCGTGTGCGCCGTGTTTCGATGGGTAGGTGCCGGTGAACAGCGAGGCGTGAGAGGGGAGTGTCCACGGGGCCGGCGTGTAGGCTCTCGACGCGGTCGTCACGTCGTCGGCGTGGTCGGCGAGGCCGGTGAAGACACCCTCCTCTGTGGGGGTCGACTGCCACCGGGCCGTGTCCATGACGACGACGACGACGTTCATATGTATCCGAGGTCTTCGAGGCGTTTTTGTACTTCGTCGGTGTCTCGCTCGCCTCGGCCCTCGCCACGGTCGCTCGCGGTGAGTACCGACAGCGGCTGGCGCGTGACCGCGCGCTCCTCGGTGAACGAGGTGGTGAACAGGTCTGTTAGCACTGTCCCGTCCATCACATCGGGGATCGGTTCGCCCATCGCGTACAGCAGCGTCGGCGCGATATCGAGCAGGCTGGTGTCCGCGCTGTTGGCGGTCTCTCTGCCGTCCTCCGCGATGCCCGCGCCGGCGGCGACGTACACCCCCTCCGTGCGGTGACCGCCGCTCCGCGGCGGTGTCGGCGGTCCCGCTGTCACGTACTCGTCGGTGGTCAGGTTCCGCGGGTCGACCGCACAGCCAAAACCCTCGACGGTAAACAGGATGTCGGGTGCTAGGTCGACCTTCGGACCGTGGTAAAGCTCATCCGGCCGGTGGACCTCGACAGCAAGCGGGTCGCCGTCGGGCGTCGTCAGCCCCTCCAGCGCATCAACAACAGCCTGTGCGTCGTCGGGGTCCTCCGAGAGCAGGTAGAGCATCCCGCAGGTGAGATTCTGCCGGGGTGCGAAGGCGACACTCCGGTTCCAGTCGATGTCGTCGGTCAGCGACCCGCGGATCGTCTCGCCCACCGAGCGGGCGATGTCGTTGAGCGGCGGAATCGCGGAGACGACCGGTTCGGCGACCGCACGGAGGTACGGGAAGTACCGCGAGCGCAGCGACCCGAGCAGCGACGTGTCGGCCGGCACGCGGAACCCCTGCGACTCCAGCCACGCGTTCGAGTGGAAGGTCCGGTTGACCGGCCCGAACCCGTGGTCCGAGACCAGCAACAGGGTCGCATCCTCGCGGTCGGCGATCTCCGCGACCGCCCCCACCGTCTCGTCGACCCGCTCCCAGAGGCGTCCCAGCGCGTCCCGGTGGGCCGATGGCGCGTCGGGGTCGTGGAGCACGTGCTCGGGGTCGTGGTGTCGCCAGAAGTAGTGCTGTGCCCAGTCGGTGACGCTGAGGACACCGAAAAACAACTCTGGGCGCTTCTCGTTCAGGAGGTAGGTCAGCGCAGTCTCGCGTTTCTCCAGTACCCGCAGGAGGTCGTCGAACAGGGCGTCGGGCCGCGAGCGGTACTTTGGCTCCGCGTACGGCACCTTCACCTCGTAACCGCCGGTCACCTCGTCGAGTTCACCGTGCAGCGAGGCGGGACTGGTCAGTGTCTCGTCCTCGGGCGAGCCGAACCCGCTCACGAGAAATCCGTCGCCGCCCAGTTCGTACGGGGGGTACAGCATCGGGAAGTTGAACACGCCGACGCCCACCCCGCGGGCCGCGAGCACGTCCCAGAAGCTCTCGCCCTCGAAGGCAGCCGACCCGAGCGACTCGAACTCGAAGGAGTCGGGGTCCGTGCGATTGCGGAAGTAGAAGACACCGGTCTTGCCGGGGTTCTGTCCCGTCGCCATCGACAGCCACGCCGGTCCGGTGATTGGCGGGAACGTGCTCTCGAGGGTGCCGGCCCGTCCACCCGCGACGAGCGTTTCCAGTTCGGGCAGTCGACCCTCGGCAATCAGCGGGTCGAGAACGTCCCAGGTCGCGCCGTCCAGTCCCAGGACGATGACGTCCGTCATCCCTCCGAGTTTCCCGCTGCTTGGTAATAAGAACTGCGAGGCGGGTATAATCTCCCCTGCTGGCAGCACCTGACAGACTAAATCTTGCTCCAGTGGGTGAGCACACGACGGGAGATTCAACGACTCGATACCGGTGCCCACGGAGTGAGCGAGCAGAACTACCCAGCGTGGTTTTCCCGAGTTCTCTCCAGAGTCAACCCTTTGCTGTGTACGACTCCGGTGGCCGCTCTGTCCACGATTCAGTGCACTCATTACCAGTTGTGGTCTTCTTCCGGTGTGAAAGTCGGTCACATCGTCTCCGGTATTTCCGGGACGAGTATTCCAGTGGAGATTGCGACGATGATTGAGAAACAGACCGAGGTGACGAGTCGAATCATTCCGGTCGAATCTGTCAATGCCGTTCCGGACACTGTCGACTCGGAGATCGTGTTGACCGGACTGCCGGACGGAACTCTGCATCGAGACCTGTGCAGGGAGCTCGTTGAACGAGAGTTCGATGTCCTGCACACGCATCACAACCGCCTGGCAGCGAAGTTCGGACTGCTGTCCAGATGGTACGACATCGTCCACGTGAACACACAGCATGGCCACGTGCACTACACGGTACCCCAGAAGATACTGAACGCGGTGACACTTGCCGCGACAGACGGGATAGCATTCAATTCCGGCGTGACGAGAGACTCCTACAGCAGCGTCGAGCGACTGCTGAAACGCAGTGCGTCCGAGCGACTCTGTCACAACGGGGTCGATATCGACCGCGTCGCACCGTACGTAACGGAGGTAGACGAGATTGATGTCGCAGTGACAGCCTGCAGATTAATAAAACGAAAGAACATCGAGACTCTCATCCGGGCGATTGCGAAGACGGATCTGCGTCTCCGTATAATCGGTGACGGCCCACGCCGGGACAGACTCAAGAAAGTCGCAGCGACAACCGGTGCCCGATCCGACATCGAATTCCTCGGATACATCGAGAATCGGGCCGATGTGTACGCGGAACTGTCACAGGGCGATGTGTTCGTGCTCCCCTCACACGCCGAGGGGTTCGGTGTCTCGCTGGCCGAGGCGATGGCGCTCGGTCTCCCGGTCGTTGTCAGTGACATCCCGGTGTTTCACGAGGTTGCCGGCGATGCAGGCGTGTTCGTCAACGAGGATTCGCCGGGCGATATCGCGTCTGGAGTAACTGAGTTACAGTCAGACCCAGATTACGCCCGGCAACTGAGCGACCGCTCGAAGCGGCGCATCCGGCAGGAGTTTACGCTCTCTCAGACGGCAGAGTGTTATGAGAGAGCGTACCGAGAGACGCTGTCCCGGGTACGTATCAACTGACAGTTGTTCGCGTTCAGGAGAGATACCCGAGGTCACGGAGTCGGTCGGAGACGACATCGGACTCTGTGGTCTCGTGTTCTACCGGCGAGTCACGAGTGACCGCCCGGCGCTGCTCGCAGGGACACTCCAGCCACGGCACCCGGACAACCGGGTCGTCGTACAGTCCGCGCGGGTGTCCGTACTCGCGAACCGGCACCGGGAACGCGCGCTCGCCGACGTAGTTGCCGTGGTCGGCAGTCACGACCGTCTTTCCCGACACCTGCTCGACGAGACCGGCGATGTGCTCCAGCGCGTACGCCAAGTTGTCCGTGTACGCCTCCCACAGTCGTTCGCGTGACACCTGCAGGTCGCCGGTGAACTTCCGGTTCCAGACGCTCTCGCCGGAACCGGTGTCGTCGGCACCCTCGATTGAGTCGAGATGGCCCGTGTCGAAGTCGGTGTCGGCCGGGACGAACGGGTAGTGGGGCTGCATGTAGTGGACGACCAGTCGCTTGCCGGGAAACGTCTCGTGGGCGTCGAGGCCGGCGGCGGTCATCGTCTCCGCGAGCACGGTTCCGGTCTGCTCGTCCCAGCCCTCGTTGAGCCAGACGTTCCGGCAGTGGTGCAGGGAGATGTCCCACGCCTCGCGGTGGCGTTCGAGTTGCGGGTTGGCGGTCACGTAGACCGTATCCCGGAGGTCCCGGCCGTCGACGTTCGCGCGGAGCCACTCGGTCGTCGCCGACCCGCGCGAGCGGCGCGCCGAGAGCGTTCCCTCCATCTGGTTGTGCTCGGCGAACATGTCGTACCGGCAGGCGTCGAGCACGACCAGTGTGTCCCAGTCTTCGGCGAAGACATCCACACCGTGGGGATTCGACGACCGTCGGCCAGCGCGGCGATGATACGCTCGGTTGAGGCCGCGGGCGAACAGCCGCGGATTGGCGAGCGCGCGCCGCAACCGAGCGGTCGTCTTCATACTGGTGGGTGGCGAGTACTGGCAGATATGCCTGGCGGTCGAAACGCAAGCTATTCCTGGATCTGTCGCGCACTCCCGACAGTGCGGATTGCATTCGTCCATCCCCGGTATCCCTCCGCAGAGGGCACTGGGGCAACACACTCCGCGACACAAATCGTCTCGGGGCTGGCTGAGGCCGGCCACGAACCCTGTGTCTACTGCCCGGAGCTGCCTGACGGGCCGCCGGATATCGACGGGGTCGAACTCCGACATCTCGGCGGGACCAGCAGTCTCCCGCACTCGGGTACGCGACTCAACAGAGAGGTCGCCGCTCGACAGGCGGAACTCCGGGAGTTCGATGTCGTCCACAGCTACAAAACGCCGCTGATACCATCGGTTGCGAGTGTCGGGCGTGAGAGTGACGTTGCGACCGTGGTCACGCTGAACGCCTACGGCGGTATCTGTGCGAAGAACGACCTGCGCTATCTGGACCGCGAGCACTGTGAGGACAACTCCTGGTTGCGGTGTCTCCGGTGTACGCTCCAGACGAGTCCGGGCCACGACGAGTTCAGCACGCCCTACCGGGCGGTGAGTCGCGTCGGGAACCTCCGCCTGATAAAGCGCGGCGAGCGGCGTCTCGATGCCATCGATGGCTTCCGTGCGCCCTCGGCACACGTCAGAGAGAACTACGCGACGCTTGGCTATCCCAGAGAGCCAATCCGGGTGATTCCACACCCTGTCGACGACCGGTTCGATATCCAGCACACCAGCGACTTTGCGGAGCCGTACCGGTTGCTGTATGTTGGGTCGCTGGACCGGCACAAGGGTGTCGAGACGCTCGTCCCGCTCGTTGCCGCGCTGGCCGACGCCGGCCCCGAGTTCT
>CAYZGA010000135.1:0-6349 GCA_964477945.1 uncultured Halobacteriales archaeon
CTTCACCTCGCCCATCCGCCGGCTCTCCGATCTGGTCAACCACTGGATCGTCCACACGAACGAGATGTTCGAGGACCTCGTCGCGCTGTGTGACCACGCCTCCGAGCGCCAGCAGGACGCCGAGCAGTGCGAGCGCGAGTACAAGAAGTTCCTCGAGGAGGTCGGTCTCGACCCCGCGGCGGTCAACAACCGCGGCATCGAGGTTGTCGAGGAGTAGCCGCCCCCGGCGAGTCTCGCGCCCCCGACCCCGAGTTTGTCCCACCGGGCACGTTCCGCCACGTCCGGCCCACGCTCGAGACCGGCACACCCTTTTGCCGGTTCGGGTCGAACCACAGCCGTGTCCATCCCCACCACACCGCCGGCACTGGCCGGTGTCGCCGCGGTGCTGTTCGTCGCCGGTGGCGTGAACGGCGTCGCCGGGTTCGGGTTCGCCCTCGTCGCCACGATGTCGCTCGCGACGGCAGTCGAACCGTCGACGGCGGTCGTGTTCGTCATCCTGCCGATTCTCGCGGTCAACCTCACACTCGCCGGTGAACTCTCCCGGACCGAGGTGCGCACCTGCGGCGACCGGTTTCTCCCGCTCGTGGTCTCGGCGGCGCTGGGTGTGCTCGTCGGGATGGTGGCGCTCGACGCGCTCCCCGCACAACCGCTCCGACTGGCGCTCGGACTCGTGACCCTCGCGTTCGTCGCGAGCCAGCAGGAGGCCCTGCCGCTCCCGGCTCTGTCGACCGGCGACGGAGCGCCGCTCGCCGCTGGACCGGCCGCGATGAGCGTCGTCGGTGCTGTCGGTGGGGCACTGTTCGGCGGCACCAACGTCGGGATTCAGCTCGTGGCGTATCTCCGGAGTTTCGACCTCTCTCACGACCTGTTCGTGGGTGTGGTCGCCCTGCTCTTTCTCTCGCTGAACGGTGTCCGGGTCGCGGTGGCCGGCGCGCTCGGGCTGTACCCCGACCTGACGGTCGCTCTGCTGTCTGCCGGGGCGGCTGTCCCGGCTGTGGCGGGTGTCCTCGCCGGGAGCCGCCTGCGGGACGCCGTCTCCCCCGTGGTCCGTCGCCGCGTCGTGCTCGGACTGCTGACTGTCATCGCTCTCCAACTGTTCCGGACCGGACTCGGGCTGTAGCTGTCACCCGGCCCTGCGCAGGACGAGGCGGACCACCGTGCATCCGTCGTCGGTGCGCTCGTACTCCAAGTCACCGCCGCAGGCCTCGACGGTCCACCGGACCAGCCACAGACCGACCCCGCTGCCGTGCTCGAGTTGCGTTATATCGCGGTCCCTGAACACCGGGGCGCGCTCGTGTTCGGGGATACCGGGCCCGTCGTCGACCACCTCGACGTGGACCGCCCCGTCTGTCGCCTCGGCACGGACGCTCACCGTCGGGTCGTCGCCGGCATACAGCAGCGCGTTCTCGACCAGTGACTCCAGTGCATGCTGGAGGTGCGGGATGGTAAGCACCGACAGGCCGCCGGGAACATCGACGTGAACGCTGTCGTCGTCCCCGGCGACTGCGGCGACGGCCGTCCGGCAGAGCACCGCAACCTCGCGCGGAGCCACGTCGCGCCCGCTGTCGAGCACCTGCTCTAACGGCCGTGTCTCCTCGCGCAACGAGGCGATCTGCTCCGCGTGCTCGCTGATCTTCGTCGCTGCCTCGCGCACCTCGTCGTCCTCACTTTCCGCCAGCGAGTCGGCGAGTGTTAGAATAACCGACAGGTCGTTGCGGAGGTTGTGCCGGAGCATCCGGTGGACCACCTGACTGTGGCGCTCGTACCGGCGCTGTTCGGTGATATCGGAGTAGATGGCGAAACTGTACTCGCCGTGTTCGCGGTCCTCGGGTACGATTCGCAACAGGAACTCCCGGACGCCCGTCGCGGTCTCCCGGCGTACGATCGCCGTGCTCTGTTTGCCGGCACCGGCACGGCGGTCGAACTCCTGTGCTCGCTCGTCGTCGTCGGGCACGATGATGCTGTTTATCGGTTCGTCGAGCACCGCCGAGCGCTCGTACCCGAACACCGCCTCGAACGCCGGGTTCGCCTCCCGGATAATCGGCTCCCCGTCGACCATCTCCGCCTCCACGACTGCGTCGTCGATGCGGTGAAACAGTGCTCCGAACCGTCTGGCGACACCCTCGCCGGCCTCGCTGTCACGTCCGTCGTCCTCCCTGTCGTCATCTGACATAATCCTGTCTGTTTCCTCGTGTTCCCGTCTGACCTGAACGGGACAATCCACTGTGGTTCCTACTGTATTGTGTGTACAGCGGCGGAGGCACATGAACCTTCGCCACATTACAGTTCTCCCCGCGAACTCATCCCGGGAAGGTCACGTCGTGTCGCCTGTACACCTCACGGCACGTCGCCCACTCGACAGGACCGAATCCCGGGGGACCGGTCGGCGGCGTCGAGCAGAGAAAGGGATTAAATCCGTCGGGAGACAACGCCGCGACATGTGTCGACAGTGCTACTGTACGGTTGCGACGGCCCGGGGTCGGGCGGAACGCGGGGGCGGGCAGTGACGAGACCGGACCTCTCGCGGCGCGAGTTCGTCGTGCTGTCGGCCGCGACGGCCGGTTCGCTGGTGACCGGCGGGACCGGTCGTGCCGTTCAGGCGACGAATCTGACCGACCGGTACGCGTTTCTCGTCGAGTACGTCGAGTCGGGGTCGTCGATTCCGACGCTCGTCCGGTTCGCCGACACCGGCGGGTTCGACGCGCTCGACAGCCTCGGCGTAGAGTACCGAACCCACACCGGGGAGACCGTGGCGGCCCACGCCCGACTCACGCCCGACCAGGCCGAGAGCATCGCGGCGGAGACGGTGACCGAGCGCCTCTCCTACGCCCCCGGCGCGAACCCGTTCTGGCCGCTCGATGCGTACGACGGCCGGGTCTTTCCCGACCCCGCCGACAGCGCCGGATACATCGCCTTCGAGGAGGCCCGGGCCGGACTGGACACGCTCGAGGGGCGTCACCCCGACCGGTTGCGCGTGACCGACATCGGACCCAGTCACGGCCGCGAGAACCGCCGCACCGGTCAGACCGACCCCCGGAACGCCTGGGCCGCCGAACTCACCGAGGGGGTCGGGACCGCGGCGGCCACAGAGCGGGAGACGGTCGTGTTCTCGCTGAGTATCCACGGCGACGAGCGGGCCGGCATCGAGGCCGGTCTCCGGTTCCTCGAGGACGTTCTGACCGGCGACCGCCCGGGGGTGGCGGCGACACTCTCGGACGTGCGGGTCGTGTTCGTCTGTGCCAACCCCGACGGCTGGGTCGTCCGTCAGCCGGTGTACGAGGACCCCGCACAGCCGCCGGACTTCCGCCGGTTCAACGGCTCCCGGACCGACCTCAACCGGACGAACCCGACCGCGGGCTGGATACCGCCGGACCGCCTGGCCGCCGACCCTCGTGGTGCGAACCTGACCGACGACTCGACTGGCCCCGACGAGGACGTTCCGGCGGAGATCGCCAGCCAGGTTCCCGAGACGCTCGCGCTCGTCGACCACCTCCGGTCGTACGACTCCATCGAGTACCTGCTCGACTTCCACGGGATGTACGGCCACTCGAACGCGGTGCTCGCCATCGAACCCGGGGGTGGCACGCCCGGCGACCGGGCCGACACCGACATGCTGGTCGAGCGGGTCGAGCAGCGCCTGCGGGACGCGGTCGGCCCGCTCGATGACTGGCAGGACGCCTTCGACACGGCGATCGCGGACACAGACGAGCAGACCGACTGCGAGTTCGACGTGCTCTGCCAGCGACCGTCGGCACTGTTCGGTCACGGGACGGGGTTCGACACCATCGGCTACACCGTCTCGGGCGGTCTCGACCCCTTCGCGACCCGCCCGGAGTCCGCCGGCGGACTCGGCGCGACGGCGCTGACACTCGAGGTCGTCTACGCCAACTCGCTCCCCGACGGGATGGCCGTCCCGTTTATTCCGGATATCGTCTCCTTTCACGTCGGGGCCTACGGGGCCGCCTGTCGGGCGGCAATCGTGCACGCCGCCGCCGAGACCGACGTCCGCGTCGAGACCGGTGGCCGCTCCACGGCCTACCTCGACAGTGACGAACTCCGGCGACGGTCGGCGGATCTCCCCCACGTCGCGGCGAGCGACGCGGTCGCCGGCACCACGGCGACCGGTTCCTCGCGGTTCGCCGGTGGCCGGCCCGACGTCGACTCGACACTCGCGGTCGACAGCGAGCAGTTCACCCCCGGGTCGGTTTCCTCGTCGGTCACTGTCCCGCCGGGGACCCACACCCTCACCGTCGAACTCCAGGCGGGTACTCGACCCGTGACGGCGACGCTTCACGACGCCGACGGGACCGAGGTGGCGCGGACCGACCCGGGTGACGGTGGTCAGTTCGGGACCGGGCGACTCACCGCGCTCGACCCGGCCGCCGGCGAGTGGCGCGTCGAGGCCAGCGTCCGTGACGGGACGACACCCGTCGCGGTGCGGACCACGCGCCTGCTCGCCCAGGACACCCCCGACCCGACCCAGACACTCGGCTACAGCCAGCAACCGTACGATGTCCACCCCCGTGGGGCCATCGAGGCGCTCGACGCGGTTGCCGATGCACCCGTCGAGCCCGTTGGTGTCGAGACGCTCCGGGCCGGCGACCTGGTCGTCGACGGGGGGCCGGTCTACAGCAACCTGATTGTCTCACACACACACGACGTCGACGCGGCCGCGCTGTCGGCGCTGTCGTCCTACGTCGAGGCCGGTGGGAACCTGTTGCTGACCGACAGCGGGGTCGAACTCGCGGCCGACCTCGACGTCGCCGGACTCGCCGCGGTCGTGGGGAGCAACATCGACCGCGAGGAGCTCGAGACGTCCGTCTACCCGGTGCGAGACGAGACACACCCGCTCGTCGCCGGTCGGGACACGTTCGCGGACGACTCGTGGGTCGACCAGCGCGAGGCTTTCACTCACCCGCCGCTCGGGTACGCACCCGGCGAGGTGCCGATGTACTCCGTCGAGGCGTTCCCGCTCCCGGACGACGCCTCGGTCGTGGCCGGCGAGTCGGGTCGGGCGCGACTCGCGACCCTCCCGACGGAGACCGACCGCGTCGGCGTCCACCTGCTCGGGTCGTTGCTCCCGGCGGCGACACAGGACAACCTCCACCCGTTCGGTCTCGTCGACCACTCGCTGACCGGACTCGGCTCCCTGTTGCTCTCAAACGCGCTCGGCTACCGTGTCGTCCGCTCCCGGGACGGCGAACAGGTCTCGACGACCGGCTCCGTCGTCGAGTTCGACGCCGAGGTCGACCCCGGCGGCAACGACGACGATGGCGGAGACGACGGCAGCGGAGACGGCGGTAGCGGAGGCGACGATGGCGGAGACGACGGTGGCGGAGGCGACGATGGCGGAGACGGCGGTAGCGGAGGCGACGATGGTGGCGGCGACGGCGGTAGCGGAGACGGCGGTCCGGGTGGGGACAGCGCCGCAGACGAGTCGACGGACGGTAGCGGCCCGGGGTTCGGTGTCGCGGCGGGTGTAGCCGGACTGGGTGGTCTCGGCTATCTCCTCTCGCAGCGGGTCACCAGCGACGACGAGACCGGGTGACACAGAAGTCTTTTGCGCCCGGCAGCCGAAGTGCAGGTAATGGGACTCGGTGGCTCCGACCTCTACCGGCAGCAGATACTCGACCACTACAAGAACCCGCGCAACTACGGCGAACTCGACGACCCGACGTTCTCCCACGTCGGCGAGAACCCGATGTGTGGCGACACGATCGAGATGGACGTCACGCTCGACGACGACGAGGAGGTCATCGAGCAGGTCGCCTTTCGCGGCGACGGCTGTGCCATCTCGCAGGCATCGGCCTCGATGCTCTCCGAGCAACTCTCGGGGATGCGTCTCGACGACCTGCAGGAGATGGACCGTGACGACGTCGTCGAGATGCTCGGTGTCAACATCTCCCCGATGCGCGTAAAGTGTGCTGTTCTCGCCGAGAAGGTCGCACAGGACGGCACAGAGATCTACTTCGGCGAGATGGAGGACGTCGACATGACGACCACGGACGACTCGGAGTGAGCGTTCCGGCGGACCGGAGAACGGTCGTCTCTTTTTTACGCCAGCAGCGGCGCGGGCGGCTCGCCCGGCAACTCGTCGCGGTCGTGGGGAGCCTCGAAGTCGAGGTCCGGTCCCGCCGCGACGATACGGGTCGGCGTCACGTCCGGATGGGTCGTGTAGTAGTGCTCCTTTATGTGACTCATGTTGACCGTGTCGGCGACACCGGGGGTCTGGTAGAGGTCACGCAGGTACGGCCAGAGGTTGTCGTACTGGTGGATGTACTGTTTGTTGCACATAAAGTGGGTGTGATAGACCTGGTCGAACCGGACGAGGGTGGTGAACATCGCGATA
>CAYZGA010000136.1:0-6237 GCA_964477945.1 uncultured Halobacteriales archaeon
TGGCTGTGTCCGGTGTGGGCTGACCGAGGAACGGATGGCACACGACGACGACCGGCCGCTGATCGAGGAACACCACCTCTCGTACGCCGACTCCTCCGCCGAGGGCTCCGGAACGACCAGCCACGAGATCACAGTGTCGCTCTGTCGGTGGTGTCACGCGAAGGTCCACGACTCCTGGGCCCGCATCGACGACGAGGTCAACCCCGACCCGGCGGCGATGGCCGAGCGCGAGAACCGGCGTGCCCGCCAGCAGGCCGAGACGACATTCGACTCCGCGGCGGAACTGTCCGAGGACGCGGACACGAACTGAGACGGTGGTGTCCCGCGAGAACCCGACACACGGTCGCGACCCCGCGGCGAACGCTGTCCCGGGAACGTCGGATGTACAACCGCCTCGGGGTCGAGAACCGGGGGCAGTCCCGGGCATCAACAGGGCTATCACCGAGCGGTGGGTTGTACAAACTGTGTCAACAACAACCAGTACGGTTGCGGAGGTGAACCAGCAGACGTCTGCGCGGGACACGCGACTCCGACTGTGGAACGCGCTGATGGCTGTGCTGCACTTCGCACAGGGAACGCTGATGGTCGTTCTGTCGGGTCAGGTTCTGTGGCCGTTCACGCGCACGAGATACGGGTTCGACAGCGAAACCGAGACGCTCTTTCCGGAGACCGTATCTGTTATCGATATCAACCTCCCGTTGCTCACGGCGGCGTTTCTCTTTATCTCCGCGTTTGCCCACACCGCGATTGCGACTGTGCTGTACGACCGCTACGTCGACTATCTCGACAGGGGGATGAACCCCTACCGCTGGTACGAGTACTCCGTGAGCGCCTCGCTGATGATTGTCGTTATCGGTATGTTGAGCGGCATCTGGGATGTCGGGACGCTCGCGGCGCTGTTCGGACTCGTCGCGGTGATGAACCTCAGCGGACTGCTGATGGAGCAGCGCAACGAGTCGACCGACGAGACAGACTGGACGCCGTACTGGGTCGGTGTCGTCGCCGGCGCGATACCCTGGATTGTCATCGCGGTCACCTTCATCGGTACAGTAGTTGCCAGCGGCGGCGAGTTTCCCACGTTCGTCATCTACATCTACGTCTCGATTTTCATCTTCTTCAACCTGTTCGCGCTGAACATGGCCCTGCAGTATCTGGAGGTTTCGTGGTGGAAGAACTACCTCTTCGGGGAGAAGATGTACGTCCTGTTGAGTCTCGTCGCCAAGTCTCTCCTGGCGTGGCAGGTGTACTTCGGGACGCTGAACTCGCCGATCTGAGCGGCGACAGCGTCAGTCGAGCGGTGTAGCGGGTGTGAATCGGACGAGTGTGAGTTGACTCAGTCTGCGGTCGCGGGGCCAGTCCGGGCGTGCGAACTTGACGACACGTCGGTGCCCGTTCGCTCGCTGGTGTGGCGTTGTCGCCACGCCACCGTGGAGAGAACCGCGACGACGGTGGCAACCGACGCGACAACGGGAACGGCCACCGCGGCTAGTCCCGCCAGCACGAGTGCCGCGGCACCGACCGAACCGGCGATACTCTCGTTGCTTTGCTCCTGTGCGCTCACGACGCGGAGTGGTTCTTGCATCGTATCTGTACCGAGGGGCTGTACCCGGATAAGTGTAATCTGAAGAAGGTTTCAGTCGAAACGGTTACTGAAACTCTGTTCAGTGCTCAACCCCGCCCACGGTGGGGCGGGGAATCCGCCTTTGTTTTCTTTTGAATCGGGTGTCGCCACCACACCCGTCGGACACGGGGTGGACTCGGCCCGTGGCCGCTCCCGGGACCCGCGGTGTCGCATCCCGGCGATTCGGACCGGTATCCACGGAGATATATCACACATCTGTCCACACGGGTATGCGGAGCATCTTTCACGGGGGGATGTACCTCGGGAAGGCACCCGTCGCCGGCTTCTCGCGCTCCTGTTCGGTCCGGTGAGTCGGGCGGACACATCACCCGGTGAAGATAGCTAGAACGCATTTTTATGCCGGACGCCGACCAACTGTGTGATATGTCCGAGACACAGACTGACCAAGCACAGTTCGAGAGCCTGCTCGACACCCGTGACGGCGTGACAGTCGTGGTTCTGGCGGCACTGCTGGGAGGAGTCGCGGCCGGGTGGGCCGGGCGGAGTCTTCTCGCGGGCGAACCGCTGACCGACCAGTTCTGGCTGGTCCCGGTGGTTCTGAGTCTCCTGACCGCACTGTACTCGCAGGCGAGAGAGCGGTAGGGACGTGCGAAATCGACCCGCGTTCGATTTTGTGTCAGTGCCGATAGATCACCGGCTGAACTGTGACAGCCCGCATCTGCAGTCGGTCGCTAGCGCGAACGACCGGATGAAGTCGATAATCAACGACGTGCTCTGGTTCGCTCACAAATACGGTCGTGCGTGACTCTGTACCGCTCTGCTCTCGCCGGACAGGTGTGTCAGTCCGCGAAACGCATGAACGTCCGAGGCGGGACAAAGATTAATTACGCACGGTCGTATCAGTCACCGGAGTCTGGCGGTACCGACGAGGATGTCCTGTCGGAACCCCGCTGCCTGTTGCGGGTGTCGTTCCGGATTGTCGTGACGATGCTCCTGCTCCCGACGATGAGAAAGCCACTCAGGACAACGGCGAACCCGATTAGTGTCACCACCGAGAGTGCCTCTCCGAGCAGCAACCACCCACCGAGTGCGGAGACGATAGGGATGAGGTAGAACACCAGATTGGCACGGGTCGCGCCGACCGTGTCGATCAGCGCGAAGTACGCGAGGTATGCGAGTGCGCCCGAGAACACGCCGACGTAGACGAGTGCGACAACTGCCGTCGGCGTGACAGAGACGCCGGAGACGGGTTCGCCCACCCCCAGACTCAGCAGGTGTGAGAGAACGGCGGCGAGCGGGACACCCCAGACCGTCCGGGCCGTGCTCGTGAGTGTCGTGTCGGCCCACCTGATCAGGACCGCCCCGGACGCGCTCGTGACCGCCCCGGCAAACAGGATGGCGACCCCCGAACTGCTGACAGCACCGCCGGAGGCAGGGTTTGCGACGAGAACGACACCGACGAGACCGAGCGCCATGCCGATTCCGGCCCGGACCGAGAACCGCTCGTCCGTGAGGAGTACGGCGGCAAAGACCGGGGTCAGGATCGGATTCAGACTGAACACGATCGCGGCCACGCCGCTCGTGGTGTACTGCTGGCCGACGAACAACAGCGCGTTCGTGAACCCGATCACCAGCAGGCCCGTGGCGGCGATGCCGACGATGTCACCGACTGTCCGAGGTCTGAGGTCGTGACGGGACATCGATACGGCGGCGTACGACGCGAGCACGACCGCACCGATGTCGAACCGGACCGCGACGAACAGCAGTGGGGGCAGATACGCGAGTCCAGCCTTTGCCGCGACGAACGTCCCACCGAACAACACGGCGGCAGTCACAAACAGCGCCAGGGTTCGCTTGACACCCACGCTATCGGACCCCACGGCGATTACGACGGTCACTCGTGGTCCTGCGCGATGTGAGTCTCATACTAGTACGGAGGGGCCGAACACAGATAAAGAAGTTTATAAAAAATTGCACGACGGCCGGCACCGGCATCCGGCACAGGACCTGCAGGCGGTGCAATCTTCACACGGTACGAAGAGATTATACCCGGCGCAACCGTGCTAACAGTATGGATGCCGCGCTGTCGGACGTCGAGTTTCTCGCCCGCTCGGAGAACAGAGTCCGGGTCCTGCAGTTGCTCGCGACGGACTGTCACACACGTGGTGAGTTGGGCGAGGCGACAGGCGCATCGCAGGCGACACTCGGGCGGATTCTCGAGGATTTCCGCGCCCGGTCGTGGGTTCGCCGGGACGCCGAAGGACACGTCGCGACCGCAACCGGACAGTTACTCGCCGAGGCGCTGGCCGACCTGCTCACGACGGTCGAGACCGAGCGAAAACTCCGGGATATCGTGCCGTACCTGCCGACTGCCGCGCTGGGGTTCGAACTCACCCACCTCGCCGATGCGACCATCACGGTGCCAACCCAGACCAGGCCGACTGCCCCACTGCAGCGCGTGCTCAGGCAGATGCGGCGTGCCGAGAGACTCAGAGCAGTCTCACACACGCTCAACGAGCGGAGTCTGACCGTTATCAGAGACCAGGTCACGGCCGGGAACCAGCGCTTCGAGGGGGTGTTCGCCGAGGACGCCATCCGGAGACTTGCAACCGACGACGAGTCGTGGACCGCGCTGACTGACCTCGCTGCCAGTGACGACGCACAGTTGTGGATCCGGAGCGGGGAGGTGCCGCTGGCGGCGACAGTCGGAAACGGGACAGTCGCGTTCCTACTCCGCGACGACGACGGACTCGTGCAGGCGGCACTCGAAACGGAACAGTCGACTGTCAGAGAGTGGGTGACAGACACCGTCGACCGGTACAGGGAGACGGCAACCCCGTTCACTCCGGCGTCGTACGCCACGAACTGACGACTGGTTCGAGTCAGTCCCGTCCGGGTTCAGTTTCTCTACAGGCGGAGCAGGCCGAGTGCCCTGGGGTCGCCGCTACTGCCTGTACAGAGAGCCGTCGACTTCGAGATGGCAATCGAGAACGCGGTCAACCTGAGGTCGGGTGAGGAAGCGACGCCGACGTGAGCAGTTACCGGCAGGAGCGAGCGGTCACCCCGCCGGACACTCGATAGAATCGGCCACCGCGAGGACTGTGTCGCGGCCAAACGACCCTTTGACGTGGTACACGCTCTCGCCACACTCCCACTCGACTCTGGTGGTCTCGTTTCGCTCGCCAACGGAGTAGGTCCGTCCTCGGTGGTCGACCCGCTCGAGAGTGTCGTCGACCTCACCTGAGAGGGACCTGCCGACCGTCAGTATGTTTGGTCTGTCGAGGTACTGGAGCGAGACGGTCTGGTCAGTGAGAGTTCCGGTGTCGAACTCGAACCGCGCCGGCACCGACGGGTCCGGCACGTGCCCGCTGGCCGCGCGCTCGAGGGCCGCGACGGTCCCGTACTGCTGGACCGGGTCGAGTGGCTTGTCGTCGTAGGTGACGAGGGTCGCGTTGTCCGGCGGGTCGAACTCGAAGATACCCTCGTCGACAGGCGGGTCGAACGTGATGTTGGTGACCCGGTGCTGGCGCTCGACGCGCTCGTCATCGCCGGTTAGAAGATACTCCTGTCGCAGCACAACAAAGGTCTCGGTATCGTAGTAGGTCGTCTGTTGTATCTGCTTTCGTGCCGTGTCGGTCGACTCTGCCCTGACGACGTGCGTCTCACGACCGCTGACAGTTTCGACCCCCTGATACTGTACCCGCACCGAGTCGAAGGTGAGCGCTGTCCGGTTGTACATCCCCTGTCTCGGGGTCGAATCCGGTGCGATCAGCGGACCGATCGGAACAACGGGAAACCTGGTCTCGTCGTCGGTTGCGAGGGTGTCGATCAGTTCGCGGAGTTGTTCGACCCGGTCGAGGGCGCCTGCCTCCCGTTCCCGGTCTACCTCGCCTGTTACTGGCCGGTAGACCCACCTCGTCGTCCCGTTGTAGGCGGTCACTGTCCGGGTGTCACTCCGCTGTATCACCTGGTACCGTTCGCCGGTTGCTGGCCGAACGGTCTGCTCGATCGTCCGTTCGGTCGTCTCGTTCCCGACTGTCGACTCGATAACCACCGTCGCGTTGTAGATGCCGACCGACGAGAACCGCTCGGCCGCTTCGTCACCGTCGGGCAAGTCGGGGGTGTCGTCGGTGACACCACTGCACCCCGCGAGAAGAGCCGCAACGGCCAGCACACAGAGGGCGGTCTGTCTCCCGCCTGACCCAGACGTGCTTAGTGACACGTAACTGGTTATTGTGATGACTGCATAACCGTTATGATTTTGTCGCGGGAAACACGCGCATCGAGAGACAATGGAACAGTCACGTGTAACGGTTCCTGTACGTCGCAGTCGACTGCCGACCGTCGGGGGTAGACGCCACAGTGACGACGCACACGCCCGGATGATCGCCGACGTGGCACAGCCCCGGGCGCTGGCCGGCCAGCATCAACGGCAAACCGACGCCGCACCGACAAGTGACCGCCGCTGGCCGGCGAACACGGGCGACTCCCATCCGTCACCCGGACTCGATGACAGAGCGGTCTCACACCCCGGGAACCGGACCGACAACACACCAACCGTGGGTCTCCCCGGCATGTGAACTGAGATTCACAGACTGCTTTTTACAAGCGGTACGAGGCGAATGCCACGGGGCTTGACCCCGTGGATGAAGCCG
>CAYZGA010000137.1:0-6215 GCA_964477945.1 uncultured Halobacteriales archaeon
TCGGCGTCGACGGCGACACCGGCCGCACAGACCGCGTGTTCGAACTCGTGGTCGTAGAGTTCGCGTGCCGCGCCCGCCGCGTTGTCGGCGGTCAGGTCGAACGCCTCGGGGCTGTCACGCTCGTAGGTCGCGACCAGGGTCGGTTCCGTAACCGCCTCGACGAGCAGGGCGTCCCGACGGACGATACCGACGAACGCGGTCCGGTCGGTTGCGCCGACGACACCCGCGATGCGCGGCGTGTCGTAGTCGTCCTTCTCGAAGTCGAGTGCGAGCAGGCCCGTGGCGAGTGCGTCGCGGGCCGGGTAACCGCGCGCGAGTTTCTCGGCGATGGGGTCGACGTGGGACCCGTTGCCGAGCACCGCCCCGCTGTCGGTCAATCGGAGGCAGTTGTACGCGATGTATGGGTTGTCAGTCTCCGGGGCGTCGGGGGTCGGCCCGACGGTGACCCGGTTGTCGCGTTTGTTCGCCACCCGGTTCGGGAACGAGCGCGAGGAGACGCGGTAGGCACCCACCGTCGGGGCGACGACGACGAATCGGCCGACGTACATACCCCATTGTCTGCCGCCGCGAGTATGTGGGTGTCGGTCGGGGGCCGGTCACTCGGCGGTGCCGAAGGCGCGGTCGCCGGCGTCACCGAGTCCGGGGACGATGTAGCCGTTCTCGTCGAGCCGGTCGTCGACGTTGGCGGTCACCACGTCGACATCGGGGAACTGCCCGGCGACACGGTCGATACCTTCGGGGGCACTCACCGCCGAAAGTACCACCGTCGTCGCCGGGTCGGTCCCGTCGAGCACCGCGTCGAGCGCGGCCACCATCGTGCTCCCGGTGGCGAGCATGGGGTCGGCGACGACGACCGTATCCGACGGCCGGATCTCGGGGAGGTTGACGTACTTCACGCTGATGGGGAACCGGCCGTCGTCGTCCATCCCGGCGGTCTCGTCGCGACTCGCCGAGAGAACGCCCTGCCGGGCGTGTGGAACAGTGTCGACAAGCCCCTCGACGAAGGGAACCGCCGCCCGGAGAACGGCGACGAACACGACGTCGCCGGTGACACGCTCACCGGTGGTCGTCGCGAGTGGTGTCTGCACCTCGACGGTGTCGGTCCCGAGGTACTCCGCCGCGAGCGTGTAGCCACAGACCCGGCCGAGACGAGTGAGTTCGCGGCGAAACGCCACGGGGTCGGTATCGACATCCCGCAGCGCCGCGAGCGCGTGCTGTGCGAGCGGGTGGGTGAGAACTCGCGCGTCGCCCTGCTGTTCGAGCATCGTGTGTGTCTGTGACCGACATCACCATAACGCCGGCGACAACGTTTTTTATCGGCGGACCTATACTGTGTACGCCACTATCTGTCATGTCCGAAATGGAAGAGAGCGTCTCCGGGTTCAAGCACCGCGGCGGTTGGGTCAACGTTGTCGAACACGGCGAGCGCATCACGCGCGCACTCGAGGAACTGGCGACCGACCACAACATCGACGAGGACGCGCTCGCGGAGTTCGACGACTGGCGACCAAAGAGCCACGAGCGCCTCGACGACGACGTCAACGAGAAAACAGCACAGCAGGCACACCTCGAGGAGGGAACGGGCGAGCAGGCGGGCAAGAAACCCGACGAGGACCTCCAGACCGCCGGCGAGAAACTCGCCGAGTCCTACGACAGTCTCGACGACCCCGACGAGGCCGTCGGCAAGTGGAGCGAGAGCATCGACTACGTCGCCCGCGCGGCAGACTCCGCCGGTCGCAAGGCCATCCGGAAGGTCGAGGATACCGTCTACCAGAACGTGATGACCCGGATGTCGCCGTACTACTTCGACAACGAACTCATCAGCGCCAACATCCAGCGCGTCTCCAGAGGTGACCGCCCGGAGTACGTCTTCGAGGTCAACGTCAACGACGACGAGTTGAAGTCGCTGGTCTCGGACCGTCTGACCGACTACGAGAACGACGTGGAACGCTGGCACGTCAACACGGAGAAGGAGACCGAATCGGCAGAACTCGTCGAGGGCGTCGCCGTTCCCGAGGAAGACGACGACATCGACGCGAACACGACCTGACCGCCCCGGTGCCGCTTGCCGACTGGTCCGCGCGCCACGACCACCACGCCCGCCCGACGAGCGACGCGTCTCGCACGTGGCCGGTCGGCAAGCCGCAACCACCAAGACAGTCGATGGTGTACGCCGACACATGGCCCCCGACGAACCCGACGTGCCGATACACTGCCCGGACTGTGAGACGACGACGCGCATCCCCATCTCCGAGGTTGCCGAGAGTGTCGACCGGCACAACGAGCAGATCCACGGCGGCGAGGATGTCGCTCGGGTCGACCCCGAGATAGCCGAGGAACTGCAGGACCTCGTCGCCGAGGACCTCGGACTGCTGTAGGAATCGGACGGTACACCACGGGTCCAGATTGGCCCGGTCCACGCCGGGGAGACGCGAGGAGATTCACCGGACAGCCGTGCTATCGCCGGACGACGAGACGACCGGTGTCGGTCCGGACTCGTCGAGCGCGAGGTCGAACCCGAACGCGGCGAGCAGGTCGAGACTCGACGCAACGTGTGCGGTGATTTCGGGGATTCGCACCGCACCGCCGCCCACCGCGAGCGCGACGAGTAACTGGTCCGCGCTGTGCCGGTCCACCGCGGCCGCACCCTCGTGGAACGCGAGCGCCCGGTCGACGGCCTCGTCTGCCACCGCCGTCGCTGATTTCCCCTGTTCACCGAGCGCATCGAACCCTGCCCGCGACCGCTCGTACTCCAGCACGACTGTCAGTGCCGACCCTGTCGACGTTGCCTCGGCGGTGGTGGTCGTCTCCTCGACAACCGGAATCTCCGCCGCCTGCAGTGCCGCCCGGGCGGTGCCGGCCTGTCGACTGGCGACATCCTGCGATGCGAGGTCGTCCGACGCCCGTGAGTGGAGGTGGGCACCGACGAGCGGTCCGCGGTCGGTCAGGCGGACCGGCGCGGGGTCCGACGGCAGAAGACGGACTGTCGCCCGCCCGCCGCCGGCGGGGTAGAACCCGGTTCTGTGGCGCTCGACGGCAGCAAAGAGCCCCGCCCGGCGACAGAGCGGGAGCGTGACCGCCCGGTACGTCGCGAGCGGCGGTGACCACTGTACCTCGGTGCCGCCGGTGGCTGTCACGGTCATCGGTTGTTCGAGCGCGGCCGCGAGCGGCAGAACGGCGTCGAACAGCAGGGTGACGCTCCCGGCGGTGCCGATGTCCACCTCGACCTGGCCGCCCCGGGGCACGCCGGGGTCGAGGCTGACCGTCTCGGAGTCCAGCGTCGCGCCGTCGAGGCTCCCGTTGCAGACGCTCGCCACCGTCTCGACGGCTGTCAGGTGCTGCGGGTTCAGACCGGGGTCCGGCCGGTCGCCCCTGACGTTCGTGACACGGACCCGACGACCGGTGAGTGCCGCGAGCGCGAGACTCGACCGGAGCAGTTGCCCGCCACCCTCGCCGCCGTCCACCTCGAGCATACACTGACTCCGAACCCCGGAATCATCAACGCTTAGGTCCGGCCCGACCCACTCTCGCACATGAGCCCGGAGACAGCCCCGAGCGACGAGCGGCGAGCGAGAGCCGATGGCGGGTCGACAGAGCTCGACGCGCTCGTCGCGGGGTTCCACGAGGAGGCAGAGCGCGACCGGCCGCCCGAGGCGACCCCCGACATCGGTATCGTGATGGGGTCGGACTCGGACCTGGACGTGATGATGGGGTCGGAGACGGGCCGGCCCGGGGCCTACGACGCGCTGACGACCCTCGGGTTCGAGGAGCAGACCGGCGGTGACCCGCCCGACTCGCGGTTCACCTTCGAGACGTACGTCGTCTCGGCCCACCGGACGCCCGAACTGATGTACGCCTACGCCGAGACCGCCGAGGACCGGGGACTCGAGGTCATCATCGCGGGTGCGGGCGGCAAGAGCGCCGACCTGCCGAACATGACTGCCTCTATCGCCTACCCGCTACCGGTCGTCGGTGTCCCCGTGCAGGAGAAATCGGTCCCGTCGGTGGTCGGGATGCCACAGGGCGCACCGCTGGTCGCCGTCGACGCCGGCAAGTCGTTCAACGCCGCGCTCTCGGCGGTCCAGATACTCGCCCGCCAGCACGACGAGTTGCGCGAACGCCTCGTCGACTACCACGACGAACTCACCGAGAACGTCGCCACCACCTCCCGGAAACTGCACGAACTGGGGACCGAGCGGTTCGGCTCCGAACGGGAGTGAGCCGGGCAGGGCGGTTCGGCTCCAGACGGTCGCGTCCCGAGCGGAGAGCAGGGCAGTGCGGTCTGTCGCGGTCGTCACAGTTCGTAGGCGGTCACGTCGGTCCCGCAGGCGAGAACCCACCCGTCGGCGGTGACAGTCTCGACGGTGAGAACCGGCGCAGGCGCGGTCCCGACCACCTCGCCGGTCGTCGCGTCGTGTGCCCCGAGCGTCTCCGCGGTCGCCACGACGACGAACTCGCCAGCAACGAGCGGGTGACTCGGGTTCACCGTCCCGTCGAGGGGGGTGGTCCACAGCTCCGACCCGTCTGCGGCGTCGAGTGTGTGGACCGTGTCGGTCCCGTCGACCCGATTCGTGCGGAGCGTGACGACGCCCGCACCGGCGCGCAGTTCGACGAGACCGGCGCCGAACCCCTCGATCGGCGACTCCCAGAGACGGTCACCGCTCCCGGTGTCGACTGCGACGACGGTGCCCTCCCCGCGCACGTTGTTCGGCGCGAGGAGTCGCCCGTCAGCGACTGTGCCGCCGCGGGAGGTGGTCACCTCGGTCCGCCACAGGCGCTCGCCGGTCACCGGGTCGACGCGGACCGCCTCGAACGGGCCGGACAGCACCGCGACACGCCCGTCGGCCACAATCGACCGCTCCCTGTCGCCGACGCGGGCGAGCACCGCCCCGGAGGCTCTGTCGTACAGCGTCGTCCCGGCCGGGGTACTGACCAGCACCGCTGTCTCTGTGAGCCCTGTCGGGTGGAACACGTCCGCCCGTGCCCCCTCGACGTCGGCCGTCCACGAGGTTGCCCCCGACCCGATGTCGACCGCGACGAGTTCGTTTGCCCGCGTGAGCGCGACGACACCCGAATCGTCGGCGTGGACGCGGGTGTAGCCCTGCCACTCGTCGCGGTGCCACCGCTCGGTCCCGTCCCGGAGGTCGAACGCGGTGAGTCCCGCCCGACTGCCGACGACTACCGCGCCATCGGCGGTCGCCGCGCTGTACGTCGACCCCGACACCGACGTCGTGTCGAGTCCCGCCTCCCACCGCCGGACGAGCACGTCCCGGTCGCCGCCACGACCGTCGTCGGTCCCGCTGTTGTCACCAGTCTCGTTGTCTGCTCTGTCGTCGGTTCCGCTGTCAGTGCCGCCACCGGTGTCACCGCTCCCGTCGTCAGTGCCGTCACCGGACTGCTCGCCACTGTCGTCACCGCTCCCGTCGTCAGTGCCGTCACCGGACTGCTCGCCGCTGTCGTCACCGAGACCGAGACAGCCACCGGAGACAGTCGCCGTCGCGAGGGCGATGTAGGTCCGTCGGCGCACACCGAACCTTGTCGCCGCCGGGCAAAAGCGTGCTCCCGGACGGAGACAATCAACCCTTATGTGCCCACAATCCGAATCAGCGGATAGCGAATGAGTGAGTGGACCGCGGTCGGGGCACTCGCACTCGTGGCGGTGGCGATTCCGGCGTCGATGATCGGCGTCTCGTGGCTGTTACGGCCGAGTGTTCCCGAGCAGGGCAAGCGCGCCACCTACGAGAGCGGCGAGGTGCCGACCGGCAGCAGCCGCCAACTCCGGTTCAATATCCAATACTACATGATCGCGCTGCTGTTTCTGGTCTTCGACGTGGAGACCATCTTCATCATCCCGTGGACGGTGGTCTTCGAGGACGCCGTCGTCGAGATTGGACTTCTGCGGACGTTCGCCCCGATGGCGGTCTTTCTCGGACTGCTCGTGCTCGGACTCGGCTGGGCGTGGCGCAACGGTGCCGTCGAGTGGGTAAAGAGCAACACCGCACAGCAACAGCGAACGGACCGGACAGAGCTATGAGTGACGGACAACTCCACGACACGCTGGACGAGGCACAGACCACACAGGAGGCCCGCATGGGTGACGGTGTCGACGAGCGGTACAACTCCAGACTCCGGCAGGCGTTTGGAGAGTCGCCGTTCATCCTGACGAAGTTCGACGCCTTCATGAACTGGGTGCGGGGCAACTCGATGTTTATGCT
>CAYZGA010000138.1:0-6192 GCA_964477945.1 uncultured Halobacteriales archaeon
ACATCGAGGAGATCCGCGAGATGGGGGACGGCTCGATGCGCGAGGGTGTCCTGACCGGTATCGAGCGGGGCTACTTCCAGCGCGAGATTCAGGAGGCCGCCTACGAGTACCAGCAACGCGTCGAGAGCGGCGAGGAGACCGTCGTCGGGGTCAACGCCTACGAGAGCGACGAGGACACCCGGCCCGACCTCCTCACCGTCGACGAGAGCGTGCAGGAACAACAGCGCGACCGTCTCGCCGCGGTCAAAGCGGAGCGCGACGACGGGGCCGTCGATGACGCGCTCGACGAACTCCGCACCGTCACCCGCAACGGCGAGAACGTCGTGCCCGCTGTCGTCGACGCGGTGAAAGCCTACGCCACGGTAGGCGAGATAATGAGCGTCTTCGAGGACGAGTTCGGCTCGTATCAGGAGACCATCAGCGTGGCCTGAGCGGTCAGACACGCTGTCTCTGTGTGTGCCCCATCTCTCTGTGGCGGCCACCACAGACCGGGAGTTCACCGATAAACCCCGCCGTTCACCGCGGGTGATAGGCACACCTCGGCGACGACATCGGGGGTCACGAACACATTTAACCCGTCCGGAGGTAATATCCGGGTATGATTCCGATCGACGAGGCGGTCACGGCCAGACTCGAGTCCCACGGCGAGCGGTTCGAGGTGCTGGTTGACCCGGACGCGGCACTGGAGATCAGTCGCGGGGAGTTCGAGGGCGACCTCGAGGATGTCATCGCCGTGGAGGACATCTTCGAGGACGCATCGAGCGGCGACCGGCCACCAGAGTCGGCACTCAAGGAGGTGTTCGACGGGACCGAGCCGCTAGAGATCATCCCCGAGGTCATCAGACAGGGCGAGATACAGATAACAGCAGAGCAGCGCAGGCGGATGCAGGAACAGAAACACAGGGAACTGGTGAACCGCATCGCGCGCAACGCGGTCAATCCGCAGATGGACGACGCGCCACACCCGCCCGAGCGCATCGAGTCCGCGCTGGAGGAGACAAAGTTCCGGGTCGACCCGATGGAACCGGTCGAAACCCAGGTCGACGAGGCGCTGGACGCCCTGCGGCCGGTCATCCCCATCCGGTTCGACACGATGACCGTCGCGGTCCAGTTGCCGGCGGCACACGCCGGGAGCGGACAGGCGAAGATCCGGGAGTTCGGCACACTCGAACGCGAGGAGTGGCAGGCCGACGGGTCGTGGATCGGTGTCGTCGAGTTCCCTGCCGGGATGCAAAACGACTTTTACGACCTCGCCAACGAGGTTTCGAGCGGCGAGGCCGAGACGCGGATCGTCGCCGACGCGGACGAACTCAGCACGCGGTGACAGCGGGGTTCGAACTGTGGTCGGCACGCAACGGCTCCTCGGGTCGCCACTGTTCCTCCGCCAGACACACAGACCAGTAGCCGGTTGTACGGCTAGTTTGAACAACTACCAGGGGTTGACCACTCCGAACCTGCGGATGACACACTCCCCCGCGTTCGAGAATATCGTGTCAGGGTCGACCAGTCCGGGTCCGGCGGACGAACATCGTGGTCTTTACCACCGTGCACGGCCACAGATAATCAGAGTAACACGAGCCATATGAGCGAACAAGAGACACCAGCGGACGGCGACGGCCGGGGGTTCGACACCCGCTGTCTCCACGCCGGGCAGGGCGAACCGGACCCGGCGACGGGGGCGCGAGCACCGCCAATCTACCAGACGACCTCGTACGTGTTCGAGGACGCGGCGACGGCGGCGGACATGTACGCCCTGCGCGAGGACGGGAACGTCTACTCGCGGTTCGACAACCCCACCGTGACGATGCTCGAACAGCGACTGGCATCGCTGACCGGCGGGACAGCGGCCGTCGCCACCAGTTCGGGGATGGCCGCACTCGATGCGGCGACATCCGTACTCGCGAGCGCGGGTGACAACATCGTCTCGGCGGCCTCCATCTACGGGGGGACCCACTCGTATTTCTCGAATATGGCGAACCGGCGAGGTATCGATGTGCGGTACGTGGACACGCTGGACCCGTCGGCGTACGCCGAGGCGATAGACGGGTCGACGGCCTACGTCCACTGCGAGACGCTGGCGAACCCGTCGCTGGTAGTGCCGGACCTGTCGGCGGTGGCGGCGGTCGCCCACGAGCACGACGTGCCGCTGTTTGTCGACAACACGTTCGCGACACCGTACCTGTGTCGGCCGTTCGAACACGGTGCCGACATCGTCTGGGAGTCGACGACGAAGTGGATTCACGGCTCGGGCACCACCGTCGGCGGTGTGCTCGTCGACGGCGGCTCGTTCCCGTGGGGGGACCACCCCGAGCGGTTTCCGGAACTCGGCGGCGAGAACCCGGCCTTCGACGGCGTGACCTTCGCCGACCGGTTCGGTGACCGCGCGCTCGCGGTGGCGGCCCGCCAGCGGGCGCTCCGGACGCTCGGCGACGGGCAGTCCCCGTTCGACGCCTGGGTGACGATGCAGGGAACGGAGACACTCGCCCTCCGGATGGAGCGACACTGCGAGAACGCGGCCCGCGTCGCGGACGCGCTCGCGGACCACCCGCTGGTCGCGTGGGTGCGCTACCCCGGCCTCGACAGCCACGAGACCGGTGACAACGCACGGGAGTACCTCGACGGCGGGTTCGGCGGGATGGTCTCGTTCGGGCCGGTCGGCGGGTTCGACGCCGCCCGGACCGTCTGCGAGGAGGCCGAACTGGCCTCGTTTCTCGCGAACATCGGTGACGCGAAGACGGTCCTCATCCACCCCGCGAGCACTACCCACGCACAACTCGACGAGGCCGAACAGCGTGCCTCGGGGGTCCGCCCCGACATGGTCCGACTGTCTGTTGGCATCGAGGACCCCGCCGACATCGTCGCGGACCTGGAGCGGACACTGGAGGTGGCACACGCGTGACCGGTGGGCGGTCGGGTGTCCCCGTCGAGCACGACACCGTCTCGCTCGGGCGCTTCGAGTTCGAGTGTGGCCGGTCCATCCCCGACCTGGAGGTGGCATACGAGACCCACGGGGAGTTCACCGGCGAGAACGCGGTGCTCGTGTGTCACGCGCTGACCGGTAGCCAGCACGTCGCCGGGTCCGACCAGCCGGGGACCGCCGGACAGGCCCGCGCGTGGTGGGATGCTGTCGTCGGTCCGGGAAAAGCAATCGACACCACAGAGTACTACGTGGTCTGTGCGAACGTGCCGGGGTCCTGTTACGGGACGAGTGGCCCGCCATCGGAGAACCCCGAGACCGGTGACCCGTACGGGACATCGTTTCCTGCGGTGACGGTAACCGACTGGACGGCCTGCCAGCGCCTGCTACTGGACGAGCTCGGCGTGCCGCACCTGCAGGCGGTCACCGGTGGCAGTGTCGGCGGGATGAACGCCCTGGAGTGGGCGAAACAACACCCCGACCACGTCGACCGGGTCGCACCGGTCGCCGCCGCCGGCCGTCTCGACCCGCAGTGTCTCGCGCTCGACGCCGTCGCCCGCAGGGCCATCACGACCGACCCGGACTGGCAGGGCGGCGACTACTACGGCGACACCCACCCCGACGACGGTCTCGCCATCGCACGGCAACTCGGGCACGTGATGTACCTCTCGAAGGAGTCGATGGAGCGAAAGTTCGGTCGCCGGTCGGCCGGTCGCGACGCCACGCGCTCGTTTCCAACCGACCCTGCCGGACACTTCTTTCCGTACCGGGACGTGGAGTCGTATCTCGACTACCAGGCCGAGAGCTTCGTCGACCGGTTCGACGCGAACGCATACCTCTACCTGACCCGCGCGATGGACGGCTACGACCTCGCGTCGGGGTTCGACAGCGACGCCCGCGCGCTCGCGGCGTTCGACGGCGAGGTGCTCCTGATGTCGTTTACCGCGGA
Organism: uncultured Halobacteriales archaeon; assembly: GCA_964477945.1. Lineage (GTDB taxonomy): Archaea > Halobacteriota > Halobacteria > Halobacteriales > Haloarculaceae > Halovenus. The sequence goes on from CAYZGA010000138.1 coordinate 3,867, forward strand.
CTGGCACTTCACCGTCGCGCAGGCCGAGCAACTGGCGGCGTCGATGCGGTCGGTCGGTGTCGATGTCGCCCACCACGTTGTCGAGTCCGACCACGGCCACGACGCCTTTCTCGTCGAACCCGAGAGCGTCGGCCCGCCGCTCGCGGACCTGCTCGCGAACGGACTCGACGGAACTGCCATCACCGACACCGGGGGCGACGTCGAGACCGACGAGACGTTTGCACCCGTCCACTCCGGACTGTTCGGCGAGTGACCCCGCGAGTCACCGCCGGGCGACGAGTCCGCGCGTGTCGGTGACGAGTTCGAACCCCGCCTCGCGGAGCCAGGTCTCGGCGTGGCCGGTTCCGTGGAGCAACACCTCGGCCAGGTCGTCCGGTTCGTCGACGTCGAGCGCGAGTCGAAACGAGTCGACAGTCGTGACCGCCGCCCCGGACTCGGTCGCCTGCCTGCGGTGCTTGCGGTAGGAACCACCGTGGTAGTCGACCCGGAACCCGGGGTCACGCGCGACGAAGGCGTTTGTCCCCCCGCCCAGCCCCGGTGCGAGGACCACGTCCGCGTCGGGACCGGTCAGTCGGGAGAGCGTCCCGGGGGTCAGCAGCGGCAGGTCCGCCATCACCACCGCGACGGGGTCCTCGCTCGCCGCGAGCACGGCGTTGACCGCTACGGAGAGCGACCGCTCGTCGACCGTGACCGGGGCGTCGCTGTCGACGGGTGCGGTCGCGAGCAGTTCGGGCGTGTGACCGGCTGCCCGGACCGCGGCGAGCACGTCACGGCGCATCGCCGCCGCGAACGCCGCCCGCTCCCCGGGGTCGAGAGTCGGTCCGAGCCGGGTCTTCGGGTCGCGCTCGTCGAACGGAACAACGACACGCATCCCGGTGTTACTGGAGCTTGTTCTCCGTCCGGTCGCGGGACTGGAGGTAGTACCCCACCCCGGCGACGACAGCCAGCAGGGCCAGCACGACCCCGACCAGCAGGAACGTCGGGGTGCCGCCGTCACCGGTGTCGGCGAGTTCCTCGGCGTCGGTGGCCGCTGTCACCGCGTTGCCGAACTGGCCGCTGTCGTAGAAGTCGATGGCCTCGTCGACGCGGTCGCGGGCCTCGTCGCTGTCGGCCTCCTCGGCGAGGGCACTCGCGTTGTCGATTGCCTGACGTGCCTCCCGGCTACTCTCGGTGAACCGGTGCAGTCTGAACGTCCCGTTCTCGATACTATCTGTCCGTGTGCCGAGGTCCTCCCGGAGTTCCAGTACGTTGATACTCTCCAGGGCCCGGTTCGAGTAGTTGAACTCGCCGGGACCGTCGCCGCCGATCTCGGGCACGTCACCGCGGATCTCGAACTCGACCTCGTCGATGGCGGTGTCGTTCAGCACCAGTTCCGTGGTCGGTTCGGTGGTGTCGATCCGCCTGACCTCGTCGCCGCGCGTGTCGCGTGCGACGACTATGAGTCGCGGGTCGTCGAGCTGTGTCCTGATCTGCATCGTCCACTCGTCGGCGACCGCGTACGGCTCTGTCAGGGTCAGTCCCTCGACCTGTACCTCCGTTCCGACCTCGGCGGAGTCGGGAACGTTGCTCTCGCCGTCGAACTCGGTCGCGACCACACCGAGCGTGCCGGCCACGAGCAGGACGACGAGCACGAGCGCCCCAACCGCCAGTTCAGAATAGCGGGTCCAGTTCATCTTCCTCGTCTTCGACCAAGGTGTCCAAATTTGCTTTGCTCTCCTGTTGAATCTCGTCGATGTTGTCCTGTGCCTCGATGGCCACCTGCTGGAGTTCCTTTATTCGGGGCACGTTGTGGACCCCCGAGAGCAGCACTGACGCGGCGACGTTCGGTTCCTCCAGCGGGTAGTCCCCGCCGCGGACCTCCATACTGCCGGTCTGTTCCTCCACCCACTTCCGGCCGCGCTCGATACCCTTGCGGTTGAGGTACTTTGACGGCCCGGACACCACGAGTAGCGCGCGCTCGGCACCCTGAATCTCGCAGGGGAGGGTGAGGCGTCCGAGCGCGGCCTTCCGGACGAGCGACGTGATGCGGTTGGTCGTGTTCGCCGAGTCCGGGGTGGGGGAGCTCCGGAACCGCGAGAGCAACCCGCCCGACTCGTAGGACTGCACCTCCTCGGCGTCGTACCCGACCGTCGAGATACCGCCGCTCGCGAGCGTGTTGATCACCTCCGAGGAGTCGACGACGCTCTCGGCCACCTCCTCGCGTGCACTCACCTCGCCGGCACCGAACAGCACGCCGAACCGCCGGACAATCTCCTCGTTTATCGCCTCGTACCCGCTCTCGACGGACTCGCCGGTCTTTCGCCAGGCGTCGTTGTCGAACACCAGC
>CAYZGA010000139.1:0-3055 GCA_964477945.1 uncultured Halobacteriales archaeon
GAGTTGCTCCGCGAGGTAGGTCTCGATGAGGCGGTGGTGGCGCAGCACCTCCAGCGCGACAGTCTCGCCCTCGGTGGTCAACTCGACGCCGCGGTACTTCTCGCGCTCGACCAGTCCGCGGTCGGCGAGTGTCTCCATCATACTCGTCGCGGTGGGGGGTGTCACGTCGAGGTACTCGGCGAGGCTGGACGTGGAAACCGGCACACCCTCCCGGACCGAGAGCTCGTAGATGCCCTTCAGGTAGTCCTCCATCTTCGCGCTGAGCATTGTAGAGGGTAGGGTGCCTTCCGGAATAAGTGTAGTGTTAGGGCGGGAATCGGTGGGTTTGCCGGGGTACAGCAGCCTCTGGTGCGGGGGTGCCGTCACCCGACCCGGCGGTGGGCACAACCGAGGACGGCGGTGTCCCCCGCGACCGGCTATCCTGATACAGCGAGATTCCCTCCCTCTCCGACTCCGCCGAGCGTTCCGGACAAGCCTCGACATCCGGCTCTATTCCGCGCCGTTCCGCGCGGAGCGACGGATACGACCCGTCTCTGCCGGTACTGGCGGACCGCTGTGCGTAAGTATTAATCTGGTGTATGGTGTAGCTGCAGTATGAAACATCCAACTCTTCTCGTGTTCGTCGAATTTCCGGATCCCACGTTTCCAACCGACGGGTTTCTCAAGTACCTCGCGTACCCGGACACGGAGCTTGTCGGGTTTTACAATCTCGATTCCGGTGAGTCTGTCCAGGCGGCACAGGACAGATACGAGGAGAGGTTTGACGCGGAACTGCAGGCACAAGCCGAGCGGTTCGAGCAACACGGTCTCCGGACGGACTGTGACCTCGTGTTCGAGCACGACCGGCTCGAAGCACGGCACCGAATCGCCCGAAGCGGTGCCGCCGATGCCGTTCTCCTCCCTGGCGGGGCAGACACGCTCGGCAAGGTCATGATTGCTGCCCGACACGCGTGGAACGCGGACGAGAGAATCGCCAATCTGCTCAATATCGTCGACCGGGAGAGTCTGGTCTCACTCGACCTCATCCACATCGCCGACCCGGATGACCCGGAGGCAGAGGCCGAGGGAGAGCGGGTTCTCGCGGAGATGGCATCGCTCATCACAGAACAGGGTGTTCCGTCCGTGCAGGTCAACCAGGAGGTGCGTACCGGGGAGGATGTGGCGTTTCGGCTGAATCAAGCCGCCCGCGACTACGATCTGCTGGTGCTCGGTGAGACGGAGCAGGATATCAGCGATAGAATCTTTGGCCCGGTAGCCGAGTACATCGTCGACGACCGGGATGTCCCGGTTCTGATTGCCCGGTAATGTGCCTGTCGTCGCCTTGCTCGTGACCGTCGATTACTCGCCACAGGAAACCCACACGCTCAGTGCAGCGGTATCTCGCCAACCGTGACGACTCGCGAGGCCAGCAGTCCGCTGTCGGGGGAGCGCACCGGTGCCAGATGCGCGGGTCGTCTCCCCCGCGACACGTTCGACGGGGGTCACCTGCCGGCCACGGAGCGGAGACCGGCTACCCGTCGCGGGTTTGCGTTCGTCCGAGTTCGTAGAACGCCTCGTTCGGTCGCATATCGGCGACGTGGGCCATCCGGTTCGAGAGGTTGAACAGCGCTGCGGTGCTGGCGATGTCCCAGATCTCGGTCTCGGAGAACCCGTGTTCGCGCAGGCGGTCGATGTCATCGTCGGTCACCTCGGCGGGGTCGTCGGTTATCTGCACGGCAAAGTCACACATCGCGCGGTGGGCCGGCCCGACGTTCGCGGTGCGGTGGTTGGTCGCGAGTTGCTCGGCGAGCGTGGGGTCGTCGGCGTAGATGCGCAGCAGCGCGCCGTGGGCGACCACGCAGTACAGGCAGTCGTTCGCGCCGCTGGTGGCGACAACCACCATCTCCAGTTCCTCGCGCGCGAGCGGTGACTCCTCGACGAGCGCGTCGTAGTACGCAAAGAAAGCCCGGAACTGACGGGGCCGGTAGGCAAAGGCGGCAAACACGTTCGGGAGAAAGCCGGCGCGTTCCCGCTCGTGGTCGAGACGCTCCTGCAGGTCGTCGGGCAGTGTCGACTCGTCCGGAACGGGAAAGCGCGTCATCGGTGGTTCGGTGTCGGACATACCGCACACCTCTCGCCGGAGCGTGAAAAGCCTGCATCTCGGGGAGACGGCCAAACCGCTAAGTGGCCGCGTCCGGGAGAGCAATCATGGACGGAAAAGCGGCCGCACCCGCGGCCGGAACGGTGCTGAACGCGCTCGCGACGGGTCGGGGGTCGGCGTTCGCTATCGACCTGTACACGACGGCGACGGTCACGTTGACCCCCGACGAGGGTGTCGATGGGACCGTCGCCGGGACCGAGGACGCGGACACGCGGCTGATAGAGCGGTGTGTCGAACTGGTGACCGAGCGGTTCGGCGCGGGCGAGGGGGGTCGGGTACAGACCGAGAGCGAGGTGCCGATGGCGGCGGGGCTGAAATCGTCCAGTGCCGCGGCCAACGCGACGGTGCTGGCGACACTCGACGCGCTGGACGCGGCGGGCGAGGTCACCGGCGAGGCGGCCGCCCGCGTCGGCGTCGAGGCCGCCCGTGACGTGGGGGTCACCGTCACCGGCGCGTTCGACGACGCCAGCGCGAGCATGCTCGGCGGGGTGACGGTCACGGACAACGACCGTGACGAGCTGCTCGACCGCGCGGAACCCGACTGGGACGTGCTCGTCTGGACGCCGCCGGAGCGTGCCTACAGCGCGGACGCGGACGTGGCGGCCTGCCGGCGTGTCGCACCCGTCGCAGAACTCGTCGCGGAACTCGCGCTCGACGGGGCCTACACCCGGGCGATGACGGTCAACGGACTGGCGTTCTGCGCGGCGCTTGGCTTCTCACCGGGACCACTCGTCGAGGCGATGCCGGACGCCGCCGGTGTCTCACTGTCGGGTACCGGCCCGAGTGTCACCGCGGTCGGCGACGGGACGAGCCTCGAACCCGTCCGGGAGCGCTGGGGTGACCGGGACGGCGAGGTCTACACGACACGAACACAGACCGAGGGGGCGACGACCGATGTCTGAGGAGACCGACACC
>CAYZGA010000139.1:3155-6078 GCA_964477945.1 uncultured Halobacteriales archaeon
ACGGGACCTGGAGGCGTTGCGCCAGGAGATACACGAGATCGACCGGGAACTCGTCGAACTCATCGCGCGGCGCACCTACGTCGCCGACACCATCGCGGCGGTGAAAGCCGAGCAGGGGTTGCCGACGACCGACGAGAAACAGGAGACCCGCGTGATGGAACGGGCCGGCGCGAACGCCGAGCGGTTCGAGGTTGACGCGAACCTGGTGAAAGCTATCTTCCGCTTGCTCATCGAACTGAACAAGGTCGAACAGCGCGAGCAGCGCTGAGCGCGGGTCACGCGCGGGCGACGCTAGCACCTGGCGACGGTGTGGCGTCTGTCACGACTGTTGGAACCACTCTCGACCGAGAGCGGTGGCGCGCGCTGGTGAGCGTCTCCGACAGTTGTTACCGGGTTCCAACTCCTCTGGCCGGTACCAGCACATCTCGGGGTGGTCCGTCTCGGGGCGGTCGGTCTCGAGGGGGCGTACACGGGCCGGCAGCACCGAAAACGTCTGTGCGCGGACGGGACTGCTCCGGAAGTCACATATCGGACGGCCCGTAGAATCACGAATATGGGCTCTCACGGGGAGACGGGGTACTACCTCGGAGTCGATATCGGCGCGACGAACATCCGGTGTGGAGTCACCACGGCGGGGCGAGAGCGTGTCGCGACACTCACCCGGCCGACGCCGCAGGGACCCACCGTCGGGGCGTTCACCGACGGTGTCGAGACGGCAGTCGCGGAGGCGCTCGACAGCGCGAGGATACGGCCGAGTCAGGTCGCGGCTGCCGGTATCGCCTCGTTCGGGCCGCTGGACACCGCAGCCGGCCTGATACGGCAGACGGCCAACCTCGACAGCAACCTCCGCGATATCCCGGTGCGCAGGGCCGTGGAGTCGCAACTCCCGGGTGTGCCGGTACGACTCTGCAACGACGCGGTCGCCGGTGTCGTCGCGGAGTACTGCGCCGACCCCGCGGAGAACCTGGCGTACGTGACCCTCTCCAGCGGTATCGGTGCCGGGGTGGTCGTCGACGGGCACGTCCTGCGCGGCGAGGACGGTAACGCAGCCGAGGTCGGTCACCTCACGCTCGACCCCGACTCGGGCCGGCCGTGTGGCTGTGGCGGCGACGGCCACTGGGAGGCGTTCGCCGGCGGCGAGAACGTGCCAGCCTACGCCGCCGACGTGGCCGCCGAGGAGGGGTTCGACGACACGTTGCTCGCGGGCGAGTGTACCGCCGCGACGGTGTTCGATGCGGACGGCGACGACCCGCTGGCGACCGAGACTATCGAGCGTATCGGTGACTGGAACGCACAGGGGATGGCGGCGCTCGTCCACGCGTTTGCTCCCAGCAGAGTCGTCGTCGGCGGGGCCGTGGCACGCAACAACGAGCGACGCGTGCTCGACCCGATACGGAACCGCATCGACTCGTACCTGATGGGACCGACCCCCGAGATTCGGCTCACCGCGTTCGGCGACGAGGTCACTCTCCGCGGCGCGCTCGCACTCGCCGCCGGCGATATCCAGCTCGGCAGGAACGCGGCCCGGGCGGGGTCGTAGACCAGACTCGCGGGCGACCGGACGGAACGAGTGGAAACAGAACGGACAGGTACGGCTGTAGCCAGACGAGACTGCGACCCGGACAGAGTTGCAAGGAGATGGACGCGGCAGTGCGTGGAGCAAACGGGTTTTTGTCGGTGGCGTGGTCAGAGCAGGTATGCCGACCGGGATACTCCTGCCGACCGACGAACTCGACGTGGCGGGGTTCGCCGAGCGCGTCGAGACGCTCGGGTACGACTCGCTGTGGGTCAGCGAACTCTGGACAGTCGACGCGTTCGTGGTGCTCACACGGGCGGCGACTGTCACGGACAGTCTCGAGCTGGGAACGGCGATCGTCAACGTCTACAGTCGGTCACCCGCGACGCTTGCGCAGGCTGCGGCGACACTCGACCGTGTCTCCGGCGGCCGTGCGACCCTCGGTGTCGGAACGAGCACCCCGAAGTCCGTCGAGGACCTGCACGGGCGCTCGTTCGACCGGCCGGCGCGTCGCCTGCACGAGACCGTCGCGTTGACCCGCGAGTTCCTCCAGGGTGGCGGCCGCGTCAGCTACGACGGCGAGTGCTTCGCGGTGGCGGACTTCCCGGCACTCGGGACCAGTGTGCCGGTGTACGCGGCCGCGCTCGGGCCCGCGACCCGGCGTGCGACCGGCCGCACCGCCGAGGGGTGGATTCCCCACAACGTCCCTTTCGGCAATCTCGACGAGGCGTTCGGGACTGTCGCGCGGACCGCCCGCGAGGCCGGTCGTGACCCCGATGCGATTCAGGTGGTGCCGTACATCCCCGCGGCGGTCGACGACGACCCCGGACGGGCGCGGGACGCAATCCGTGGCCACGTTGCCTACTACGTCGGCAACGGTGAGGGCTACCGGCGGGCCGTTGCCGACGAGTACCCCGCCGCGGACGACGTGGCGGCGGCCTGGCAGGCGGGCGAGCGTGATAAGGCACGGAAACTGGTCACCGACGAGATGGTGGCGGACCTCGGACTCGCCGGGACTGCCGACGACGCACGAGCGCAACTCGCGGCGGTCGCACAACTCGACGTGGTCGACGAACCGCTGGTCGTGATTCCGAGCGGTGTCCCGCAGTCGATGAAAAAACGGACTGTCGAGGCGCTCGCCCCCGACAGGTGAGCGGGACAGAAAGGTAACTGTTATTTCTCGCGGTTGGCTTGTTCCGGTAGGGTTCGTGGTCTAGTGGTTATGACGCGGCCCTTACAAGGCCGAGAGCAGCGGTTCGAATCCGCTCGAACCCACTTCTGACGCCGACCCTGACGAGCGTAGCGAGGAGTCAGCGGCGTCTGTGTGGGTCACGCGGATTCGAATGAGACGAGTCGCGCACAGCGAGGCGAGCACATCTCGACGTGGTTCGAATCCGCTCGAGCCCA
>CAYZGA010000140.1:0-1304 GCA_964477945.1 uncultured Halobacteriales archaeon
CAAAAGTGGCTGAGGAAGCAAACCAATCGAAATGTGCCTGCTCTCAACACACTGCCACAGGTGCGGAAGTGGGAGTTGCGACGGCAGGCATCGGGGCCTGTGGACGGCCCGACCGTGGCCTCTGATACCGTTCGAGGCGACCAGACCGAGGGTATCCGAGGCGTGTCCGACTAATCCACGGGAAGAAGCCTCGGGGCTTGACCCCGAGGCGGTTCACCGCCGGTTCGACGACGACACACCCACCGACGCGCCGAACTGAGTCTGTAACCACCCTTCGGCACCCGTCGTCTCTCCCGATGGTAGTGTGCAGTCACGCCGGCGTGTCTGGCTCCGCGGTAGCCCTGAGACTGTCGCCGGAGTGCGCGGGTCCCGTCGCCGTCTCTCGGGGTGAAATCCCGCGTCCGGTATATGTGTGTTCGCCTCCGAGTTGCCGACGAGATGAGCCAATCGACAACAGCCGACGCGCCCGCCGGGTACTCGCCGTCGGCTCTCCTCGGTGTTGTCGCGGACGGACAGACCTACAAGAACCTGCTGTACCTCGCTCTCGCCTTTCCGCTCGGGATGCTGTACTTCACAGTGTTGATAACCGGGTTCGCGCTGGGAGTGGGGTTGTCGGTGCTGGTCGTCGGGGTGGGCATTCTGCTGGTGATGCTCGCCGGGGTGCGCGCTCTCGGTGCGTTCGAGCGCGGACTTGCGAACAGACTGCTCAGCACGGATATCCGCCCACCCGACGATATCACGCCCGACGGTGACGGCCTCGTCGCGCTCGGGAAGGCCTACGTCGGTGCCACCTCGACGTGGCACCAGTTCGTCTTCCTGACCGGCAAGTTCTTTGCCGGTATCCTCTCGTTTGTTCTGCTGTCTCTGTTCGTCGGTGTGTCGGCCGACCTCGTGCTGGCTCCGGTGTTTCCGGAGGGTGCGGTGGGCGTGCAGATAAACGACTGGACGGTCGCGGAGACGTTCGAGACGACCGCCCAGCAGGCACTCGCAGTGCCCACGGGTCTGGTGATCGGTCTCGTCGGTCTGCACCTGCTGAACGCGTTCGCCCGTGTGAACGCCTCGGTGGCGTCCTCGCTGCTGGGCGGGGAGACCAGCGAGCACAGGCCGCTGGCAGAGTAACCGGCCCAACAGCGAAACCGGGTCTGTGGTGCCCGCCAGCGCGCGTCACGATCGCTCGCAGACCCTGGTACCGACCCACAGCGCCTGGTCGAGCGGCAGTTGGCCGTCACCCTCGTTGAGCGCGTCGCGCAGGCTCCCGCCGTCGATGTACTCCAGCGCGAGCCAGGGGAGCGGTTCCGTTCCCC
>CAYZGA010000140.1:1404-5966 GCA_964477945.1 uncultured Halobacteriales archaeon
GGTAATAAAAATAAGATTTTTATTCTCCGCAGTATTATCCGCAGGCGAGGCACGGACCAATGGCTCCTGATCCCCGAAGCACGTATCCAGACCTGTACGAACAGTACCCGGAGTTGTATCACGAGTACCCGGAGGTTGCGCCAGTTATCTACGAGCGACTCGACGCGCACGGCGAGGAGTGGGTGCTGGAACACTGGGAGCAGGAGTTTCTCCCGGCCACCCCGATCATGTCGGTTCCCGACAAAGACGAGTTGCCCTTCTTCGAGCCTGACGAACACGACGCCTGGACCGACGACGAGAAAGCAGAGATGGCCCGAGCGTACAGTGCCTACAGGGAGAACCTTCGCAAAGCGTCTTTCGCGTCCGAGGAGGCCGTTCGAGAGCGTCTCGCCGAGGGGTACCTCTTCAGGCTCACCGTCAGCGAAGACGGCGACAGGCAGACGTGGCTCGTGACCCACGAGGGATTCGACCGTCCCGCGGCGAAACCGCTCGACGGTCCGCCAGCGTTTCGCTTCGCCCCGCTCGAAGATGACCGGCCCATCACGGTGCGACGTCCCGACATTGTCGCGTTCAGGCCGGTTTCGGTAGCCGCGCTCGATACGGCACAGTTCGAGGCGGCGGTCACAGCACTGCGCAGCGACCTCTCGAGCAACCCTGAGACGGTGGGGCTAGCGACCATCGAGCAGACGCTCCGGCGTGCCGTCGACGGCGACGTTGACACGACCGGGGCAGCGAGTCTGGCGCGAACAACCCTCCAGACTCGTGCCGACGAGGAGACCCTCGAACGTATAGCGGACCCGCTGTTTGCGCTCCTCCAGCGCGCAGACACACCGGCTGGCCGGTCGCTCTTTCGGGCGATCAGGACATACACCGAGACGAACCCCGCAACAGTCGAATCGTACGTTCCAGAACTGCGAGCACTGCTCACCGAGACCGCGTCGCCTGCCGGTCCAGCCAGTTGCCTCGCCACACTCGCCGAAGACCGGCCGGGTGCTGTACTCGACGCCGTTCCTGCGCTCGCCACGGTTGCGAGCGGTGACGACGAGACGGCCCGCAGGTGGGCGGTGTACACGTTCTCGAGGGTCGCATCCAGTCACCCCGAGGAACTGTTCCCGGCACTCGGTGTCTTGATCGACGCGAGCGCAACCGCCGACGAGAACCTCCGGACAAACGCGCTCTCGGCACTCGGAGAGGTGGCTGGCCGGTATCCCGACGCCGCACTGACTGTCCTGGACGACCTCGTGGCGTTGCTGGATAGCGACCGACCGGCAGTCCGGGGAAACGCCGTCGGCCTGCTCGGCGACATTGCACGGGAGTATCCCGACCCGGTAATCGAGCACGCACCGGCGATTGCGCACCGTCTCACCGACGAGTCAGAGGACGTGCGACACAACGCCGCCCTCACGCTGATTCGTGCGGGGGAAGCCGACCCCGCTGCGGTCAGAGCCGAACACGACTCCCTCGAAGCGGCCCTGAACGACAGCGACCCCGGTACGCGGGCGAACGTCTGCACGCTCGTTGGGAACGCTCACGCACCCGTTTCGAGAGACACACTGCGGGAACTCCGTGACGACGACCCCGATTCGCGGGTCCGCGAGCAGGCGACGTGGGCACTCAACCGTCTCCCGTGAGTCGGGACCAGTTCTCGAAAGTTACCACAGCGTGGGAGGAAAACCGGCACTCCGCCACGACTGCGGCCCGACGGTGTGTGCCCAAGACACACCGACGACCCCGCCCAGTACCCGCGTGGAGTTGGACCGGCCGGTTGGCGTCCTGTCGGTTGCTCGTGAGCACCACCGAACCGGGTCGGTGACCGGGGTGCGACAACACGAGTATGAGTGTCCGTTTGATTCATTATCTGCCAGAGACTACACGTGCCTGAAAACCATGGGCGCGACCGAACCCGGACAGATTGACATGGAGCCGTGGATGATCGAAAGTTCGGCGCTGTCTGGGCTCGTAGTCGGAGTCTCCGGCACCCTTTCCAGGGGTGCCCGGGTCGGTGAGTCGGGACTCGCCGGAGGCGCCGCGACGGTCGTCGTGGTCGCCATCGTCGTCGGGACCGGAGCCCTCGCAATCGGGTTGCTCGGCCGGTTGGTTAATCTTCCGTTCCCTCGGCAGTGGGCCCTCACTGCTGCCGTCTTCCTCGGGTTTGGTGCCGTGGTCGCGAACGGTCTCCTCGCGGCGCGGTCGGTGTGGCTCACCGACGGAGCAGACGAGTTGCTCGCGGTCACCGCCCTGATTGCGGTGTCTGTCCTGGCCGTCCTCGGTGGACTCGTGACACTAGCCTGGGTACTCGACCCCGGTAAATCATAACAACTTTGATGAGCCGTACAGAAACGTCACACCAGGTATGGAGCTGTCACGGGGATTGAACGAGCCAGCCGTCGAGAGCGTCCGGGGGCACAACGGCGTCCACGCCGGAGTCGTCGGCAAAGACAGCGGAGGTACCCGGGCATCTTGGGAGTGTGAGAGCGAGTCTTCCGGACGTGAGAGGCGAGGAACCGGCGAGTGTTCGTCATCTTCGTGTGACGGGTCGAAACACCACGAACGCGGACGCCCGGTCCACGACAGTTCAGTTGAGGGGAGCAGAGTCGAACGCAGTCCATGATCCGAGAGTACGCTCCGATCGGTCTAATTCCTGCGGCGTGGGTCATGACCGTCCTGACGGTGAGTTACCCCGGCATCGACAGTTACTGGATCCGGCATATGCACTACTTTATCGTGATCTTTCTGGCGGGGTTCACACTGCTCTCGTGGGGCACGATGGGGGAGAACGCGGTGCTGGATATCTGGCGAGCGGTGATCGCAGCGGGGGTCGTCTTCACGGGTCTCGGAGCGGTGAGTTTCTCGGTCGAATCGTACTCGGCGATGCTCTCGGGTGCCTCACTGGGGTACTGGCTCGTGGTTCCGGGGGTCGCTTGCTATCTCTCCGCGGGGAAGATGAAAGGGCACACCAGAGCGTACAGGGCAGTCGGTTACGCCGGGTTCGCAGCCCTGATACTATCCTCTGCCGGTCTCACGGTGGGTCTCGACGCGGTGACGACCATCGGATTCGGCGTAGCGGCGGTGTCACAGAGTTACAGCATCCTCGTCGCAGCCAGCATGGACGGGAATCTCGGGTTGTCAGCATAACGACAACCTGCTCTTGCTGGACGAGCCACCGGATACGGCCTGTGGTGCCGTTTTGTCGTACGCGCTGCCGATATCGGCGAGCATCTCGTCGTCGACGAGGGCACCGTGTGTCAGTGGACTGTACGCGGTCAGCGAGAGCTCTTAGTCGGTTGCGTACTGGGGAGTCTACAGTGTGAGCACTGCTGGCTTCTATAGGCTGGATTCACGAAGTCCACGAACAACTCTGTGGATCCAAACGACACGAAGGCTGCACCCGTGAACTCGGCGTCAGTCGGTGTGGTGTCCTGGCATCTCCGGCGTGACTCGTGACACGATACTGTCATTACTTGCCAGGTCTACCGCGGGCTACGTCCACCCGGTCGAGAGACCAGGTGAACGCCCCTTCCACTCGGACACTCCCGACGGTGATCTCTGCGTGACCGGACGGCGTCACCGGGAGCTACTCGGGCGGCTCTCCAGGCGACTATCTGTCCCAGTACCGTTTACTACGAGTCGAGTAAAGCCTTATATCCAGGGGGAGCGAAAGTAGCGTATGGCTACGAGTAACGTATCGAACAGAGAGGAGTTGCACATCGGCGGCGACTGGCGGCCGGCAGAGGAGACTATCGAGGTGACAGACCTCGCCGAGGGGGGGTTGTTCACGGAGGTCGCGGCGGCGACACCGGCCGACGTCGAGGATGCCCTGTCGGCCGCGCAGCGTGCCGAACCCGAACTCCGGGAGACGACCATCGTGGAGCGGGCAGACTGGATGCTGGCGATCGCAGAGGGTATCGAGCGCCGCGCGGCGGAGTTCGCGGAGGTCATCGTCCGCGAGGCGGGTAAACCAATCAGCAGTGCCGAGAGCGAGGTGTCGGCGGCCGCCGAGCGGTTCCGCCGCGCAGCCGGCGAGATTCGCTCGATGACCGGCGAGTACGTCGAGGGAACCACCGACGGGCACGAGGGCTGGCGTGCCATCGTCCGCAACGAACCCGTCGGGACCGTGCTGTGTATCACGCCGTACAACTACCCCCTGTCGACGACCGCACTGCAGGTCGCCCCGGCGCTGGCGGCCGGCAACGCGGTCATCCTGAAACCGGCGACAAAGACACCCGTCTCCGGTGCGATGCTCGCCGAGATAATCGTCGACACGGCACCGGACCTGCCCGACGGCGCGTTCGCGTTCCTGTCCGGTCGGTCGAGCGAGATGGGCGACGTGCTCGCGGGTGACGACCGACTGGACGCCATCGCGATGACCGGGTCATCGGACGCCGGCAAACACGTTGCCTCGGTCAGCGGGATGGTCGAGTTGCACATGGAACTGGGCGGGAACGCACCGGCTGTGGTCTTTCCCGACGCGGACCTCGACGACGCGGCGGACGCGGCGGTCAGCGGGTCGCTGAAGTACGCCGGCCAGCGCTGCTCGGCCGTCTCGCGCGTGCTCGCACACG
>CAYZGA010000141.1:0-5908 GCA_964477945.1 uncultured Halobacteriales archaeon
CGTATCAATAATGGTCAGGACAGACAACCGGTACGAGCGGGCTCGCATCATCGGGGCACGGGCGCTCCAGGTCGCCTACGGGGCACCGGTGCTGGTCGAGACCGAGCAGACCGAACCGATTCTCATCGCCGCCGAGGAGTACGACGCCGACGTGTTGCCGTTTACTGTCCGTCGGGGTGACCATCGGTGACGCTGGTCACGGATGTCGTGTTGCGCCGCGTACTCGACTCGCGGGGAAACCCGACCGTCGAGGCCGACATCCGGACCGAAAGCGGCGGGTTCGGCCGGGCGCGTGCCCCCTCGGGAGCGAGCACGGGCGCGTTCGAGGCCATCGAGTTACCCGCCCGCGAGGCGATTGCCGCAGCGCGTGACCACGCCGTGCCCCGACTGGTCGGCGAGGTGTACGCCGGCGACCAGCGCTCGGTCGACGCGGCGCTCCGGGCGGCAGACGGCACGGACGACTTCTCGCGCATCGGTGCGAACAGCGCGGTGGCGCTCTCGATGGCCGCCGCGCACGCCGCCGCGGACGTGCTCGGTGCGCCGCTGTTTCAGCATCTCGGCGGCACCTTCCGTGGCGACGAGTTCCCCGTACCGCTGGGTAACGTCATCGGCGGCGGCGAACACGCCGCCGACGCGACCGATATCCAGGAGTTTCTCGCGGTGCCCGTCGGCGCGCCGTCCGCCGAGGCGGCGGTGTTCGCCAACGCGGCGGTCCACGAGACGGTCGGTGACCTCCTCGCGGACCGCGGGGTTACCGCCAACACGGGTGACGAGGGTGCCTGGGCACCCGCTATCACCGACAGCGAGGCGTTCGACCTGCTCGCGACGGCGACCGACCGCGTCGCCGAGGATGTCGGGTTCGAGGTGCGGATGGGACTCGACGTGGCCGCGGCCGAACTGTACGACGAGTCGGCCGGCGGCTATCGCTACAGCGATACGGTCCGGAGTCCCGACGAGCAGGCATCCTACGTCGCGGACCTGGTCGAGACCTACGACCTGGTCTACGTTGAGGACCCGCTGACAGAGACCGACTTCACCGGTTTCGCGGACCTCACCGAACGGGTCGGGACCGACGAGACACTGATCTGCGGGGACGACCTGTTCGTGACCAGCGTCGAGCGGTTGACACGCGGTATCGAGGTGGGTGCGGCAAACAGCATCCTGGTCAAGCCGAACCAGATCGGCACCCTGACCGGTGCGTTCGACGCCATCGAGCGCGCACGAGCGGCGGGGTACAGTCCGGTCGTCTCCCACCGGAGCGGCGAGACCGAGGACACGACAATCGCCCACCTCGCGGTGGCGTCGGGCGCACCGTACATAAAGACCGGCACAGTCGGCGGCGAACGAACGGCGAAACTCAACGAACTCATCAGAATCGAACAAAACACATGAGCGGAAACGAGAACGACGGTCTCGACGGCGAGGTCGAGACCGACCCCGAGACGACACCGGAAGAGCTCGCCGAGGCCACCGGGGCCGAGGCCGAACCACCGGAACAAGAGACCGAGGTCCAGACCCCGGACGACGACTCCGACGCGGGACCGACCCTCGACGAGGACGTGATGTCCAACGACGAGGCCGACCTGCTCATCCCGGTCGACGACTACCTGGGGGCCGGTGTCCACATCGGCACCCAGCAGAAGACGACCGACATGAGCCGGTTTATCCACCGTGTCCGGACCGACGGGCTGTACGTGCTGGACATCTCGATGACCGACAGGCGCATCCGGACGGCGGCGAACTTCCTCGCCGGCTACGACCCGGAACAGATACTCGTCGCCTCCTCGCGCCAGTACGGCCGCTTCCCGGCCGAGAAGTTTGCCGACGCCGTCGGCGCTCGCGCCCGGACCGGCCGCTTCATCCCCGGGACGCTCACCAACCCCACCTACGACGGCTACATCGAACCGGATGTCGTCGTCGTGACCGACCCCATCGGTGACTCACAGGCCGTCAAGGAGGCCATCACGGTCGGTATCCCCGTTATCGCGATGTGTGACTCCAACAACACCACGAGCAACGTCGACCTCGTGGTGCCCACCAACAACAAGGGCCGCAAGGCGCTGTCGGTGGTGTACTGGCTGCTCGCGAACGAGACACTCGACCACCGCGGTGCCGACAGTTTCTACGCTCTCGAGGACTTCGAGAGCGAACTCTGAGTCGCTACCACCCGTTACTCGCGGCTTGTAGTTGTCGTGAGCAGTTGGACAGGCCCGTGTCGCGTTGCCGGTTTCTCACCCGGTCGTATCGACCACGTGGACGTAGTAGTTGAACAGGTCGGTGTAGGTCGGGTCGGCCACCTCGATGCGCGTGCCCGCGCCACCGCCAGCGGATTCGACCGTGGCGACATCGGTGTCGGGGCGGAGAAAGCCCCGCCGTGTCGCGTCGGTCTCGAACAACCGGCCGGCCTGGACGTGCTCGCGGATTCCGTCGGTGTCGCCCTCGACTCGGACGACAGCGGGAACGGTTTCCAGTAGCGACTCGGGGTTCCCGGTGGCGACGAGACCGCTCTCGTCGAGCACGAGGAGGCGGTCGGCGAGACCGGTGTCACCGGGCAGGTGACTCGACAGCAAGACGGTGTCGCCCGCGTCCCGGCGGGTGGTCAGAATCGACTGGACCGTATCGACCGTCGTCATGTCGAGCGCGGCGGTCGGTTCGTCGAGCAGGAGGAGTGGCACGTCCGTGCTCAGCGTGATCGCGAACTCGAGTTTGCGCTTCATCCCGCCGGAGTAGTCACCGACCGCCCGGTCGAGCGCGTCCATGTCGAAGGAGAGCCGCTCCAGAATCGACCGCCACTCCCCGGTCGCCAGCGGATGGAGGTCCCGGAAGAACGCGACGTTCTCCCGGCCCGAGAGCTCGTCCACCAGCATCGCGTCCTGCAGCATGAAGTTCATCGCCGTGTCGGCCTGTTCGGGTGACTCCCCGAAGACGGCAATCTCGCCCGTGTCGGGGTAGAGACCGCCGGCGATACAGGACAGCAAGATTGTCTTGCCGACGCCGTTTGGTCCCATCAGGAGCGTTATCTCGCCGTTCGGTACCTCGAAGTCGATACCGTCGAGCACCGGACCATCCCCGAAGTCCTTTTCGAGGTTGCGGACCCGCACCGCCGGGTCGGTCGTCGCCACGGTCACTCACCCCCCTCGCCGCGGTAGATACCCCGGTTCATCAGCACCGACCCCACCACACCCAACACGAGTGCCCACAGACCGAGCAGCGCGACGTACTCGACGCCGACGGGCAGTTCCGGGGGTGTCGCCCCGCCCTCGGTCGACCCGCTCGCGGGGGTGTCGGTGAGATGCCACATCTGGAGTCGCGCGGCCAGCGAGTTCGGCACGACGTTGACGATAGCGCGCGTCGACTCGGGTAGCAGTCCCGGTGTCGTCCCGTTGTACCCGGTCAGAAAGAACGTGACCAGCAGGATAGCGTTCGTGATGCCGACGACAATCTCGGGGTCGCTCACGACCCAGGTCACCGCGACCGCCACGGAGACACCGACCACCGAGAACAGCAGGAACGACACGACGACGACCGGAACCGAGCCGAACCCCTGCAGCGCGTAGTCGGCCCCGTCGAGAAACCCGACCACGAGAACGAGCACGTACGAGACGGCGGCGACAGCAACACCCGCGAGAAACCGGCCAGCGAAGTCAGCACTCGGAGCAACCGGCAGCGAGCGGAGTTTCCGGTAGCGTTTCTCCGTGATGTCGCTGCCGAGTCCACCGGCAAAGGCCACGAGCGTCACGGTCAGGACACCGAACAGGCCCAGCGAGACGGCTGTTGCTCCTTTCACCTCCGCGAGCGCGACCTCAGCACCGAGTTGGTCGCCGTCCGGCAGGAAGACGAGACTGCTCAACAGGTACCAGAACGCCGGGAACCCGAACCCCCAGATGATGGTCGCCCTCGTCCGGAGGGTCGCCCGGAGGTTCCTGAGCGCGAACGCCTTTGTCTGTCTGTGCCACGGGACCCGCACGGCCGGTGTCGACGTATCCGGAACGGTGCCGGTCTCCGTATCTCCAGCCATCGGTTACATCTGTCGACAGTTGCGAGCAGGCTCGTAAATAACTTGCCCCGCGTCTCCGGTCGTGAAACCGGGTGAGACGAACGGCCGACCGGCGGCACACGTGGGTCCGGACGACGCCAGCGGTCCGCTCACGCGCGTGCTCTGGCCGTTCTGGACGACGCCAGCAGTTTGCTCGCGCACGGACCCCAACACCCGCCTCGGGACGACACCAGTAGTTCGTTCGGGATGCTCAGGTGTCCGCTCCGGGACTACGCCAGCAGTTCGTTCGTGTACAGGTCGGTCGGGTCGAGTTCGTCGGCGGGGATCTGGTCACCGTCGGCCGTGGTCAGTATCCCCTCACCGGCGAGCCAGTCGACGAAGGCCGCCCAGCGGTCCTCGGTCATCCGGCCCCAGGTTCCGTCGTCGGTCAGGTACGTGTCCGCGAGCTGGCGCTGGCTCTGCTCGAGAAAGTCGACATCGTCCAGCGTGTCCGGCCCGTCGGCAGTCTCGGCGAGCATCCCCGCGGCCTCGGCGGGGTTCTCGGCGGCGAACCGGTAGCCCCGAGCCGTCGCATCGAGGAACCGGCCGAGGGGACCCGCCCGTTCGTCGACGGCGTCCGACCGGGCCAGCAACACCGGCGTGTAGCCGTACGGTACGCCGTACTCGTCGAGGTAGAACGGCGTCAACTCGACGCCGTCCCGGTCGGCCAGCACCCCCTCCCAGGGCATGAACACCCACGTCGCGTCGGCGGGACCGTCGACCAGCGTGTTCCAGATACCGAGTTTCGGCGGCGTGATAATCTCCACGTCGCCCTCGCCGCCGTTGTTTCTGACCAGTTGCGCCACGATGTGGTCCTCGAAGCGCGCGTCGTAGGAGGCGTAGGTCCGCCCGTCCAGGTCCGCCGGCCGGTCGATGTCGCTGTCACCGAGCGCGACGATGGCGCTGTTGTCCTGCTGGCAGATGGCGGCCACCGCGACCAGCGGCTCGTACTCCGGGTGTGTCTGGTAACTGAGCGCGCTCTCCGAGGGGGCGATAGCGAGGTCTGCGTCCCCGGTTGCGACTCGCTTTGCCGGTGTCTGCTCGTAGCCGTCCTCGGCCGGTGACCGAATCCGGACCGACAGGTCCGCATCGTCGTAGTACCCCTCGGCCCGGGCGACGTAGATACCCGTGTGGTTGGTGTTCGGCGTCCAGTCGAGGGCCAGCTCCAGTGCCGTCATATCCTTTTTTCGACCCGCGAGCTACTAGTCCTCTGTGCATCGACGTCGTGGGTTTCCGCCGGTGCCCCAGTTCACCCCGCCTCAGTGGTCCTCACCGGCATCGCCGGCCATGCCGAGCACGTCGACAGTCTCGACGGACTCGAAACCGGCGAGCGAGCAGAGGTCGGCCACCCGCTCCTCGGGCAGTGTCACGCGTAGCGACCCGTAGGCGAGTTCCGCCTCGACGGTGCCACCGACGACACCGATGGCTGCATCGAGTGCCTCTAGACTCCGGCCGTCGGTGGCCGGTTCGACGACGAGTGTCGTCTCCGTTCCCTCGATTGGGTCCTCGCACATCCGCCGGACAGGGTGTGAACAGTACATCAGGCCAGCGGCGTTCGCTCGACGACCGTTCCCTCGACGGTGGGGTACTGCTCCACGATCTCACCCTCCTCCAAGTCCCCGTCCGCGAGCATCTCCTCGAGGAGCCACCAGGCGAGTTCGACGTGCCCGTTCTTGACGGTGTAGAACTCGACGGGTACGCCGAGTTCCTCGAAGCGCTCCGGTGGGGCCCAGGTCTTCCCGTAGACGATAGTGCCGTCGTCTGTTACCTCGTCGAACGGCCGGCGGATGTTCTGTGCCATCCGCTTGAGGCGGTTGCGGTGCTGGGCGGCGTCCTTGAACACCGAGGTACAGAAGTACACCTTCTCGTGGT
>CAYZGA010000142.1:0-2802 GCA_964477945.1 uncultured Halobacteriales archaeon
TAGAGCATCAGAAACTCACCACGCCTCACTTTTCATTCTTAACTAAACACCGCCGTCACGATATTACACAAATTTAAGTAGTTCGAGCTATAGCACACAGATAACGATCAGAAACAAACTGCTCAAAGTATGGAGATGAATACCTCATTTCCTTCGCTGGTCGTTGGCTTGGAAATGCGACTCCTCTCAAAATCCGCCACGGCGGTGAGACGGGAGTTGTCGTGGGCTGGTGGAGGCCCAGACCCTCACGGACACATCGGCGTGTTCGGGTGTTAATTCCAGCCGACCCGTCAGGGAAGGTCGAGGGGAATTAAATTCACCTGCGGGCGCGGTGCGGTCCCAAGACGGTGAAGCCTCGGGGTC
This sequence comes from uncultured Halobacteriales archaeon, assembly GCA_964477945.1. Classification (GTDB taxonomy): domain Archaea; phylum Halobacteriota; class Halobacteria; order Halobacteriales; family Haloarculaceae; genus Halovenus. Next base: position 364 of record CAYZGA010000142.1, read on the forward strand.
GTTCGAGAGAGCGACGCTCTCTCGTGATGACGAGAGACGGAGTCTCTCGAACCACTTGACCCCGAGGTACTTCACCTCGGATGAGTCCCCCGCCTCGTGGCCATGTCGCAATTCTCAAACCGCTCACGGCCGAGTCCCGGATATGGAGCACCGCGAGCGACTGATTCTCGCGTGCGTGGGGGTCGGTGCGCTCTTTGTTGCCGTGCAACTCGGGGCGCTCGCGTTCGTCGAGCCGGCCGAACAGCAGGGGCTCCAGGAGGTCGAGGGCGGCGGGTCACCGACACTCAGTATCGCGTTCGTCGCCGCGATGCTGGTCATGACGGGACTGATGCTCGTGGCCATCCGGTACGGCGGCGCGTCGAAACTGCGCCTGTTCATCCTCTTTGCCAGTGTCTACATCTCGTTTTTCGCCTTCGACGTGCTCGTCTCGGCGCTCCTGCCGTCGGATGCCGGTCAGGTTACCGGGGCACTCGCGCTCGGAGCGGCACTCGCGCTGGGTGTCGCGCTGTACGTCTACCCCGAGTGGTACGTCGTCGACGCGGCCGGTATCGTGATGGGTATCGGCGCGGCCGGACTGTTCGGTATCAACCTCGGTGTGCTCCCGGTGCTCGTGTTGCTCACCGTGCTCGCGGTGTACGACGCCATCAGCGTCTACGGGACCGAGCACATGCTCACCCTCGCGTCGGGCGTGATGGAGATGCGCGTCCCGGTGGTGCTGGTCGTGCCGCTCTCGCTGTCGTACTCGTATCTGGACGCGGAGACACCCGACTCCGTCGAGTCCGGTGAGACAGCGCAGGCCGACCCGACAGCGGGTGACGAAACAGCCGACGTCGCGGTGACTGACGGCGACGAGCCCCTCGCACAGCGACTGGCGACGATGGACCCGGCGGAGGTTGCGGCACTCGACCGGGAGCAGGTCGCGGCACTCGACTCCGAGGTGCTGGAGACAGTCGACGAGGAGACCCGCGAGGCGCTCCGGGAGGCCGACTCCGGCCGCGACGCGCTGTTTATCGGGCTCGGTGACGCCGTCATGCCGACGGTGCTCGTGGCGAGCGCGGCGTTTTTCGTCGACACTGGACCGACCGTCGGCGTCGCCGGTCTCTCGGCGACCCTGCCGGCGGTCACCGCGATGGGGGGGACGCTGCTCGGGTTGTCGGTCCTGCTCTGGCTGGTCACGCAGGGCCGGGCACAGGCGGGACTCCCGTTGCTCAACGGCGGCGCTATCGGGGGGTACGTGCTCGGGGCCCTCGCCAGCGGACTCACACTCGCGGAGGCGCTCGGCGTCTCCGGGTTCCTTTGATATCCTCCAGCGGCTAAAGACGCGGGAACCCACGAAGTGGGTACTGATGTTTCGACGCGTCTAGTCCCAACGCTGAAGACCGGTTCTCACCTAGTAGATTACATGGACACCCCCACCGAGCGCAGTCGATTCGCACGGGCGACGTGGGCGAACGTGGTGGGGAACACGGCGAAGATTGTCGCCGAGGGGGCGGCCGGACTGTTGTTCGGGAGTGCGGCGCTGGTCGCGGACGCGGCCCACTCCGTCGCGGACCTGGTGGCGAGTCTGGTTGTTCTGGTCTGGGGGGATAGCCGGTTCGACGACGCCGACGCCGACCACCCGCACGGTCACGCGCGTATCGAACCGCTGACCGCACTGTTTGTCGGCGGTATCATCGTCCTGCTCGGGGCGTACCTGCTCTTGCAGTCCCTGCTCGGTCTCGTTGCCGGCACCGACATCGAGTTCAGTCTCCTGCTGGTCGGCGCACTCGGGGTCGCGATGGCCGATATGTACCTGGTGTACTGGTACACCAGTCGGATGAACGAGGGACTCGGCGCGCCGGCACTGCGCGCGCTCGCGGCCGACTGTCTGAACGACCTCTACACGTCGGTCGGGGCACTGCTCGGTGTCCTCGGCGTGGCGCTCGGGTTCCCGGTGTTCGACCCGATGGCCGGCGGCGTGGTCAGCCTGCTGGTCGTCTACCAGGGCGTGACCATCGCCCGCGAGAACCTCGCGTACCTCTCGGGACGGGCCGCCCCGGAGCGTCGCCGCAGTGAGGTCCGCGAGACACTGCTCGCACACGAACACGTCGAGGGCGTCCACGACCTCGCGGTGTTCTACGACGGTCCCACGCTGGAGGTCGAGGCACACGTCGAGGTCAACGGCGACCTCACGCTGCGTGCCGCACACGACCTCGAAACGGAACTGCTGACCGCCCTCGAACGGGTCGACGAGGTGAAAGACGCACACCTCCACCTCGACCCCGCCGGTATCGGCGAGTGGAAGGACGCACCCGGAGACGGGTGAACCGCACTCGACTCCCGACCCTGCGAGCAATCAGCACACGGGTGACCGCACACTGTCGGGAGCAGTTCTGCCGTCTCTGTCTGGTTCGAGCACAGAGAGCGGGCGTTCGGACAGTCCCGGGCAACGTCGACCGG
>CAYZGA010000142.1:2902-5895 GCA_964477945.1 uncultured Halobacteriales archaeon
CGACCGGGAGGCGGTCGCGGACACCGTGACAGACATCGCGGGCAGACCGACCTGTCGCCAGCAAGAGCAACAGACCCAGTGCGGGGCCGTCACCGCCCCCCGAGGTCAGTTGCTCGACGAACAGCCAGACCACGAGGGCCGTCGTCGCGAGGAACACCGCGTACTTGGCCCCCGAGACCAGGTCGACGTTCCGGATGTAGCCGGCGACGATGGCGGAGATAATCGCCTGAATCGTGACCGCGTGGAAAAACAGCATCGACAGGAAACTGCCGTCGAGGTTCCCGATGAACTCGCCAGCCGCACCGTCGGAGTTTGCCTGTTGGTCGGCCAGCGACGTCATGGCGTCGAGGAACTGCACCTGGAGCAGTGCCATCACCGCGAGCAGTGTCAGGTAGGTCATGATGATGATGACCATCTGCATCCGCGTCCGGGCGGCGCGCTCGCGGTCGATGTCGTCCTGGTTCTCCGAGGTGGTCGCAGCCGTCGAGAGCACCTCCTGAATCTGACTGGATGTCTCCTGTGCCTCGCTGATGAGTTTGACCGTCCGGGCGAGTCGAGGGATGTGGTAGTCGTTGTTGAACTCCCGAAGCGCCGCCTTGAGACCCGTTCCGTAGTTGACCTTCGCGTACATCTTCTCGAACTCGTTCGAGAGTTTCCCCGAGGAGGTGTCAGCAACGACGCGGATGGATTCGAGCAACGTCATCCCGGTGTCGTTTGCGCTCGCGAGTTTCCGGAGATTCTCCGAGAGGTCACCCAGAACGGCCCGCCGCGAGCGGACGTTCCACTCGTGGAAGATCGCCAGCGGCAGCAGGTTGACGTAGATCGGCACGTAGATCCAGAGGAAGGTGCCCCACAGGACCTGGTCTTTCATCCCCCCCAGTGACAGGGGGGCGTTCCCGGTCAGGATGGCACTCGTATAGATGAGCAGTGTCAGCGGAACGGTCAGCCCGAGTATCAGAAGCGGATTGTCACGGAAAAACAGGTGGGGTGCGCTCAGTATCTCGTTGAACTTGTAGCGCCCTTCGAGACTCCGTATCTGGTCGAAGACACCGTAGTCGCCGGTGTAGTTGTTGACCAGGCCGGTGCTGAGGGGGCTGGCGCTGTCGTCGACGTTGAACTCCTCGTCGGCGTTCGGCCGGAGGTAGCCGTCACCGAACTCGTCCTGCGTGACCGTCGACACCATCACCAGAAACGCGATACCGATCATCGGAATCAGTCCGTAGACCGTGATATACAGCATCTGCTCCTGCGAGCCACCACCCATCATACTCATGATAACCAGGATGATGATCAGGAGCAACGGGAACAGGGAGAGTGTCATGTACATCTCGCCGAACAGTTCGAGCGTCTCGAGCTGTTTCTCCTGTTCCTGCTTTGCGGTCCGGATGTGCTTGTCTTTCTGGTCCTCGAGGAACTGCGTCATGTCACCCCCCGAGTCCAGAATCGAGAGCATGTCGGTCAGAAACTGGCCGAGTTCGTCACTCGGCGTCTCGATCGCCTGGTTCTGGACGGCGGTCCGGTAGTCCGTGTCGAAGTACTCCGTCTCCAGGATGATAGACTGAAACTCCTTTGCGACCTCGCCGTACGTGTCGTCGGCACGCGCGGCGGCCCTGACAATCTCCAGCTGGTTCATGCCGCCGACCGAGAGAGCGTACATGAACGCGATGGTGTCGGGCAACAGCGTGTTTATCTCCCGTTCCCGGGAGGTCGACCGGATGTACGGCATCATCGCCAGTCCACCGAACCCGACGACGAACCCGATTGTGCCGAACACGACACCCGTGACGACGAGAATCAGCGGTGACCGGACGATGTCGAGCAACGTCGAGATGGTGTCCGGGAGGGGTATCCCAATAATCGGGCCACTCCCGAACAGTTGCGAGACCAGCAGACCGACGAACGTGCCGATGAGCCACAGCGCGAACCCGGTGAGCGCCCCCACGCCGATGGCACGCGAGAGGTACATCTCGACGTTGCTCGACATCCGCGCCTGGCTGAGTTTCTTCTCGATGTCGGCCACGAAGTCGCTGTCCTCGTCGAACATCCGCTGGTAGACGGGGTAGAACAGCGCCTCGACGGAGAACCCATCTATCGCAGCCGGCTCGTCCCCGTCGCTCCGTTGCCGGTCGAGACTCATTCTCCCTCCGCGTCGACCTTCGGGACGAACTGCCCGAAGTCGATGGCGCTGTCGTCAGTCTCGAGTGTGGCCGCCTGGTCGTCGAGTCCCTCCAGCGCCGAGACGAGGTCCGTCGTGTCGACCTGCCGGTACTGGCTGAGCATGGGGTCGGCCCGCTCCATCACCTCCTCCGTCTCGTCGAGCAACTCCGACGGCGGGTCCGGCCGGGGGACCAGTTCCTCTTTTTGCTGGTCGATATCGATCTGCACCGACTCCATCTCGCGCAGGTCCTCGAGTGACCGCTCCAGACGGTTCTGCGAGATAATCGCCAGAATCGACTCGGGGTCGTTGATAAACGCCTGCACGGTCGCCGCCACCTCGGTGTAGGTGTTCAGGCCCTCCCTGATGAGGTAGGCGAGGACCAGTTTGCGCTTGAACAGTTCCTCGTCGAGTTTCTCCTGTGACCAGCCGCGGTCGAACTTTATCTCCTCCAGTGTGCTCGAGGAGCCCATCTGGATGAAATCGTCAGTCTCGGCGCGCCACTCGTAGACGTCCCGGACGTTTATCTCGTCGTTCTCGGGTGTGTACTCGTTTATCTCGGTGAGTACCTTGTTTCGGCGGACCTTGTGTCCGTCGACCCGGGTCTGTGTCTGGATGGAGATGAGATCCAGCGCGGTAAACAGCGTCTTCGAGACGTTGATCGGGTCGGTGGTGAACCGCTTTATTACCTCGCCAACAGAGTCGGCGTGGAACGTCGTGTACGTGGTGTGACCGGTGGACATGACCTGGAACAGCGTCCGGCCCTCCTCGCCGCGGATCTCACCCATCACGATGTAGTCGGGTCGCTGCCGGAGCGCGGCCTCCAGCAGGTCGAACT
>CAYZGA010000143.1:0-5869 GCA_964477945.1 uncultured Halobacteriales archaeon
GCTCGGAGTTGCGCGCGTTCGGTACCGAGTGCATCGCGATGCCGAGTCGCTCGCAGGCCGGCGCGAACAGCGAATCACTGTAGGAGGGTTCGAACGCGGGCATCGGGTGTGGCTCCTCGCGGGGCGGCCCGAACGGGTTGTCGTCGGCACCGGCCACTCCCAGTTCCGTCTCGGCCGCGGCGTAGTACGGCCGGAGGGTGTCGTAGTCGACCGGCCAGTCCGGGCCGACCCCGCGGGCCGACCCCGAGCGGAAGTCGTCCTCGTGGAGGCGCATCACCATCCCCTGCCAGTGCAGTGTCGACCCGCCGATTCCTTTCACCCGGGCGTGGTTCAGCGGGTAGAACCGCTCGCCGCTCGCGGCGTGTGCGTCGCGGTCACCGCCGACATCCCACACGTCCGGCCGGTCGAACGCCGGGCGGATGGCCCGTTCCTGCCGGTCGAGACGGTCCGACGGGTCGAACCGCGGGCCGGCGTCCAGCACGACCACCTCGTGTTCGGCCGCCAGCCGGTCGGCGACGAGCGCACCCGCCGGACCGGCCCCCACGACACAGACCTCCGCGCCGGAGACCGGCGACCGGTCCCCCGTCATCACCGCGGCCCCCGCTGGTAGCTCTCCGTCCCCCCGGGGTGACCCTGGGGGTTCTCGATACCGACCAGGTCACCGCCGGTCGGCGACGAGTACAGCGCCAGCAACAGTTCGTTGACCACGTAGTACCGCACCCGCTCGGCGTCTGTCCCGTCGGGGTCCGACTCGGCGATGTCGGCACCGACCTCCCGGAGGAGTCGCTCGCGTGTCCCGGGGTCGAGTGCAGCCACCCGGTCCCCGTGCCACTCCTCGGCCAGTTCGTCGAGTGTGCCGACGGTCTCGCGGAGCCCCGTCGCGTGCTGCCCGCCGGATAGCCGTGGCCCGACGAAGGTCTCGACGAACTCCGGGATACCCGAGACGTCACTCGGGTACACCACCGCCGCGACGGCGACCAGTGTCTCCCGGACACGCTCGTCACCGGGTCGCTCCTGCTCGTCCGACACCGGACTGTCATCCTCCCGGGTAATCGCCCACGCCGCCCCGCCGGCACCGGTGGCCCCGACGGCGGCGAGCGCGGCAACCGCGTCGCGTCGCGTCAGCTCCATAGCCGTTTTAGGGAAACCTAAATTCTTATAGTCGTCGGAACGCGACGGTAGAACAGCCCAACCGATGACAGTGAGAGAGCGCGTATCGACCGACGAGGGCGTCCCGCTGGGGCTGGCACTCCTGAGCGGGGCTATCGCGGCGGCGATGGTGTTTCCGTTGCTCTGGCTCCTTGTCGAGGCCAGAACCGTCGAGTACCCTCGTGCGATGGACCTGCTCTTTAGCTCCGAGACGCTCGATATCCTGGTGAACAGTCTGCTGTTGATGGGGCTGGTGACGGGGTTCTCGGTACTGCTGGGCGTGCCGCTGGCGTACCTGACCGTCCGGACGAACCTCCCGTTCCGGCGGTTCTGGACGGTAGCGGTGTCGCTGCCGCTGGTGATTCCGAGCTACGTCGGGGCGTTTGCCTTTGTCTCCGCGTTCGGTCCAAGCGGTGAGTTCGAGTCGCTGTTCGCCCCGCTCGGTATCGAGCGTGTACCCGAGATATACGGGCTCCCGGGGGCGACACTCGCCATCACACTCTACACGTACCCCTACGTCTACCTGACGACGCGGGCGGCGCTGCTGAGTTTCGACGAGCAACTCGTCGAGGCGGCACAGACGCTCAACCAGGGGCGACTGGCGGCGTTTCGCCGGGTGACGCTCCCGCAGGTTCGACCGGCGGTGGCCGCGGGGGCGTTACTGGTCGCGCTGTACGCGCTCTCGGATTTCGGGACACCCGCTATCATGCGCCTGCCGGTGTTCACCCGACAGATATACGTCGAGAATCTCAGTTTCGGCAGCGACTACGCGGCACTGCTCTCCCTGCAACTGCTCGCGGTGGTGCTGGTGGTGCTGGCCCTGGAGTGGCGGGTCCGCTCGAACCGGACCGTCACCGGTGACGGTGCCGCCGAGACGAGAGATCGGCTGGACCTCGGTGTCTGGCGCTGGCCGGCGGTGGTGTTCCCGGGGGCGGTGGTGACAGCCGCGCTCGTGGTGCCGAGTTGGATTCTCCTGCTCTGGGTGCGCAGTTCCGGCGAGGGCTACCGCCCCAACGAGGCCTTCGAGTGGGTGCAGGCGCTCAACTCGGTCGGTGTCGCGACGGCGGCGGCGGTGGTTGCGGCACTGCTCGCGATTCCGGTCGCGTACTTCGCGACCAACCACGACAGCCGGCTGGCGCTCGTGTTCGAGCGACTCACCTACGTCGGGTTCGCCGTTCCCGGGGTGGTGCTCGCGCTCGCGCTCGTGTACTTCGGCTCCGGGTACCTGCCTAGCATCTACCAGACACTGCCGTTGCTGGTGTTTGCCTACGTGGTCCGGTTTCTCCCGCAGGCGGTCGGCTCGACGCGTACCTCGCTGCTCCAGGTCGACCCCAAACTCGTCGAGGCCGGTCGCGTGCTCGGCGAGAGTTCACTCGGCGCGTTCCGGCGTGTCACGCTCCCGCTGGTCCGCTCGGGTATCGTCGCCGGGGCCGCGCTGGTCTTTCTCACGACGATGAAGGAACTCCCGGTGACGCTCATCCTGTCTCCGGGCGGGTTCGAGACCATCGCCACGCAGATATGGTCCGCCTACGACAACAGCCTCTACCAGTACGCCGCGATTCCGGCACTGCTCCTGTTGCTCGTCTCGGGGCTCTCGATGCTCGTGTTGCTCACACAGGAACGGGGCGACCGGGGCCTATGACAGCCTCCTCGGCGTGAACGGGGAGGGAGCGAGGCTCGGGCAGTCGGGCGTCGCCCGATGACACCGAGATTTCCTCTCGCGTGGGGCCGGGCAAGCCGACGCCACCCCAGAGTCCCCGTGGGTACTTCGGGTTGCACGCAAGCCGCCAGTCCCGGGAGAGTGGTGTGTCTGGGTGTCTGCTTGGCCCGTGTGGGCGGTGCCATACCTTCCAGATCGGCCACGCGGACGAGAAAGGGAACCGAGCGATCTGTCCTGCGGGCGCGAGGTTCCGCCGACAGAAACAACGGGTGGACCCGGCGGTTCGCCCCCCGAGTTCACGCGAACTGCTCGGTCAGCGCGGGCACGACATCGAACAGGTCGTCGACGATGGCGTAGTCCGCGACGTCGAAGATGAGGGCGCTGGGGCTGTTGTCCCTCTCGTCGACGCCCCGGCCAACCGACACCAGCACGTCCGTCTCGGTGATGTCGACGTCGCCGGAACCGGCGAGGTCCGGATAGTACCCCGAGGAGACGGACTCGATTGTCGTCGGGCCGAACCGTTCGAGCAGTCCGACGGCTCTCGCGGGGTCCTCTCTGTTCGTCAACAGCAGGTCGAACAGTTCGGAGCCGTCACGCAGTTCGCCGGACCCATCGAGCGGCATGAACCCCTCGTAGCGGAGCACCTGCAGCGGGGTAAACTCGACGTGGTTGCTCCTGAGAAGCACCGTCACCGAGGTCCGGTCGATACCGCCGATGGCGTACCGTTCGAGCACATCGAGCGACGCCGTCGACTCGTGGTCACCGTCGACGCGCCGAGTGCCGACCGCGTCGCACCGGTCGAGGTCGTACAGACGCCGATACCGCTCGTCGTCGTCGACCACCACGAACCCGGTGACCTAGCCGACGCCGCCGATGCCGCCGTGGTCGACACCGACGCCGACGCGACAGCGGTGCTTGTCAGTCACCTGCTGGCATCGGTTGCTCCTGTTTCGGGACTCGCGGCAACAGCACTCGCTGCGGGGATACTGGACGACACAGGCGGACTCACTGCTGCGTCGTCATCGGGGGTCGAGACGCTCGTCGAGGTGCTCACACACGCCGACGACGAGGCTGTGCTGCTCGCCGACCTGTTCGATCGTGAGGTGGGCTTCGCCGAACGTGTGGCGACAGCGAAGGTGATGGCCCGCGCAGACGGATACAAGACCGGACAGACACTCGTGTTGCTCAGTCGAGCCGGCAGTCACGAGACCGCCGCAGCACAGACACTCCTCGATGGCGGTGCCGACATCGCGGTCGTGCTCTCGAATCGAACCGGAGAGACGTGGGTGGTCGCCCGAACGGCCGGCCCCGGCGGGCCCACCCTCCACCTTCCCGACGACCTGTTCGACCCGCTCGTGGACCGCTTCGGCGGACATGGCGGCGGGCACGCCGGTGCGGGTATCGCAAAACTAGATACCGAAGACATCGATACTGTGGAGACAGCGTGTCTCGACCGGGTCCAGCGCACCCTCGGTATGACCTTCGGCCGTATCGAGTGAGACAGAGAGCACTCGTCCGCTCACTCGCCGAGTGCCGCCCGTGCAGCGTCAACGTCGCGCAGTCGTGTTCCCGTGAACCGCCTCGGGGTCAAGCCCCGAGGCACTCTGCCTGCTTTCTCTGTAGACTGCAAAACTAGTACCGTATTGGATATTCATTGCTCGATGACACAGCCGCACGACACCCACATCGGGCGGCAGATCCTTTTGTGGAATCTCAACCAGCTACAGACCATCACCGCCGACAAAGGGTATGACGGGACAATCTGCGTGAGGAACTTTGGGAGGCCGGTGTTCGGCCAGTGATCAAACACCGGGAGTTCTCTCCACTTGGCATAACGCTCGCCATGAGGATAGTGTCTATCACCAGCGGTCAGTAGTTGAGGCCGTCTTCTTTGCGCTCAAGCAGCGATATGATGACACCCTCAGGGCTCAAACATGGTTTGTGCAGTTCCGAGAGCTCGTTTTGGAGGCGGCTGTCAGAAATGTTGAACTCACTATTTACTGCTGGCCAACTCTGTGAAGTTGCTGTCTGTATTTATCGCGTAACTGAAACTAGAGTCCCCCTTTCTCCTGCTGTCTGGATACCACGCATGTAGGATGCGATAAGAACAGTAATGAGACTGAACGTACCAAGGACACGAGCAACTGGGATTTCAGCCAATGGAGCAACATCTCCCTGAAGCATGAACTCCTCAGTTATTGTTCCGGCTACGCTGAGGGCGAGTACAGCAGCCCATAACCACATAGTTGCGTATCCCAGTTCGTCGAGACTGGTAGTTTTTACAGCATGACCGAGGAGAGCTACACCGGTGATTAGTGGTATAATAAGGAGGAACCGAGCAGGGTTTATCACTAAGATGCCAGCACCGAGAGAGATTGTTGTAAAGTACACGAAGGCCGCGACAATGAGGCGGATCAAGCCAAGGGAACTCATAGACAATAGTCAGCCACACACATAATTAATAATTTCCCCAGATCCCACACCACACACCAGATGAGCACGTGATACGTCGCGCTATTAAATAAAATAACGGTGTCGGTGTCCGGCACGTAACAAGGCCCAAAATGAGTGAGTGACCTCCTCCTCGTCGTGAACGGAGAGGAAGCGAAGCTCCCTCAGGCAGTCGGGCAAAGCCCGACGACGAGGCTTCCCGTACCGCAAGGTTGGGAGATTTGCCGGTTCGCAGATCGGTCGACATGACCGGTCTGCTGGCGTTACCGAGAACAAAGTTCTCGTTCGCACCTCAGAAATCGAAGGGTTCTGCGGACGGGGCCAGACTGCCGTTACTCCTATCTACAGAGGGATTCGGAGTTACCGTGCTATGGGAATCCAGCGGCCCGAAGGGGGCTCTCAGACGTAGACTCACCAAATCCAATATTATCCGTTTACTCAGACGGTTGAGGCCGCCTCGGTACACATTATGTAACGGCCCAGAGCAAATTAAATCTCCCGACAGCAGAAATCAGAGTTGCGTGTTTTACAGAACTGACGCGATTCACGTCCATGGTGAATCGCCTCGGGGTCAAGTGGTTCGAGAGACTCCGTCTCTCGTCATCACGG
>CAYZGA010000144.1:0-5722 GCA_964477945.1 uncultured Halobacteriales archaeon
CGTCCTCGCGCTGTTCGAGCGGGATCCCGGAACCGTCGTCGGCGACCTCTATCCCTTCGGCGGTCGTCCGGACGGTGATACGGGGTGATCCGGCGTGGTCGACCGCGTTCTTGAAGAGGTTCTCGAAGACGTGGACCAGTTTCTCGCGGTCGCCGCGCAGCTGTTCGCCGTCGGGGACATCGACCCGCAGGCTGGCGGCCTCTGTCTCGACGTGGTCCCACGCGTCCCTGACGAGTCCGTCGACCGGGACCGGTTCGCGCCGGTCGACCTGCCAGCCCTCCGCGGCCAGGTCCGAGACGCTCTCTGTCATCGCCGACATCCGTTCGACGGCGTCGCTAGCCCGCTCGACGAGCGCGGTGTCGTCGGTGTCGATGTCCGAGAGACAGCCGTCGAGGGTCGTCAGCGGCGTCTTGAGGTCGTGCGAAATGAACGTCGCGATCTCGTCGAGGCGTCGGTTCTGGGCCTCTAGCCTGCTGACGCGGTCGCGACGGTCCGAGATATCGCGGACGACGCCCACGACCCCGCGGAACTGTTCTCCAGGGAGGCGGGCGATGTGCGTCTCGACCGGGATCCACTCCCCGTCGCCGGTCAGGACTCGCTTTTGATAGGTGGTGGCGGTCGTCTCCGTGTCGGGGTCGGCGATGGACTCGAACGCGTCGACGGCGACGTCGATGTCGGCCTCGGCGGTGATCGCCGAGAAGTGCTCGCCGAGCAGATCCGACGGGTCGACCGACAGCGCCTCGCAGAACGTCCGGTTGACGAACGAGAACCGGCCGTCGGCGTCGAACGCGTACAGCATGTCGCCGACCGTGTGCACGAGGTCGGTGTGGGTCGGGGCGTCCGCCCCCCGAGAGAACCGGTCACTGTCGAGCGACTCAGAGGTGTCCTGCGCGACGGCGACGTGACTGTCCGGGTCCAGTCGGTGCAGGGAGACCCGCTTCGTGAACGTCTCCCCGTCCGCGCGGCGCGCGACGAGGTCACCAGTCCACTCCAGGTCGGTCGCGTCCGAGTCAAGCACGCTTGCGAACCGGGCCTCGGCGTCGTCGTCGAGCGTCGCGCTGTAGTGCTGCCCGGTCAGGTCGTCGGGCGTCCGCCGGTGCATCTCGGCGTACTCGCGGTTGATCTCGGTGTACCGGCCGTCGCCGTCGAGTATTGCGATCCCCTCGCTGGCCATGTCCATCGCTCTGGCCTGTCGCTGCACTCGCCGCTCGGCCGACCGCCGGTCGACGGCATTCTCGACTCGGTTGGCGAGCAGCGTGTACACGTCGCCGCCGGGGTCTTTCTGCAGGTAGTCGGTCACGCCGGCGGAGATGGCCTCGCTCGCGACCGCCTCCGACCCCTGGCCGGTAAAGAGGATAAACGGCAGTCCCGGGAACTCATCTCGAACGGCCTCGAGGAACTCGATCCCGTCGAGTCCGGGCATCTCGTAGTCCGAGACGACGCAGTCGGTCGGCCGGTCCTCACGGAGGGAGGCTAACCCCTCCGTCGCAGATGTCGCCGTCCGAACGTCGAGCGGCAGGTCGGTGTTCTCCAGCAGGAGCTTCGATGTCTCCAGGAAGCCCGCATCGTCGTCGACGTGCAAGACACGGATCTTTTCCATCACTCTCGGCCGAGGACTCCACCGTAAAAAACGGCCTGAGCAGTTACGCTGTGTGAAGACGCCGGAGCGGTCGCCCCGGGTTCGGAACCACGACTGTCGCGCCCGCCGGTCAGTCGTCGTCGCCGACGCCGATCCGCTCGCGCTCGGCGGTGCGCTCGACGAACTCCTCGGGGAGCGCGTCGACCTCCCCGACCTGCACGCTCCAGAGGTTCGCGTAGAGCCCGTCGGCGGCGAGCAGGGCCTCGTGCGTGCCCTGCTCGACGAGTTCGCCGTCGTCCATGACGAGGATCTGGTCGGCGTCTCGCACCGTCGAAAGCCGATGCGCGATGGCGAACGTCGTCCGCTCGGCGGTCAGCGCCTCCAGCGACCGCTGGATGAGCACCTCGGTCTCGTTGTCGACGTGACTCGTGGCCTCGTCCAGAATGAGGATCTCCGGGTCCTCGAGGATAGCTCGCGCGATGGCGACGCGCTGGCGCTGGCCGCCGGAGAGTTTCACCCCGCGCTCGCCGACCTCCGTGTCGTAGCCGTCGGGCAGGTTCTCGATAAAGGCGTGTGCCTGTGCGCGTCTCGCGGCCTCGATTACCGCGTCGCGGTCGGCGTCGAACGACCCGTACGCGATGTTCTCCGCGACGGTCCCGTCGAACAGGAAGTTCTCCTGCCCGACGTAGCCCATCCCCTCCCGGAGACTCGACAGCGTCACGTCCCGGACGTCCTGCCCGTCGACACGGACAGCCCCCTGGTCGACGTCGTAGAGACGGAGGAGCAGTTTGACAATCGTCGTCTTGCCGGCCCCGGTCGGCCCGACCAGCCCAACCGTCTCGCCGGGGTCGGCCTCGAAGTCGACGTTCTCCAGCACGTTCTGCTCGTCGTAGGCGAAGGTCACGTTCTCGACGGCCACCTCGCCGTCGACATCGGTCAGCGCGGCCGCGTCCTCGGCGTCCCGGATGTTGACCGGGAGGTTCATGATGCCGAGGATGCGTTTCGTCGAGGCGCGGGCGTCCTCGTAGCGGTCGATGATGTTGCTCATCTGTGCCAGCGGGTCGACCAGCCGCTGTGTGAGCAACAGGAAGATGACCAGCGTCCCGACCGTGAGCTCACCCGTCAGCGGTCCGGGTGGGCCGTCTATGATCCAGAGACCGCCCACGACGAACGTCGCGATAAAGGAAAGCGAGGTCAGCGCCTGCAGCCCCGGCCGGTAGATGAAGTTGAGCCGAAGTGCGAGCCAGTCCAGTCGGAAGTAGGTGTACGAGTGGTCCCGGACCCGCTCGTCCTCGTAGTCCTCGGTGTTTGCGGCCTTTATCACCTGGATACCGTTGAGATTGTTCTCCAGCCGACTGTTGAGGTCACCGACCGACTCGCGGATGTCGGTGTACCGTTCCTCGGCGAGTTGCACGAACCAGTAGGTGAACACCGCCGCCACCGGGACGACGACGAGCGTCACGAGCGCGAGTTGCGCGTTGAACCAGAACAGCACGAGCGAGACACCCACCACGAGCACCGACAGCTGGATGGACTCGCCGAACATGTTGTCGAGGAACCGCTCCAGCCGGTTGGTGTCGTTCGAGAGAATCGACATCAGCTCGCCCGTCTGCACCTCGTTGAAAAACTCCATGTCGAGTCGCTGCATCCGCTGGTAGGTGGCGGTCCGGACCTCGTGTTTCACGCGGTGTGAGAACAGGTTCAGCGACGACATCCGCACGAAGTTCAAAATCGCCTGTCCGACCATCGCGACGGCCATCAGGCCGATGACGAACCAGAACTGCCCCGTCTGGGTGCCAGGGAGCCACGCCCCCGGCACGAGCGGGAGGGCGAACGGCTCGTCGCCCCGGAGAATGGAGTCGACGGCGACACCGAGCAGGACCGGCGGCACCAGCGACGCGAAGCGGGTCCCGATAGAGGCGAGAATCCCGAGCACGAACCAGCGCCGACTGCCGTAGCCGTAGCGCTGGAACAGCTGCCAGAGCGGTCGGTCGACCTCCTCGCGGTACTCCTGTATGTACTCGACATCGAGCTGCTGGTCGGTACTCATCTGACGAAGTTTTCATGCGTACGCTTGCGAGGCAATTAACCGTTCTGTTCCGCCCGTGTGCCGTTGTTCGGAGCGGTCCTGTGGGACACTCTCCGCGGGCGCAACCGCGGCTCACCGGGGCCGACAGCCGTTCCGGCGAGCCCATCCCGCACGGTTAAGCCGTTGCCGCGAGTAGTACAGTGTATGACCGCGCGAGACGACCCGTTCGGCGAGATCGAGGAGCTGTTCGACCAGTTCACCGAGTTCGGGAGCGCGCTGTCCGGGGAGGTCCCGGTCGACGTGCTCGACAGGGACGACGAGGTGGTTGTCCTGGCAGACCTGCCGGGCCGGGACCCAGACAGTATCGAGGTCCGCCTGGAGAACGAGCGGAGCCTCGAACTGGAGGCACCGGCACCGACCGACGAGATGGAGGGCCGGTACGTCGTCCGTGGCCGACCACGGAGTGACGCGAGCCGGTCGGTCCACCTGCCGGCACCCGTCGACGAGAACGCGACCGAGGCGAGGTACGAGCAGGGTGTGCTCACGGTCAGACTCGGCAAGCCGACCGGCGGCGACGGGACCGAGATTCCCGTCAACTGACCCGCTCTCTGCGCCCGTCGACACCGGGGGACCGCGACGCTGTGTCGGTGACCCGACGACAGTCCGCACCGACAGCGAGACCCCGCCGGCCTCCCCGTGGGACTGACCCGGCGTGCGGGCGTTGTGTCTCCCCGGCCGGTCCATCGGTGCCGGACCGTAACGGGGGGTCCTGTCGATGCAGACCTCGCGTGCACCACCCACATACGTGGGGAGACCCACCTGTCGTGTATGGACGGTTTCGACGTGCCCGAGGACCCGGAGGACATCGACCTGGACGAGTTTGGAGCCCTCGACGGGTTGACAGCACCCGACGGTCTGGACGAGACCGTTCGGGAGGCACTCGTGGAACTGGAAGACGAGCTGGCGGCGTTCGGTGAACTGGACGAGATAGTGCAGACGGGGCTGGCGTCGGTCGAGGACGACCCGGCAGAGGTCGGTGAGACGGAGGCAAGTCTGCACGAGGGAGCCGCCGATATCGACGGCGAACCGGCCAGCATCGCCAGTTCAGACGAGGTCCTGCAGGAACAACTCGCGAAGATCGACGCCGAGTCCGAGGCAATCGCCGACCCGGACGAGATTATTCAGGAGCGATCCGCGGATACCGCCGACCCGGACGAGATTGTTCAAGAGGAATCCGCGACGGTCGACGCCGAATCCGGGGCGACCGTCGACCCGGACGACTCGGTTCTCGACGGGTGAACTGCTCGGCGTGGTCCGCTCGCCGGGACCTCGGAGCACCCGCTCCCGGTGTCGGCACTCCGGTCCGTCGCTCCTCGCCGCTCCGGACCACAGCCACCGTCGGGCGAACCCCCCGATAGCGTCAGCGCCGGGCTCGGCAGACGAACGTCTCGGCGCGACTGTCGGCGTGGTCCACGGTGAATCCCGCCTCCTGGAGTGCCGCGACGGGGTGGGCCAGTCCGTGGCGCTGGTCGAGCGGTGGGCCTGCCGCGCCCTGTCCGTTGGTGCTCCAGTCGACGGTCACGAGTCGGCCACCCGGACGGAGCACGCGCCCGAGTTCGGTTATCGCTTCGTCACCGGAGAACTCGTGGTAGGTCATCGTGGAGAACGCGGCGTCGAGGCTGTCGTCCGCGAACGGAAGCGCCTCGACCGGGGCCTGCACCAGCGAGACGTTCTCCGGGACGCCTTTCTGCTCGTAGCGGGCGTGCATCTCGGACTGCACGTCGACCGCGTACACCTGACCGGCGTGCGGGGCGACGGCGTCCGTGTAGAACCCCGTCCCGCTGCCGAGGTCGGCTACCTGCGCGTTCCCGTGTGGCGCAACCTGCGAGCGCAGCTCCTCCGCGGAACACCACCGGTACCGGTCCTCGGATTCGAGATCGTCGGCGCGGTCCGCGTCGAACGTGTGAAAACCCATGCCAAATCTACCGCGATTCGAGACATAACCCTGTCGGCGTCCCGGCTACCGCCGCGTAGACACACTGCTCACGGTCGTCTGTGACAGTATGCGTGGGACCGGATTTGAACCGGCGGACCTCTACAGGACAGCGCCCTCA
>CAYZGA010000145.1:0-5663 GCA_964477945.1 uncultured Halobacteriales archaeon
ACCACCGCGTCCGGAACGTCCTCGCGTGCGAGGCCGGCGAGCGCCCGCGCGGCGGCGACCTTCATCGCCTCGTTGATCTCGGTCGCGCGCACGTCGAGTGCCCCGCGGAAGATAAACGGGAACCCGAGCACGTTGTTGACCTGGTTTGGGTAGTCCGACCGACCGGTGGCGACGATGACGGTATCCTCGCGGGCGGCCTTTGCCTCCTCGTAGGTGATCTCGGGGTCGGGGTTCGCCATCGCGAAGATGACCGGGTTGTCCGCCATCGAGCGCACCATCGACCTGTCGACGATACCGCCCACCGAGAGACCGACGAGCACGTCCGCCCCGTCCATCGCGTCCGCCAGACCACCCGCGGGGAGGTCGCGGGCGAACTCGCGTTTGTACTCGTTGACCGCACCGGCCTCGGCACGACTCGTCGTGATGATTCCATCGGAGTCACACATCGTGATGCGGTCGGGGTCCGCGCCGAGCGAGACGTAGAACCGGGCGGTGGCGATGGCACTCGCGCCCGCACCGGAGAAGACGATATCGAGGTTCCCGAGTTCCTTGTCGAGGATGTCGGTGGCGTTCAGCAGCGCCGCGCCGGAGATGATGGCGGTGCCGTGCTGGTCGTCGTGGAACACGGGGACGTCCATCTCCTCGCGGAGCCGTGTCTCGATCTCGAAACACTCCGGAGCCGCGATGTCCTCCAGGTTGATCCCGCCGAAGGTCGGCTCCATCGCGCGCACCGACTGTATCATCGCCTCCGGGTCGTCGTGGTCGAGTTCGATATCGAACACGTCGATGTCGGCGAACCGCTTGAACAGGACACCTTTTCCCTCCATCACCGGCTTGCACGCGCCGGGACCGATGTCACCGAGGCCGAGCGTGGCGCTGCCGTCGGAGACGACGCCGACGAGGTTGCCCTTCGCGGTGTACTGGAACGCCTCCCCGGGGTCGTCGCTGATCGCCCGACACGGGGCGGCCACGCCCGGCGAGTACGCGAGGCTCAGGTCCCGCTGTGTGTTCGTCGGTTTCGTTGTCGAGATGGCTATCTTTCCCGGCGGGTCCCGCCGGTGGTAGTCGAGCGCGTCCTCGTCCAGTCCCATGTCACATCTGTACGCCCCCGTACAAAAAGCGCTGTGGGTCTCCGGCCTGTCTCCGGCGGACGTGGGTCCGCCCAGTCTCTGCCGGACGTGGGTCCGCCCTGTCTCCGGCGGACGCGACTCCCGGTCCGCCCTGTCTCCGGCGGACGTGGGTCCGCCCTGTCTCGGGCGGACGCGACTCCCTCGGTCCGCCCTGTCTCGGGCGGACGCGACTTCCCCGGTCCGCCCTGTCTCCGGCGGACGCGACTCCCCCGGTCCGCCCTGTCTCCGGTGGCGGCAGGTCGGGTCCGCCGCGCCGGACCCGGCCACCCGCGAGTGGGCGGTCTTTTGTTCACCCGGCGTCTACGTGGGACGATGACAGCGTTCGACCCGTCCCGGGCAGACCGGCCCGACCCCGACGTGCAGTCGTTTCTCGCCACCTACGACGCCCTCGACGCGCCGGAACTCCACGAACTCTCGCCGGCCGAGGCCCGGTCGCTGTTCGAGCAGTTCGCGAATCTCTCGGCGGGTACCGACCTGCCGACGGTGACCGACCGGACCATCGAGGGACCGGCGGGCGAGATTCCGGTCCGCATCTACGACCCGCGGGAGACCGTCGAGACGCCCGCGCCGCTGGTCGTGTTCTTCCACGGCGGCGGGTTCGCGGTGGGGAGCCTCGACACCCACGACGCGCCCTGCCGGAAACTCGCGAGCGAGACTGGCTACCCCGTTCTCAGTGTCGACTACCGGCTCGCGCCGGAACACCCGTTTCCCGCCGCGGTCCGGGACTGCTACGCGGCTGTCGAGTGGGCCGCGGCCAACGCGGCCGACCTGACCGCCGACCCCGACCGCCTGGTCGTCGCCGGCGACAGCGCCGGGGGGAACCTCGCCGCCGTGACGGCACTGCTCGCGCGGGACCGCGACGGTCCCGGAATCGCCCACCAGGTGCTCGTCTACCCGGTCACCGGTGACGCGGCGGCCACGCCCGCCTACGAGGAGAACGCGGAGGGGTACTTCCTGACCGCGGCCGAGTCCGAGTGGTTCCGTGAGCTGTACCTGCCCGACGACATCGACGAGGGGAACGTCTACGCCAGGCCGCGCCTGTGCCGCGACCTCTCGGGGTTGCCGCCGGCGACGGTGCTCACGGCCGGGTTCGACCCGCTCCGCGACGACGGGGCCGCCTACGCCGAGGCGCTCGCCGCCGACGGTGTCCCCGTGACCTACCGCAACTTCGACGGACTGATCCACGGCTTTCTCAACATGATCGCCGAACCGGCGGCGCTCGACGGCGCGGAGGCGGCCTACGACCTGCTCGCCTCGTCACTGTCGGAGCTGTCGGCCGCGTAGCCGGGGTCGTCTGCAGCGCCGGCGAGTCGACGCGGCAGATTCCCCCAGGGGCGTGCCGCCGCCGACTGTGGGTCGCCCAGGCGCGCCGGCGGACCGTCCGGTCGGTGTCCCCGGTCGTCGCGGTGGGTTCACCCTCGCCGTGGACGGTCGGTCGCTTCGCCCGAGACGGTGACTGTCACCGTGTCGCCCCGACACCGAACGGGCCTGAACCCGCGGCGTTATTTTCCCCGCGTGCCACTGGGGTGTATGGCGACAGCCGAAACCGACGCAGACCCACCGGCGGCGTACGAGCAGTTGCTCGAACGACATCGGCGAATCACCAACCTCCAGAACGCGGCGATGCACCTCCTCTGGGACGAGCAGGTGGTGATGCCCGAGGGGGGTACGCCCGCCCGCTCACAGCAGCGCTCGGCCCTCTCGGCGACGGCCCACGAACTGCTCGTCGACGACGACGTCGCGGCGTGGCTCGACGATATCAGTGTGGACGAACTGACCGACGAGCAGGCGGCGACGGTCCGCGAGATTCGTCGCGCCCACGAGCGCGAGGCCGACGTGCCCTCGGAACTCGCGGAGGAACTCGCGCAGGTCGGCTCCGAGAACCGGGAGATCTGGCAGGAGGCGAAGGCGAACAACGACTACGGGCGGTTCGCACCCCGACTGGAGCGGTTGCGGGACCTCCAGCGCGAGCGAGCGGCACACGTCGACCCCGGAACGGACCCCTACGAGGTGCTGTACGAGGACAGCAACCCGTACATCCCGCTGGAGACGATGGAGGAGATCTTCGAGACACTTCGCTCGGAGATTCCCCCGCTGATCGGCGAGATTCGCGACGCCGACACCGAACTCGCCGACCCGTGGGCGGGCGAGTACCCCACCGAGAGCCAGGAAGCGCTCAGCGAGGCCGCGCTCGACTTTGTCGGCTACGACCGGGAGCGAGGCCGTCTGGACACCGCCCCCCACCCGTTCATGGCCGGCACACAGTTCGATGCCCGTGTGACGACGCGGTACAAGCAAACCGACCCGCTGGACGCACTGACCGCGACGGTTCACGAGTACGGTCACGCGAGCTACCAGCTCGGACTCCGACAGGACGCCTACGCCACACCGCCCGGTCAGCCCCGCTCGTCGGGCGTCCACGAGTCACAGTCGCGCTTCTGGGAGAACCACATCGGCCGGACGAAACCGTTCTGGGAGGTGTTCCTGCCGACGTTCACCTCCCACATCGACGGCCACGACGACCTGACCGTCCAGGATGTCTACGAGTCGGTCAACCGCGTCGACCCCGACAACGTCATCCGGGTCGAGGCGGATGAGCTTACCTATCATATGCACATCATCCTCCGGTGTGAGGTGGGCCGTCGCTTCGTCGAGGGCGACATCGAGGCCGCGGAGATTCCGCAGGTCTGGAACGAGACGATGGACGAGTATCTCGGCGTGGTGCCCGACACCGACAGCGAGGGCTGCCTGCAGGACATCCACTGGACCGACGGGTTCGCCGCCTTCCACGGGTACACCATCGGCAGTGTCCTCGCCGCGCAGTTGAACGCCGCCATCCGTGACGACCTCGACGTGGACGCGCTGGTCCGTGACCGGGACTTTGACCCCATCCGGGAGTGGATGGGCGAGCGAGTCCACCAGCACGGCCAGCGCTACACGACGCCGGAACTCGTCGAGGTGGCAACCGGTGAACCGCTGACCGCGGAGTACTTTATCGAGTACGTCACCGAGAAGTTCGGTTCCCTCTACGACCTGTAAACTGCTGTGTCGCGCGGGCTCTCTGCCCCCACCAGAACACCGTGGCGAGATCACGCTCCGGGGCCGACAGTCGGGCCGCTCCGCACTGTCCGCTGCGGTGATTCCAAGTACTGAAATACGTCCGACCGAATCACCTGTATGGACATCCTCTCACCGTCACCGGTTCCGGAGTCTGCACGGGACACGAAGACGGCCGCCAGCGAGTTCGCGGCCGAACACGTCCGACCGAACAGTGCCGAACACGACCTCTCCGGGGAGTACCCACACGATATCGTCCGGGAAGCACAGGCGGCGGGACTCGCCGGAAGCTACGTTCCCGAGGAGTACGGCGGCGCGGGCTGGACGCTCGCGGACCGACTCGCAGTGGTCGAGGAGTGGTTCCGGGCCGACGGCGGCATCGGACTCGCACTCCAGTTGGTCGACTTTGGCGCGAAGGTTGTCACGATGACCGGGTCACCGGAGCAGAAGTCCCGGTGGCTGCCCGCGGTGGCGGCCGGTGACGAGATAACGGGGCTGGCGGCGACCGAACCGTCCGGCGGCTCGGACCTCGCCGGGATGACGACGACTGCCCGGCGCGACGGTGACGAGTACGTCATCGACGGCGAAAAGTACTGGACCAGCAACGGTGTCGTCGCCGACTGGATTGTGGTCTACGCCCAGACCGGCGACCCCGGTCACGGCGGTTACTCGCTGTTCGTGGTGCCAACGGACACGCCGGGCTACGAGGCCGAGGAGATCACCGGCAAGATGGGGCTGCGCGCCTCACAGCAGGCCCGTCTCACCCTCGACGGTGTCCGGGTGCCGGCCGCGAACCGCCTCGGTCCCGAGGGTGACGGGTTCTATCAGATTGCTGCGTTCTTCAACTACGGCCGCATCGCCGTTGCCGGACACGGCATCGGACTCGCGGCCGCGGCACTCGAGTCCGCCTGGGAGTACGTCCACGACAGGGAGCTGTACGACCAACCGGTTGCCGACCACCAGACCGTTCAACACCGGCTCGTCGAGTGTCGCGAGCAGTTCGAGGCCGCCCGCGCGCTCACCTGGGAGGCCTGCGAGCACGTGATGACCGGTGACGACCCGGCGTTCTGGGCGAGTCTGGCAAAGAGCCACGCAACCCGGGCCGCCGAGGAAATCGCACAGACCGCCGTGCAACTGCACGGCGGCGAGGGCCTCCGCGAGGAGAACCGCGTCAACCGTGCCTACCGCGACGCAAAGTACCCCGCAATCTACGAGGGGGCAAACGCCATCCAGCGTGACCTTGCGTACGGCCACTGGCCCGAACGCGAGCGGTAATCACGTCTCGACTCCTCAAGACCGACTCACCAGCACTGTCCTGTCGGGACTCGCATCTCACACAGACCGGTGGTAGCTGTGAATCGGGATTGCATTGCTTCGTCCTTTAGAATTACATCCTCGTCGTCTACGCACCGCTCACGAGGTTGTTCGCGGTGCGATGGGTCGGGGCGGATTTGAACCGCCGACTTCCTCCGTGTG
>CAYZGA010000146.1:0-5625 GCA_964477945.1 uncultured Halobacteriales archaeon
AGGCAGGTGAGTGTGAGAGAAGAATCGTGACCCGTCATCGGTGACGGGCGCGACTCGCTACTCGCGGACGACGTTCGTCGCGCGGGGGCCCTTTGGGGCCTGTTCGATATCGAAGTTGATCTCCTGTCCTTCCTCGAGGTCCGGGCCACCGACGTCTTCCATGTGGAAGAACACGTCGTCGTCCGCATCCTCAGTCGAGATGAAACCGTAACCGCCTGTGTCGTTGAAGAAATCGACCGTACCGTTTGACATTGCAACCAAACGTACAGGCGGACAACGTATAACCCTTCCGAAAGTCTCGGGAAATTGATGGTACGTGGTACACAGGACCACAGGGGCTAGCAGAGCAGGAGGTACAGCCAGTACGGGAGTTGGACGAGTCCGTCACCGAGGTGGGACACGGGCTGTTGTTCTTGGACAGTGTCACCGGCGAGAACGAGCCCAACCGGGACGTCGTAGGTGTGCTGGAACTCCCGGACAGCCGCGACGGTGTCGTCGCGCTCGCTCGGGCGGTACGCCAGTCCGACGGGGACAGGCGTCTCGTCGACCTCGAAGACAAAGTTGACCTCGCCGTTGCGGCCACGCCAGTACTGTACCGAGGGCGTGACCGGCGTCCCCTGTTCGGCGTTGAGACCGTACGCGAACCGCATCGTGTGGTCGAACGCGGCGACACGGGCGAGGTCCGCCTCGTGACGGAAGTCGGTCCGAACTGTCGTCGCGTCACCCTCGGTGAGCGCGGTGACCAGACCGGTGTCGCGGAGAAACAGTCGCACAGACCGGGGGCGACTGTTGTCGTACTCGGTGACACCGGTCAGGAGGTACAGCGCCTCCAGGGCCGGAAGGTAGCTGTCGGCGATGGTACGCCGGTCGACATCGAACAGGTCGACGAGCTCCTGATACCGGATGGACTCGGCGGCGCGGTTGCGGGCGGCGAGCGCGCAGAGTCGCTCGAGGTCGGCGATGGTCTGGATGGACTCGAACCCGGGCACGTCCTGGTACAGCGCCGTGCGGACGTCGGCGCGGAGTGCCTCGTAGTCCTCGGGTGCGAGGTTGGCAGCCGACTCGACCACCCCGTCGTGGCGGTAGCTGAGAGTACCACCGACGGTCAGAAACTCCACCACCTGTGACTGCACGCGCCGGCGGACCTCGGCCACCTTCTCGTACTGTCGTTCGAGTTCACCACAGAGCGGGTCGACGTCACCGGTCCGGAGCGCGGCGGGCAGACTCTGTTCGCCGGCCCGCAGCGAGGAGGGACTCACCCGCGTGTCCGACTCCTCGATACCGGGGTACAGCGTGAAGATGTAATCGCGAAACTTCTCGGGCAGAATCGGCTGTACGTCGTAGGCATCACCGGGGAGTTTGTCTTCGAGTTCACGCTCGACCTGAACACCGGCGCTCGCGGTCACCACGACGTGACGGTCGGTCTCGTCGCGGACGAGCTCTGCCACCGGACCACCCCACCCGTCGATTGCCGGCTTGTTCGGATGTTCGATTCGGTGGACCCCGTCGAGCAGAACGAACTGCGGGTAATCGTCGTCGAGTCGTCCCAGAATCCGGCTCTCGTAGTAGCGAACGGCGCGCCGGAGCTGTTCGTCCGACCCGAGTTGGTAGAGGGGGTCGGCGTCGAACGGAAGATAGAGGAACCGCTCCGGTTCCCAGCCGTCGTCGATATGCTGGTGGACAAACTGGTGAAGCAGCGTCGTCTTGCCGACGCCCTGTCGGCCGACCAGTCCGAAGACCGGCTGGTCCTCGAACTGACTGCCCGACTCCCCCGGACGGACGAGCTGATAGAAGTCGCTTTTCTGCCGCGGGGGGAGCGAGAACGCCGCCGTACCCTCCTCCCACCACCGGTTGTGGGAGTGAAGCGCCCGGACGAGCGCGTCGCCGGCGTCGACTGGCATCTACCACCGATAACACGCACGTCGCTATGATTCTTTCGGCCCGTCCCTCTACAGTGTAGCAAGGGTTGTACGTGCGACGGCCGGCAATAACTGAACAATATGCGCTTTACGTGAAACGAAAGTCGTTAGGATGTTCTTAACACAGTTATCGAGAACGTTATAGTGGCAGCAGTCGAGAAATTTATATCCGTGGAAGACGTAGGTATGATTGCGAGAGGGCTAAGACACACACTGCGATGTTGTTTATTGCGTCGCCACGCTGGGGAACGGACCCGATAGAGCGCCCGTCGGCTGTCCGGGCGAACGGCAGCCACGACAGACAGATGCGCGCAACGTACACTGACCTGCGGGATGGCGAACGGTTCGGTATCACTGTCGAGTTCATCAGTCGGCGACCACTCGGGGGGAGACACCGTCACGTCGGACGGTTGCTGGTCGAGGACACGACCGGCGAGCAGTTCGTCGTGCTGTCGACTCCGGGTGAGGGTCGGCTGTTCGGACTGGAGAGCGGCGAGCAGTACCGGCTCTCGGGACTGCTGGGTGTCACGCCGGGCGCGAGTTCCTCAACGGAGGAGTGTCCGGGGTGCGGCGCACGGCTCGGACCGTCTGCAGCAGCCGACGCAATCAGAGAGGCCACCGAAGCGCTCGGTCTGGACCGGTCGTTCGGTGTCGTCGACGACCGTACCTCGGTCGGGCGAGCCGCCGGGGAGAACCGTCTCGTCGACGACTGGCGTCCGGTTGCCGACGAGACGGACGGGGCTGGATCTCTCTGTCCGGGATGTGCACAACAGGTCGACATCCCGGGACTGGCAGCAGTGTCGGGACCGACGAGGGACTCCGGGCTAGCCTCGGAGCCCCAGGGAGACCGGTCGGGGGACGCGGGCGAGCCGGTAGCGACAAGCGTGGGGGTGAACGTGGCAAACGGGTACACACCACAGCCAGCGGCGGTCGACAATACGACGCTGTACGGCGAGTCTCAGTTCGGAACGCGCCGCGACGGTGGGGCGGGACCGCGGCTCGCACCACACTACGGGACCACCGTGACCGAGCATCCCGTCACCGGCGAGACAGAGCAGTACCTGACCGTCGAACTGGACACGACCAGCCCCGACGGGGGGTTCGAGCGCCCGCGGCTGGACCTCGTCGCGGTCCTCGACGTGTCCGACTCGATGAGCGGTCCCGTCGACGGCTACTACTACGATGGTCGGGACGAGTCTGATGGGGCCGCGGCGACGAAGTTGTCCGTCGCGGCGCGGTCGCTGTGTGCGCTCGTCGGACAGCTCCGTGAGAACGACCGGCTGGGTGTCGTGCTCTGTGACGACGACACGCACGTCGCGAAACCGCTCCGGAAGATTGCGTCGACGGACACGACGGCGATCCAACGTCACGTCCGGACAGTCGCCGCCGGTGGCGACACGGACCTCGCGGCAGGGTTCGAGACGGCTGCCGGTATGCTCGACACGGCATCGGACGCCGACGGCGAACAGCGTGTCGTCCTGTTCACCGACATGATGGCGAACGCCGGACTGACAGACAGCGCAGAGCTGACGGCGCTGTTCGCGGACAGTGCCACCGAAGGGATACACACGACACTGGTCGGCGTCGGGGCCGACACGAACGTGCAACTGGCGACGACGCTGTCGGACGTTCGCGGCGCGAACCAGCTGGTGACCTGTTCGGCAGCCTCGTTCGAGCGCCTGTCGGGCGAGGCGTTCGACCGGCTGGTCACGCCCGTGGTGCACGACCTCACGCTCGAACTCGACGACGACCACCACGAGTTCGTGGCCGCGTACGGGTCCCCGTCGGCGGACACACCGACCGACCAACTGGTCTACGTCGGGACGCTGTTTCCCCCGTGGAACCCCGTGACCGGAGAGGGGCCCCTGCTCGTCGAGGTAGACCGGACGACGACCACCGACGAACTGACGCTGGTCGCCTCGTGGACGGAGTGTGGCGGCGACGAGCACACCGAAACCGTGCGGGTCGGGTGGCCGGCAGGCTCGGAGCGCTATCCACACGACGGCGTCCGGAGGAGCGTCGCACTCGCCAGGTGCACGCGTGAACTCCGCGCGTGGGCCGCGAACCGGTACGAGCAGGTCGAGACCGGTCGGACCGGCGACGAGTCACTGCCGGACCGGCGCGGCGAGCACTGCCGCGGGTCCGTTCCACTCGTGGTCCCGGACCGGTACCGGGAGCGGTTCGACCGGCTCTCGGGGTATCTCGACGCGGAGGCGGACCGACTGGACGACGAGACACTGCGTCAGATGCGTGTCCTGCTCGACCGGTTGTGTCGGCGTCAGGAGTCCGGGTCGGAGTGACTACTGTTCGAGAACGGTTCCGCGCTCATAGGGTCGTGCGTGAGTCTTTACCGCCGGCCTCTCACAAACCACGTGTCTCTGCCACTCTCCCTCCGATATTTCGATGGCGTACCGAGAATAACCACGCACGACCCTATCAGAGGTCGACGCTGACGCGCACCTCGGTGTCGGTGACCGTCGCGACACTGTCGGCGGGTACCTCGATGTCGTCCTCGTCGCTGTCACCGAACCCGAGCCCCTGGTACATCGCCTCGGCGATACCGGGGTCGGGTTCGACGTACGCCACCTGCTCGTCGGGGTCGACATCGGTGACGACACCGATCTCCTCGCCTTCGGCATCCATCAGCACTTTACCCTCGTCCGCGGTAGACAGAACTGTCATCAGCCAGTTGTTGAACGGCCGCGATAAAATACTCACGGAACTGTCCGCGCCGGCAACCTGCTCGCGGGCAGGCACCGTTCTGCCGATTCGAGCGACTGCCACAGTGCCGGTGTTTCGTCGCGCAGTGTCGAAGCGTTAAGACGCTCTCGGCCCCACACTCTTGTATGAAGATATACACCGGCCGTGGCGACGAGGGGATGACCGACCTGCGAACAATGGAGCGGGTCTCGAAGGCGAGCGAGCGTATCGAGGCGTACGGCACTGTCGACGAACTCAACGCCCTGGTCGGCCGGGCACGTCCCACCGGCTACGACGATGTCGACGACGACCTTCAGCAGGTGCAGAACCACCTCCACGTCGTGCAGGCGGACCTCGCGAACCCCGACCCCGACGACGACGACCCGGTGGTCCGCGAGACACACGTCGAGACTGTCGAGAACTGCATCGACGACTACGACGAGGAACTCGACACGCTGGAGGATTTCATCCTGCCGGGCGGGTCCGACGCCGGGGCGCGACTGCACCACGCCCGCGCGGTCTGTCGGCGTGCCGAGCGCCGGGCCGTCTCACTGGCCGACGCCGAGGCGGTGAACCAGCACGCGGTGGTGTATCTCAACCGACTCTCGGACCTGCTTTTCACCCTCGCACGCGCAGTCAATGCCCGCGAGGAGATTCCCGAGGAGCATCCGACATACTGACGACCGGCTCCAGTGCTGGGCACGGGGTCACCTGACCGCGAACAGCGCATCTCTGGACGCCGAGGAGCGTGCCGCGGGTTACCGGAGGTGAGCCAAGAGTGGTTCCCGGAACTGCTATTTTGAAACAGGAGTGGTGCAGTTGCGCAGAACACAGCGAGGAGACGGGGGATGTGACGAGAAGCGAGAACCGGTAGGTGGCGAGGTGTTCCGGGTGCAGGCGGCGAGTCGGGGAGGGCAATTCTTAAGTCCTGGGCTGGGATAGATTGTTTTGCGGGTCGGTGATCTAGGCCGGTTATGATACCTCCTTCACACGGAGGAAGTCGGCG
>CAYZGA010000147.1:0-5585 GCA_964477945.1 uncultured Halobacteriales archaeon
GGGACGGTGAACGTGAACGGCATCTTCACGCCTACCACTGTCTAGTGGTCAGAACAGGAGTCCACCGACAAGCTCCGCCGTTCACGGCGGAGATGGTGACACCCGTTCTCCGGGGGCCCGCCCTATCAACCTGCTGTCGCCACCGGACGTGCGGGTCCGACCCAGCGACACCTGCGGACAGTCCCAAACCAGATGTGCCCCGGCCACGAACACCGGTCGTGAGCGGAACTGACCACCCACACGACAGGCGCGACGAGGTATCGGTCGGGGTGCTGACGGTATCGAGCAGTCGGACACTCGACGAGGACCCGTCGGGTGACGCGCTGGCCGCGGCACTCGAGGGCGGCGGCCACGAGGTGCTCGAACGGGAACTGGTCGGCGACGACAGGGAGCGGATACGCGCGGCGGTGCTCGCGTTCGTGGAGCGCGGGGCGGAGGCGGTCGTCGTCACCGGCGGGACCGGACTCGCGCCCGGTGACGTGACCGTCGACGCCGTCGAACCGATGTGTGACCGCGCGATTCCCGGTTTCGGCGAGCTGTTCCGGGTGCTCTCCTACGAGGATATCGGGCCGCGTGCGCTGCTCTCGCGGGCCTACGCCGGTGTCGTCGGCGAGGTCCCGGTGTTCTGTCTCCCGGGCAGCACGCAGGCCGCCACGTTCGGTGCCGAGGAACTGGTCGTCCCCACTCTCACGCACGTCGTCACACACGCACGGGGCGAGTGACGATGAGGCGACACCGAATATGACCGACAGCACGGAAGACAGCACCCGGGACCAGTCCGAACGGGAACACACAGAGACAGACACCCGGGACGCGGACGACCTGACCCACGTCGATGACGGCGACGCCCAGATGGTCGACATCGGGTCGAAAGCCGACTCCCGGCGGCGTGCGGTGGCACGGGGCCGACTGCGACTCCAGCCATCGACAGTCGAGACGGTCCGTGCCGACGGCATCGCGAAGGGTGACGTCCTGACGACGGCCCGGATCGGCGCGATACGGGCGGTCAAGCACACCTGGGAGACCATCCCGATGTGCCACCAGATACCGGTCACGAACGTCGAGACTGCGTTCGAGCTCGGGGAGGAGACGGTCACGCTGACGGTGACCGTCGAGACGACCGGCAAGACTGGCTGTGAGATGGAGGCACTCGAGGGGGTCACGACGGGGCTGAACGTCGCCTGGGACATGGTGAAAGCCGCCGAGAAGGTCGACGGCGCGTACCCCGACACGCGCATCGAGAACGTGCGCGTCGTCGAGAAGACAGTCGAGCGGTGACCCTGGTCCGGCTCACAACCGGCTCCAGCGCGCCACCGTGACCCGCTCGCCGACCGGCAGTCCTTCGAGACGCTCCGGAATCTCCACCCAGCCGTCGGCCCGGACCACACTCGACAGGACACCCGCGCCGGCGACGTGCTCCGGGACCGCCCGCAGGTCGCCCGCGTCCGGCGTTCCGCCGGGTGTCTCCGGTCCGCTCGCGGTCGTTCCCGGCGTGTCGTCGGTGCCGTCGCGTTCGAGGCGGACCCGTGCGAACGTTCGCGTGCCGGGTTCGCTCGCGAGTTTCCCGTCGAGTTCGGCTCGCGTGGTCGGAACCGGTCGCGGGGTGGTCCCGGTGACGGCGGCGATGGCCGGCCGGAGAACGGTGACCGCTCCGACGTAGCAGGCAACGGGTGGTCCCGGGAGTGACAGAATCGGCGTCCCCGAGACGGTGCCGAGCGCGAGCGAGCGACCGGGGTCGATGGTGACCCCGTGAACGGCCACCGTCCCGAGGTCTGCGAGAACGGCCGGTGTGACGTCGTCGGTCCCGACCGAGGTCCCCCCGGTCGTCACGACGATGTCGTGGTCGAGTGCCGACCGGACCGCGCCCGCGAGCGCCGCCTCGCCGGCGGTCGAGTCCCGGAGGGTCGGACGCGCACCCCACCGCCCGGCCAGCGCCTCGACCATCGCCCCGTCGGTCTCGACCCACTCGCCGGCGTCGGGGTCGGCGTCGACGGCGTTCCCCCCCGTCGGGACGACACGCACCCGCGGTCGGTCGGTAACGGGGACCCGCTCGACCCCCGCGGCGCGGGCGAGTGCCAGGTCGGCAGGGTCGAACCGCTCGCCTGCCTCGACCAGTCGTGTCCCCGCCGCGACATCCGAACCGGCGGGGGCGACGTGCGCGCCGACCGACACCGCGTCGAACACGAGCAACCCGGACTCGCGGTCCGCGACGTGTTCGACCCCGACGACCGCGTCGGCCCCCGCCGGCAGTTCGTCACCGGCACACACCGGCGTTGCCGTCGTCTCGCCGGCACGCTCGGCCTCGTCGAGTCGGACAGGCGAGCGACCGCTCGCCCCGAACGTATCCCGGGCACGAACAGCGTAGCCGTCCCGTGTCACGCGCTCGTAGTGGGGCACCGGTCGGGCCGCGTCAACCGGGCGGGCGGCCACACGGCCGCTCGCGTCCGCTGTCGGGACTCTCTCGACCCGCCCGTGTGGCGAACAACAGGCCCGGAGCGCCTCGCGTGCCTCCTCGAAGGTCGACAGTCGCTCGAATCCACCCGCCGACTCGGACATACGACGACCGTTCGGGCGGGCGTAACAAAACCCCCGTGCCGGGACCACCGATTCGCCGTCGACGGGGCACGGGACTCACCGCGCGGCCCTCGTCACGACGACCCGTTCGGCGTGTCGTAGCCGGGCGTCTCGTCGAGCAGGCCGGGGAGTCGCCGGTCGACGGTCCGGGCGAGCGAGTTCACCCCGGACTTGCCCTGCCGCGCCGGGGCGACGGCGAGACGGACAGACTGGGTGCCCAGCCTGACGAACCCGAGTCCGAGTCGGTCGGCGGTCTGCCGGAGTCCGAGCCCGGCGTCGACCGCACCCTCTGCGACACGGCGGGCGGCCGACTCTATCCCCGGCAGTGCGCGGTGGTAGCCGTCGACCGCACCGGTCGACACCCCGGCGTCGTCGAGGGCACGGTCGAACGCCCCCCGGAGCGCGAGGTCCGTGTCGAGGTTCGCCAGCGTCAGGTCCGCCGCTGCCAGGTGCTCGACCCCGTCGATACCGGGGCCGTCCGCCGGGACCACCAGCCCCCACTCGCGGCACCAGCGTGCCAGTTCCTCGCCCGGGTCGTCGGTCGTGTCGCCGGCCGTCACGAGCAGGTCGGGAACGCCGTCGTCGAACCAGCGCCGCGCGTCGGTTGCGTCGAACCGCAGGTACCGGGGGACCGACAGACTGTCGAGCAACGACGACAGGACCGGGTCCGGGTCGCCGACCCCGAGCACCGACGGGAGCGGGTCGCCGGCGTCGAACTGCTCGACGGTCACGGCGGTACCGGGAGCCAGCAGTGAGGTCTCCGCGGGCATCCGCACAAAGCCGTCGGTGTCGGCGAGCGTCGTCGTCGCGCCGCTCCCCTTGTCGGGCGCGTAGGCGACGAAACCGCCGTCGCCGTCCCCGACGAGACCCACCGGGAGCAGTCGCAGGCGGCCGCCGTCGTACCGGACCCGGGTCCGGAGTGTCGCCTCGACAGTCGCCCCACGCTCGCCGCGCGCGCCGCGACTCGCCGCCCGCAGTGTCGGCGCGACAAAGTGCGTGAACGTCGTCAGCGCGGAGACAGGGTAGCCCGGGAGTCCGACGTAGGGGGTGTCGAACAGTCGCCCGACCAGCAGTGGCCGGCCAGGCTTGACCGCGACACCGTGGACGAGTTGCTCGCCCTCGGTCTCGAGGATGCGGTACAGCAGGTCGCCCGCCCCGGCGCTGGTCGACCCGGAGGTGAGCACGAGCGCACACTCCTCGGCCGCCCGGACCAGCGTCGCCCGCAACTGCTCGCGCTCGTCGGCGGCGGTGTCGTAGACGGTCGGGTCGCCGCCCGCGGCACGGACGGCACTGGCTATCGAGTGACTGTTGACGTCGTATATCTGGCCGGAGCCGTGGTCCAGGCGCTCACCCGGCTGGACGAGTTCGTCGCCGGTCGAGACGATCGCCACCGCCGGGCGGTCCCGCACGGGGACCGTCTCGGTGCCGAGCGCGGCCAGCAGGCCGACGTGGCGGGGACCGAGACGGGTGCCCGGCGACAGGGCGCGGTCGCCGCTCGCGATGTCCGCGCCGCGGCGCATCACGTTGTCCCCGGGTGTGACCGCCGCCGACAGTTCGACGCCCCCGTCGGTCTCGGCAGTCTGTTCGACCGGAATCACGGCGTCCGCGCCTGCGGGCATGACCGCACCGGTCGCGACCTGGACGGCGGCAGCCGAGTCGACGGTCACCCCGGGGGCGGTCCCGGGCTCGACCTGCCCGACGACCGGCAGTGTCACCGGGTCCCGCTCGCCAGCCTCGAACGTGTCCCGGGCACGAACCGCGTAGCCGTCCATCGCCGACCGGTCGAACCCCGGCACGTCGACTGGCGCGTCGACCCGGTCGGCGAGCACCCGGTCGTGGGCGGCGGCGAGCGCCACCTGTTCGGTCCCCGTCTCCAGCGACAGCGACTCGACAGCCTCTCGTGCCTCCGCCGGCGGGACCAGCGAGCGAAACTCGCGACGTGTCATACGCGCTCTCTCGTCTGCCAGCCCCAAGAGTCTAGCTATCTCCCGGATTCGCGCCGCGCTCGCCGGTGTGACGGGGTGTGGACATCGACCGGCGGGACCGCCGGCCGCCCGGGTGCTCGTGGAGCCGACGGCACGGCCAAACGCACAAGCCCCCGGAATCCGAACGGGCGGGTATGCAACCACTCGCCCTTGTCGGCCCGCCGGAGGCCGACACGGCCGTGCTCGTCGGCCGACTCGCAGAGCGACTCGCCGGGCGCGGTCGGGTCGGAACGGTTACATCCGCCGGCCAGGTGGCCGACGGCGGCGATGGCACCGTGTCGTCGCCCGACACCGGCGGCGATGGCACCGTGTCGCCGCCCGATACCGGGGAGACGCGCGATACCGCCGACCGGAACGCCGGTGTCGTCCGGACCTACCGCATCGGTGACGGCACCTGGCAGGCAACGGGTGACTCGCTCGCGCTGTCGGACGCACTCGACCGACTCGCGCCCGACTGCGACTACGCGCTCGTCGAGGGCTGGCCCGACTCCCGGCTCCCGACGGTCGCACTCGGGGGCGTCGATGCCGAGAACGTCCACCTGCGCGCGCCCGACACCGACAGTGTCGACCTCGCGGCGCTCGTCGAGGCCGTCGAGACCGTCGAACCGTACGAGACGCTCGGGTCGCTGGTCGCGCGGGTCAAGCGGTCCCCGGACTCCGACCGCGCCGGCGCGATCGCCACGTTCACGGGGCGCGTCCGGACGAGGGACGGTCCGGACGACGAGCCAACCGAGTACCTGACCTTCGAGAAGTACGACGGCGTCGCCGACGAGCGACTGTCGACACTCCGGTCGGAACTGGAGGCCCGCGACGGCGTCCACGAGGTGCGACTCCACCACCGCACGGGCGTCGTCAGAGCGGAGGAGGACATCGTCTTCGTCGTCGTGCTCGCGGGCCACCGCCCCGAGGCGTTCCGGACTGTCGAGGACGGTATCGACCGTCTCAAGGAGGAGGTCCCACTGTTCAAGAAGGAGGTCACCGTGAGCGGCGAGTTCTGGGCCCACGAGCACTAACCGCCCGGTGTAC
>CAYZGA010000148.1:0-5430 GCA_964477945.1 uncultured Halobacteriales archaeon
AACTGCCCGAGAACGACGAGGAGTGGCGGGAGATACTCACCGAGGAGGAGTACCGCATCCTGCGGGAGGCGGACACCGAACCCCGGTTCAGCGGCGACCTGCTCGGTATCGAGGACGAGGGAACGTTCACCTGTGCCGGGTGTGGCACGGAACTGTTCCACTCCGAGCAGAAGTTCGACTCCGGGTCCGGGTGGCCGAGTTTCTTCGACGCCTACCAGAACGGAAACATCGAGACACGGGTCGACACAAGCCACGGGATGCGTCGGACCGAGGTTGTCTGTGCCCGCTGTGAGGGGCATCTCGGCCACGTCTTCGAGGACGGCCCGGACCCGACGGGGAAGCGCTACTGCATCAACTCCGCCGCACTCGAGTTCGACTCCGACTCGGAGTGAGCCGCCCACCGCTCAAAGACAGATACTTGTAGGGCTGTAGATTATGTACGGTAAATGGATTCCGCCGAGTTTCTCGACCTGCTGGGCAACGACAACCGGCGGCGTATCCTGCGTCTGCTGGCACGCAAGGCCTGCTACGTCACGGAGATCAGTGAGCAACTCGGTGTGAGCCCGAAGGCGGTCATCGACCACCTGGGAAAACTCGAGGACGCGGGGCTGGTCGAGAGCCGGACCGACGACAGGCGGCGCAAGTACTTCTCTATCTCCCGGCACGTCAGCCTGGAGGTGACAGTCTCGCCGTACGAGTTCGGCACGCGGAGCGCGTACCCCTCGAGCAGCAGACTCGACATCACCACCTGTCGGCAGGTGACTCTCGACCTGGAGTCGGTCACCGACGGGAGCGACTGCACGGAGGCCGACCCCGACCCGGACCCGGACTCGGTCGAGGCGGCGGTGGGGGCGGCGACCCCGCCGAAACAGGAGGAGAGTGAGTCCGCGCCACCTCCTCGACAGGACAGGGAGGCGAACGCGGACAGCGAGGACGCGGTAGCGACGCTGGCCCGACAGCTCCGCGACTTCGAGCAACTGGAGCGGGAGCTCTCCCTGCTCCACCGGTGGGCAGAAGGACGGATCACCGACCTGCGCGAGCGCCTCGCCGACAGGGTCGACCACGCCGACCCGCGACTCGTCTCGGAGGTGCTGGTCGCGCTGGCCGATGAACCCCGCAGCACCGAGGAGCTCTCCCGACAACTCCGCGCGCCGCCGTCGGTTGTCGAGGAACTGCTCGGGGTGCTCGCCGGGGAGGGTATCGTCCGCCGCGACGGACGGCACTGGCAGCTCGCCGACTGACCGACCGAGACGGCGGTGTCCGCGACCCGCGTGCGACCGGCTGTGCCTGGTCCCCCACCGGCAGCGTACCGCGTGTCTGCCGGTGTGGCCCCCGGTCCGACCACCTTGTCTGTGCTCTGCCAGCGGTCTTCGACCCGAGTGTCCGCGCCAGCCGGTGTGGACCCGTTCAGGACCAGTCCGGTCGGTACTCCCCGTCGCGGGGTGGTTCGGTTCCGACCCACTCGACCCGTGCGGTGTCACTGGTGAGTGTTCGGGTTCCGCCACCGTCCCGGCTGTAGGTGACAGTCAGCGACGCAAGCGAGCAGTGTGCGTTGTACCGTAGCGTGTCGTCGGGCACGCGGTAGGTGACGTGCTGCCAGCAGTCGGGGTCGGCCTCGACGGTGGCGCGCAGTTCGACACCCTCGCCGGCTGCACCGAACTGCCAGGTGCCGACCTCGTCGTGTTCAACACTGTTCGCGAGTGGACTGAGCGGGTGGACGTGGTGAAGACGGTTGAGCGGGTAGACGTCGCCGTCGATACGGAGACAGACAGAGAGCGTGTCGTCGAGGCGGAGCGCCTCGAGCACGGCCGAGTCGTTCTCGGCGAAGTCGTTGCACTGCACCCAGGTCCAGTCGTCCGGGGGTGTGACCTGCGTGACAGTGTGCCCCTGGTGACCGGGGGCGTCGTCGAGGTGGATCGTCCGGTCACCGACGGACACCTCGCCGGTCATCGCGACCGACTGGTTGCGACTCCAGTGTTTGCCCGTTCCCGCGACCCGGTAGAGGAGGTCGGTCAGGTTCCGACTCCGCAGTGGTGTGAACGCGTAGACGTCGGGCTCGTACTCGAGGTCCCAGGCGACCCCGCCCACGCTCCCCGTCGCGGTGTCCGACCTGAGCCGTCCGTCCCCGACGGTCAGTTCGAACGGGTCACCCGTGACCCGGGTCGACGAGAGGT
The DNA here is from genome assembly GCA_964477945.1 of uncultured Halobacteriales archaeon. GTDB lineage: Archaea > Halobacteriota > Halobacteria > Halobacteriales > Haloarculaceae > Halovenus. The sequence continues at coordinate 2,175 of CAYZGA010000148.1, forward strand.
CGACCGACTCCGAGACGAACGTCGAGGCCCCGGGGCTCTCGCGGTCGGTCAGTGCCGCCCACAGCCGCCCCTCCCGGTATCCGTCCGCTGTCGACAGTAGCGTGTACCGGTACCAGAGCGCGACCGAGCCGTCCGGCGCGCTCACGAGCGAGTACCAGACCTCTCGTCCCGGTGCTCCGGCGGCGAGCGGCCAGTCGTGGACCGGCCCGTTCGGTTCGATGTGCATACCGGCCCTGTACTCGCCACCCGCTTATAGCCCGCGTTTCCCCCGGCGCTGTCACACCCGCTCCGTGTGCGCCGGCTCCCTGGCGGACCACGGAGCTTTTGTGCGCGAGTGCGAAACCCATTGCCAGTGGCAGACGACGAGGAGATACCGCTGTCCCGCCAGTTAGCCGCTCTTCGGGAGACCGCACAGTACCGGCCGCTGGCGACGGCCGGCATTATCTGTCTCAGTATCTTCGCGGCACTCCTCGAGGGGCTCGGACTGAGTTTCCTGGTGCCGGTCATCGAACTCGCGCAGGGCAACACCGACCCCGGCGAGATGAGCGGCGTCGGCGAGACGTTCTTCGACGTGTACGAGTTTGTCGGCGTTCCGTTCACACTCGAGTACGTCGTGCTCGGGGTCGGGGTCGTGATGACTGTCCGGTACACGGCGACGTTCCTGGCGGGGTGGCTCACCGCGGCGCTCAAGACCGACTACGTCCGGCATCTCCAGACGACGGCCTTCGAGCGCGCGCTGGACGCACGGGTCGCCTACTACGACGAGAAAGGCTCCGACGAGGTGCTCAACGCCATCATCACGCAGGCAGGGAGAGCCGCGGGGATAATCGACAGTGTCGTCAAACTGGTCAAGCAGGGGGCGATGAGCCTGGTCTATCTCGGTGTGGCACTGTTTATCGCCCCCGTGATGACGGTCCTGACGGTGTTCGTGCTCGGGACGCTCGTGCTGGTGATGCGGTACGTCGTGGAGTCGGGGTACAGTATCGGCGACCGCGTGGCCGAGGCGAACGAGCGCATCCAGGAGAGCGCACAGGCGGGGACACAGGGTATCCGTGACGTGAAACTGTTCGGACTCGGGAACGAACTGTTCGCCGAGTTCGACGACGCGGTCGACCAGTACTACCGGGCGAACGTGAAATCCGCCCGGAACACGGCCGCCATGGAGAACCTCTACGACCTGCTGACAGCGGTGGTCGTGTTCACGCTCGTCTACGTCGCGCTCGCGGTGGTGTCGATTCCGGTCGCGGCGCTCGGTGTCTTCCTGTTCGCTATCTTCCGACTCGCGCCGCGGGTGAGCACACTGAACAGCACGGCGTACTCGACCGCGAGCGAACTCCCGCACCTGGTCCGCACACAGGAGTTTATCGACGGGATGGCGGCGATGCAGGAACCGGACGGCGGCGGGCGGTCACCGCCGCGGGTCCGGGAGTTCGCTGTCGAGAGCGCCACGTTCGCCTACGACGAGGAGCCGGTCGTTGAGAACCTCTCCTTCGTGGCCGAGCGCGGCGAGTTCGTCGCCTTTGCCGGTCCCTCAGGTGCGGGGAAATCGACGGTGGTGTCACTGCTGACGCGGTTATACGACCCGGACGAGGGGACAGTGCGCGCAAACGGCACACCTGTCGAGGAGTTCGACCTGCGGGAGTGGCGCGAGCGTGTCTCGATGGTCAGACAGCAGCCGTTCATCTTCAACGAGACTGTCCGGTACAACCTCACCGTGAGCAACCGTGACGCGACCGAGCGCGAGATACGCGAGGCCTGCCGGGTCGCACAGGTCACGGAGTTTCTCGACGAGTTGCCCGAGGGGCTGGACACGCCGCTCGGTGACGACGGCGTCCGGCTATCCGGCGGCCAGCGCCAGCGGGTCGCACTCGCCCGGGCACTGCTCAAGGACGCCGACATCCTCGTTCTGGACGAGGCGACAAGTGACCTCGACACGGCGCTGGAGGCCGATATCCAGCGCCGGCTCGAGGCAACGGCGGACGACCGTATCCTGGTCGTCATCGCCCACCGTCTCTCGACGGTCCGCAACGCAGACCGCATCTACGCGATGGACGATGGTCGGGTTACCGAGTCCGGCCCGCACGGGGCTCTCGTCGCGTCCGAGGGCACCTACGCCGAGCTCTACGCCGCACAGCGAGGCGGATAGACTAAATCCCTCGACACACAACGTCCGGCTATGACACGCGACCGTGCGACGACACGCAGGCGGCTACTCCTCGGTGCCGGGGGCGGGGCCGCGGTGGCGCTCGCGGGGTGTCTGGGTGGCACCCCGAGCGGAGCCGACAGCGTCCCGGTCCGGGGTGACCCCGAGGCGGATGTCGTGCTCGAGGTGTACGAGGACCTCGGCTGTCCGAGTTGCCGGCAGTACGTGCAAAACGGGTTCCCGACAATCCAGGCGGACTTTCTCGACGACCAACTCATCCGGTACGAGCACCGGGATTTCATCGTGACGGACCCGCCGGACCAGGTAGGGGCTGCGGAGCGGGCAGCAAACGCCGCCCGCGAGGTGCTCGACCGCCACGGCGACGAGGCGTTCTGGCAGTTCACCGGGGCAGTGTTCAACAACCAGAACCGGTTGCGGTCGGAGTCGCCCGGCCTGTTCGGTGAACTCGCCGGCAATCTCGGGTTCGACGCCGACGCGGTCGAGAGTGCCGCGGTCGACCTCGACCACGAGTCCGCTATCGACGCCGACCGGAACCGCGGGGACGCGCTCGGTGTCGGCGCGACCCCGTCGTTCGTGCTCGACGGGGACCTGCTCGACCCACCCCGGGGAACGATGAACCAGCTCGTCTCGGGCGTCTCACGGGAGCTTGCACGCGCACTGTCCGACCAGTGATGCGGGAGACGCCGGAGCTCGCGGTACTCAGACTCGGCCACCGCCCGGGCCGGGACGAGCGCATGACGACCCACGTCGGCCTGACCGCCCGCGCGCTCGGTGCCGACCGACTCCTCCTCACCGAGGCCGCCGCCGGTCGCCGCGAGAGTGTCGTGTCGGTGACCAACCGGTTCGGCGGTCCCTTCGATGTCGAGATTACCGACGACCCCGAGCGACTCCTCGACGGGTGGCCCGGCACGGTCGTCCACCTCACGATGTACGGGCTCCCACTCCAGGATGTCGAAGAGGAGATCCGTGCACAGTTCGGTCCCCCGAAACCGGACGACAGGGGGCAGTCCGACGGGCGCGACCGGAGCCACGCGGTCCCGGGTGACGGGCAGCCGTTACTGGTCGTCGTCGGGGCGGAGAAGGTCCCCTTCG
>CAYZGA010000149.1:0-5345 GCA_964477945.1 uncultured Halobacteriales archaeon
CTCCCAGAGACGCCGGCCCAGTTCGCGGCGAACGTCGTAGACGAGTTGCCCGTCGATGACCGAGTCCGGTCGGGCGAAGTACACGTGTTCGAAAAAGCAGTGGGCGGTCTGCTCGCGCTCGACGAGCTGGTAGGTGTCGTAGCCCGCCCCGTCGGCCCGCAGCACGACCAGTTCACCCGGTCGGATGTCCCTGACGATGTCGCCGTCGAGCACGTCGATGGCCGCCGACTCCGATGCGATAGCGTACCCGTCGTCGAGTTTCCCCAGACAGAGCGGGCGGTTGCCCTGCGGGTCGCGCACCCCCATCACCGTCTCGTCGTGCATGATAGTCAGCGAGTACGAGCCGTGGATACGCTCCATCGTGGCTTTGACCGCCCGCACGAGGTCCGCCTCGAGCAGGTTGCGGGCGAGGTTGTGGGCGATGACCTCCGTGTCCCCGGTAGAGGTAAACGCGTGGCCCATCCCGGCGAGTTCCTCGCGCACGTCGTCGGCGTTGACGAGGTTGCCGTTGTGTGCGAGTCCGAGCGACCCGCTCTTGAACGACACCGAAAAGGGCTGTGCACAGCACTCGTTGACCCCGCCCTCGGTCGGATACCTGACGTGACCGATACCGTTTGTCCCGTTCAGCCCCGACAGGTCCGACCCGTCGAAGGCGTCACCGACCAGCCCCATCTCGACGTGGTCGTGCTGCTGGAACCCGTCGTGGGTGACGATACCCGCGGACTCCTGTCCGCGGTGCTGCAGTGCGTAGAGTGAGTAATAAAGCGGCCGGGCGGCCTCTCTGTCGGACAGCGAGAGTCCGACCACGCCGCACTTCTCGTGCATACTATTCGCCGGCTTTTGTCTCCCAGGCGTAGTCGCGCCGTTTGGCGGACTTGCCGAAGCCACACGACGAACAGACCTCCTTTTTGACGTGATAGGATTTCTCACCACAGCGCCGACATTTCACGTGGGTCGTCGTGTTCTTCGAACCCTGGCCGGTCGTGCCTGTGGTCATGGCCGTATTGAGATTACGTTGTCACCGCGTATAACGGTTGTGTCTTTGTCGCTCCTGCCCGTCTCCACGACCAGGTTCATGTGCTGGTCGTACCCCGCCAGTCGCCCCTCGTACCGGGTGCCGTTCTTTAGTTCGACACTGACATCTGTCCCGACTGCCGCCTCCAGTACGTCGAGTGGTCGGCGTGGTTCGTCCATACCAGAACGCGGATGTAGTGTCGCTTAAAACTGCCGTCTCGTCGGTCACGCGGGGATAGCCGGGATGACAGCGGGAGGCGGTCGCGCGGACCGCAGTCACTTTCAGTCCGGTCCCCCTACCGGTGTTCGATGGACGTGCTCGCGCGCCGGGCGGCCGCGACGCCCGAGCGACCCGCGCTGGTCGACGCCACGGACGGCCGGACGTGGTGCTACCGCGACCTCGACGGACTCGTCTCGCGGGCCGTCGACCGACTCCGGGAGCGGGCCCCGGGTACGGACCGCCTCGGGACGCTCTGTGCCCCATCGCCGGCGTTCGTCGTAACCTTCCACACCGCACAGCGACTGGGCTGGACGGTGGTGGGTCTCGACAGGCGGCTCCCCGCCTCGGAACTCCGGGCGCGTGTCGCCCAAGCGGCCGTCGACTGTGTCGTGTACGGCCCGGCAACCGACCGTCCCGCCGCCCTCGCGACACCGGTGGTCGCCGGTGCGGACCTCGTGGACGGCGGCGATAGCGTGACCGACGACACCGCGGACGCGGTCGACGGCCCGGCGACCGGTCCCGTCCGCCGGTCGCCCGACCTGGACGCGACGACCGTCGTGCTGTTCACGTCCGCGACAACCGGTGACCCGAAGGGGGTGCGACTGACCGCCGGGAACCTGCGGGCCAGTGCGGTGGCGTCCGCGTTCCGGCTCGGTGTCTCGCCGGGCGACCGCTGGCTGTGCTGTCTGCCCGTCAACCACATGGGCGGGCTCGCCCCGGTGGTCAGGACGGCCCTCTACGGGACGACGCTGGTCGTCCAGCCCGGGTTCGACGCCGAGGCGACCGGGCGCGTCGTTGCGGAGAGAGGGGTCACCGGTGTCTCGCTGGTCCCGGTCCAGCTCCGCCGACTCCTCGACGCGGGCGCACCCCTCTCCGGACTGTCGACGGTGCTGGTCGGTGGTGCGCCGACCCCAGACGCGCTGCTGGAGCGGGCACTCGACGCCGGTGTCCCGGTCTTTCCGACCTACGGCACGACAGAGACCGCCTCGCAGGTCGCAACCGCCCGGCCCCCGGTGGCGCGCAGCCACCCCGGCACGGTCGGACAGCCGCTGTACGGCGTCGACGTGACCGTCGTCGCCGACGGGGAGCCAGCCGATACCGGAGAGCATGGCGAGATAGTCGTCGACGGCCCGACGGTTACCCCGGGGTACCTGGACCCGGAACGGACCGAGGCGGCGTTCTGCGAGTGGGGGCTGCGGACCGGCGACGCGGGGTACCGTGACGCGGCCGGACGGCTCTGGGTCGTCGGACGCCGCGACGAACTCGTCAACACCGGGGGCGAACTGGTCGCGCCACAGGCGGTGGTCGAGGGCCTGTGTTCCCACCCCCGCATCGAGGACGCCGCGGTGGTCGGACTCGACGACCCCGAGTGGGGCGAGCGTGTTGCGGCGCTGGTGGTCCCGGACGGTGACCTCGACGTGGCGACGGTCCACGAGCACTCGGCGGCGACCCTCGCCCGGTACGAGCGCCCGAAGACGGTGGTGCTGGCCGCCGGGGTTCCACGGACCGTCTCCGGCACCGTCGACCGCGAGGCCGTCCGCGAGCGGTTGCGCGACGGTGACTGACGCGGGCGCGTGCCGCGTGTCCCGACTGGAGTGCGGTTGTGACACCGGCGTGGCGGGTCCGGACAGGCCGCGCCGTCCGAAAGTCTCGTCACCCCCGGTCGTCTGTGTCGGGTATGGACCTCGGGCTGGTGATTCTGGACGGCTGGGGGCTGAACCCCGACCCGGATGCGCGTGACGCGGTCGCGGCAGCCGAGACACCAACCGTCGACCGCCTCCGGCACACGGGGGCGGCCGCGACACTCCGGACCGACGGCCGACACGTCGGACTGCCGCCGGGGCAGATGGGCAACAGCGAGGTGGGTCATCTCACACTCGGTGCTGGACGGGCCGTGCGACAGGAGTCTGCCCGTATCACCGACGCAATCGCCCGCTGGCGCGGCGAGGCGAGCACGCTCGACAACCCGACCGACCCGCCGCTCGACGAGCTGCCGGCGCTCCGGCGTGCGTTCGACCACGTCGAGCGCACGGGTGGCCGTCTCCACCTGCTGGCGCTGGTCAGTGACGGCGGCGTCCACGCCAGCCAGGACCATCTCCACGCCGTGGTGGAACTCGCAGGCGAGCGCGGTGTCGAGGCGGTGACCCACGCGTTCACCGACGGCCGGGACACCCCGCCGATGTCGGCCGTCGACTACCTCCAGCGCCTGACCAAACACGTCGACCGGTGCGGGACCGGCGCGGTGGCAACTGTCGCCGGGCGCTACTACGCGATGGACCGAGACGAGAACTGGGACAGAACGAGGCGAGCCTACGAGTCGATTGTCGGGCGGGCGAGCGACCACACCGCGCCGTCGGCGGTGGCGGCGGTCGAGGCGGCATACGACCGCGGCGAGACCGACGAGTTCGTGCTCCCGACGTGTATCGAGGGCGGCCCGACGCTGACAGACGGTGACGCGGTGGTGTTTCTCAACCACCGCGCCGACCGCGCGCGCCAGCTGACCCGGTTGCTCGGGGGTATCGACCCGCCGCCGGTCGTCGAGACGGACCCGCCCGATATCTGTCTGATCACGATGACCGAGTACGACGACGAGTTCGACCTGCCGGTCGCGTTCCCGCCCCGGGAACCTGGCGCGACACTCGGGCGGGCACTCGCCGGGGCGGGCTACACCCAGCTCCGCATCGCGGAGACCGAGAAGTACGCACACGTCACGTACTTCCTGAACGGCGGTCGCGAGTCGACCTTCGAGGGCGAGCACCGCGAGATCGTCTCGAGTCCGGACGTGCCGACCTACGACCACCAGCCCGCGATGAGTGCGCCGGCGGTGACCGACAGCGCCATCGAACGCCTGGCGACCCACGACGTGCTGGTACTCAACTACGCCAACCCCGACATGGTGGGTCACACCGGCGACTTCGACGCCGCGGTCACCGCCGTCGAGACTGTCGACAGCCAACTCGGACGGCTGGTGACCGCACTCCGGGACCACGACGCGCACCTCCTCGTCATCGCCGACCACGGCAACGCCGAGGAGATGGGCACCCCGGAGCGCCCCCACACCGCACACACCACCAACCCCGTCCCGTTCGTCTACGTCCCGCCCGATGACGGGCAGCAACAGGCCCGTGACGGCGAACTCGCGGACGTGGCCCCGACGGTGCTCGCCCTGCTCGGGGTCGATCGCCCCGCCGAGATGACGGGCCGACCGCTCCTGTCGGACACTCCGGGCGAGTAACCGGACGGCTGTCGAACAGTTCAGCCGCGGTTTCGTCACGACCCGGCGGTCGACGACGCGGAGACGCTGTGTCGCTCTCGTGACGACTCGACGGGGACGACCTGGAGAGTGCCGGTCGGACTGTGTGGGCTGTCGATGCGACTGCTCCGGGGTCGTCGGCGACCGGAGTTCAGTCCTTTCGTTCGACCATGTCGCCGAGCGTGTACTCGCCGGTCGAACCGTCGCTGTCCCACTCGGACTCGTCGACGCTCCCGCCGGCCGTGAGGTCGATGTCGAAGTGTCGTTCGAGTTTGCGCTGCAGGTCGTCGGTCGGGAGCGTGTCGCCACGCTCGAGTTTGCGGATGAGACTCGCCTTCTCGTTGAGTTCGCGTGCGAGTTCGTCCTGACTCTGGTTCGCACGCTCGCGGGCCCGCCGTATCTGCTGGTCGAAGTCCTGTGCGAGTTCGTCGACATCCTCGTAGATGTCACTGCGACGGCCACCGCCACCGGTACTACTGCTACTGCTGCTCGAACTGCTGGTCGTGCTGGTCGAGGACGAACCCCCCGAACTGCTGCTCGATGTCGAGTACTTCGTCGACGTGCTGGACTCCTCGGACCCGGTTTGCAACTCGGTCCCGAACTCCGTACACTCGTCACAGACGTCGAGTTCCGCCCCTTCGATCTTGATACGGCTCGGGTTCGCCGTCTCTGTCCCGCACATCTCGCACTGTACCATACTCGCTCTTCGATGTCCCGCCGCTTGAATGTTACCCCGCGCACGGTGGCGCGGGGAATCCTGCTCTCACGAGACGAGGCTTCCTGCTTCGATGACGTGACTTGCAGACACTTCATGGATGGCATCCGTGTCCGTAGCGGTCACAGTCTCCACAGGCGTGT
>CAYZGA010000150.1:0-5270 GCA_964477945.1 uncultured Halobacteriales archaeon
TCTGTCGGCCGGACTGGTGGGAGTGGTCTCGTCGACCGGGATGGCAGGGGTCACCACCGGCTTGGCCAGTCGACCGGGATGGCAGGGGTCACCCGGGCCCGACCAGAAGTGTGTGCAGGGCGTCGGGTACCACGAGCACGTCGTCCCTGTCGTCGAGTGCCGTCTCGACAGTGGGTGCCGTCTCGAGCAGGCAGTCCTCGGCGACGGCAGGACTCGTGCTGTTAGTGACCGTCACCGGGTGGTCACGGAGGAGACGGGCGAGAACAAACGCCCGCTGTGCGCCGGGTTCGTACCCGGCTCTCATCTCCTCGTACAGCGCGTCGGGGTCGTCGGCCGCCGAGAGCCACCCGTAGAACCGGCGTTCGCCGGTCCCCGAGCCTGCACCCTCGGGGAGAGCCGCCGGGACGACGATGCGGCCACCCTGCCGGAGCGGGTCGACCGCCCCGAGTCCGACGTAGGTGGCTGCCCGACTTGCCTGGTACAGGTTTGCGTCCTTCGGTGCGCCGACACCCGCGACGACGGCGTCGTAGCGGTCTGTCACCTCGGCAGCCAGCGCCGCACGGGCACTCGCCGCGAGGTCGGCCACGACCTGTCGTGGCTGCCCCGCGCTCACACCGAGCACCCCGGCCGGACCGTGGGTGATGTTCAGGCAGAATTCGACACCGACGGCGTCGCCGGCCCGGTCGAGGAACTCGCGAAACGGGTTGTCCTCGGTACGGCCGAGTCGGACGCCGTCCCGGGCTAGCAGCTCCGGCCCGTGGGTGTAGCGGATCTGTGACTCGCCGCCCGCCCCGACGACAACTGTCTTCGCACCGCCGGAGAACCCGGCGTACTGGTGTGGCTCGACCAGTCCCGTCGAGCACAGGTGGTCCACACCGACGAGCGGTTCGAACAGTGTGAGCGGACAGCCGTCGACGCGGCCGACCTCGACGACCCGGTTGGGGTCGTGGTTGACCGCGAGGTCGGCGTGTTCGCCGAGCGCCCCGGCGAGTTCCTCGTCGGTCATCGGGCGGTGCAGGCCGAGCCCCACGACGACAGTCACCTGCTCGCGGTCGATACCGCCCCGCTCTAGTTCCGCGAGCAACACGTCCAGCAGGAGGTCGTCCGGCGTCTCCCGCGTGATGTCGGTCACGACGACACCGACAGTATCACCGGGGTCGACACGCGCCGCCAGCCGCGGTCCGTGGGGGTCCCGGACGGCCGTCCGTGCCGCCGCCCCGACATCGACCGCCTCGCCGCCGGGCGGCCGTGTCACTGTCGCGTCGGTGTCGACGGTGACCTGACCGTCACCGAGCGGAACCTCAGTGCTCATCGAGGTCTGTTCGGCCGGACCGGGAAAGTGCGTTGTGGTCACCCGGGGGGGTCGTCACGGTCGACGACGCCCGGCGTGAGTGCCGGGGTCTCCCCGCCCAGGATAGAACCGGTCGGTGCAAGAGCAGTGCTCAGTCGGCGGTGCTCGCGTCCGGGTCGTCACCGGTTTCGGTTGAAGCCTCGCTGTCGGTTCCCCGAAAGAGGCTCCCGAGTCGCCGGAGCGGTGTCGCGTCGGCCACCGTGGCGGCGACCGCGGACACGACAGTGCGGGCCCGCCCGAGACGACTCCGGCGTCTGGCCTGCTTGCGGCCCTCGTAGGTTCGGATGCCCCGCAGGAAGTCGATTTTCCGGAACGCCGGCCAGTGGGGGGCCGAGAAGTACACCGCCGCCTCGTTGCCGTTTGCCTGCCAGGGGAGGAAATTCGACGTGCGCTCGTCGCCGCCGCTGCGGACGATGAGGTCGACATCCTGTTCCGGACCCTCGTACAGCGCCGCCTCGACGGTGTCCACGTCGACGGCCGCGGGGTCGAGGTCGCCGCGCTCGACCCGGTCGGCGATTGTCCGGGTCGCGGCGAGCAGTTCCCGGCGTCCGCCGTAGGCGAGTGCCACGTTGAGGTGGTAGGTGCTGTTGTCGGCCGTCCGCCGCTCGGCGTACCCGATGGCCTCCCGGACACGCTCCGGGAGTTGGTCTGTTTCGCCGATGGCGCGTATCCGGATACCGGCCTCCTGGATGCGCTCGCTGTCGGCAAACTGGCGGAGTTTCTCCGCCGCGAGGTCGAACAGCGCCTCGCGTTCCTCGGGCGGGCGGGCGAAGTTCTCGGTCGAGAACGCGTACAGGGTGACCTCCTCGATACCGAGGTCGTCACACCAGCGCAGCAACTGCTCGGTCGTCTCGGCACCCGCCCGGTGGCCGTCGGTAGGGTCCTGCCCGTGTTCGCTGGCGTACCGACGGTTTCCGTCCTGGATAACGGCCACGTGCGAGGGTGTCTCCGAGAGTTCGGCGCGCAACACCCGCTCGTAACAGTGCTCAGCGAACCGCCGAATCCGGTGTTGCATTCACACGCACCGTCGCGGTCCCGCGATATGGTTCTTGTGTTCCTGTCCGGTGACGACAAACTCCTATACGGGCGGAGACCAAACTATCGGGTATGGGATATCGGTGTCCGGTCTGTGGCGACCCACAGGCCGACGACGTTCACCTCGCGAACCACCTGGCGTTCACGGCACTCGTGCGCGGCGGTGACCACGAGGCGTGGCTCGACGAGCACGTCCCCGACTGGGGGATGATGGGCGAGTCGACGCTCGCGCCGCGGGTGAGCGACCGCGCCGAACCGGCCGAGTACCCCGCGGTGTTCGAGGACACCACCGACGGGGGGCGCGAGCACGACCACGAGGGGTCGTCACACAGTCACACCAGCGAGACCCTCCCGGAGACGGCCGACCTGTCCGCCGGCGGCCCGACCGACGAGGAGACACGGGCAGTTCTCGACCGGGCGCGCGAACTCACGAGACAGCGCCGGGCAGATGCCGCCGATGACGCCCCGAACGGCGACGGGGACGGAGACGAATCGTGACCGGAGTTGACGCCCGGCACCTGCCGACGAGAGAGTCGAGGGGACGGTCCGCCTGTCGAGACTGTACCGACGAACGATGAGCGACCGGAACGACGCCGGTGACGACGAACCGACCGACGACTCCCGGACCGGAGACGGCGACCGGTGGCCCGGTGACCCGGACGGGGAACGAAATCCGGAACGGCGACACTCGAACGGACCGCCGCCCGACGGACGCTGGACCCCACCACGCGGCGAGCACCCATCCGACGACCAACCGCGGCCACCGGACGGCGGACCGCAGGGACCACCGCCCGACCGACCACAGCAGGGACCACCCGGCGGCGGACCGCAGGGACCACCACCCAACCGACCACAGCAGAGGCCGCCCGGCGGCGGACCGCAGGGACCGCCGTCCAACCAACCGCAGCAGGGACCACCCGACGGGAGACCGCAGGGACCACCGCCCAACCGACCACAGCAGGGACCACCCGGTGGAGGACCGCAGGGACCACCGCCGGGCGGAGAGCAGGGTGGTCGTCGGCGGGCGTCCGGCGGGTACCGTGACGGGCCGGGTCCCCATCGCCGGGGTCCGCGCGGGGGGCGGTCACCGCGCAGTCGACTCCGGCGGGAGGCGGACGCGGAGGGTGCCGACCCCGACCGCATCGAGGGTGACCCGGTGAAGACCAGTTTCGCCGGCCGGGTCGACCTCTACGACATCGCCACCTGGGAGTCCCGGACGGCACTGGACTCGCTTGCGGTGTCGCTCTCGAACGCGCTTCGCGCCGGGCGCACGGTGGTACCCATCGTGGTGGCCCTCGGACTGTTCCTCCTGCAGGGGGGTGTCGTGTTGCTCATCATCGCCGAGGAGCCAGTTCTGGGCGTGCTCGCGGTGTCATCGGTGCTGCCCGCGCTCGGCGTCGCCGGCTATCTCTGGTACGGCGACCCGACCCGGCGGGAACCGCTGGTCACACTCGCCGGCACGTTCGTGCTCTCTCTGCTGTTCGCGGGCTTTGCCGGCGTGGTGAACACGACGCTCCAGCCCGTGTTCGGACTGCTCGGTGTCGTCGGACTCGTCGGGTTCTACTTCCTCGTCGTCGGCCCGATAGAGGAGTTCGTCAAGTGGCTCGCCATCCGCATCTACGCCTTCCGGGGTGAGGCCTTCCAGACTGTCGTGGACGGCGTGGTCTACGGTGCCGTCGCCGGGCTCGGGTTCGCCGCCATCGAGAACGTCATCTACATCGTCTCTATCTACATGGAGGCCGACGGGACCGCCGGTATCGCCGCGACGGAGGCCGCGACGGAGGTTGCCGCACAGCGGTTCTTTGTTGGTCCCGGTCACGTCGTCTACTCCTCGTGGGCCGGGTTCTACCTCGGTCTCGCGAAGTTCAACCCCGAGAATCGCACCCCGATTGTCGTCAAGGGACTGCTGATCGCCGTGTTCATCCACGGACTGTACAACTCCGCCGTGTCCGTACTCCCGACCGTTCTCTCCGGACTCGGCGTGTTCGGCTTTATCATTCTCTACGACGGGTTCTGGTTCGTGTTGCTGTACCGCAAGGTTCGTGCGTACCGCGAACTCTACCGCGCCGAGTTTCCCGAGCGAGACGAGCGGTCGCCCGGTCGACGACCCCGGTGACGCCGTCGGAGGACCGGGCGACACAGTCGCCGGCGCGATGGTGTTACCGGGACCCACTCGCCGGACGACCTGTCCCGGTCGTGGCTACCGACCGGTGAGCTCGTCGAGTTTCGAGAGGTACGCCCGCCGGGGCACCTGGTAGAGCGAGCGGTAGTCGACTTTTCCGCCGGCGAAGGTTCCGGCGCGCTCGAGTGCCGCATCGCGGGCCTCGGACGCGTCACCGTGACGCGTCTCGTCGCCGCTCACGTCGGGTTCGAGATACAGGGTGACGTACCACGGGGTGTCGGGCGACGGCCTCGACCGTCCCGGTCGTCGACCACGGCGACCCTTCGTGACGTAGATTGTCGGCAGACAGGGTGGCGGATACCGCTCGGAGTCGAACACGTCCGGCCTGTACGCCAGCACCGCACGCCGGCGCTCGGTACTCCAGACCTCCCACCCGGCCGGCAGTTGTTCGAACTCCACCTCACCACCTCCCGCGGCGCGCCAGCAGCACGGCCGCGAACAGCATCAGCGCCCCCGCCACCACGACTGCCCCGAACCCGGGACCGCTGCCGTCCGCCCCGCTCTCGGTCCCGTCTGCCGGGTCATCGGTCGAGCCATCGTCCGTACTCCCGTCGTCGGTGCTGTCATCACCGCTTCCGTCGTCGGCCGAACCGGTACCAGTGCTACCATCACCGCTCCCGTCGTCGGTGCTCCCGTCACCTGTCGAACCGTCACCTGTCGAACCGTCACCTGTCGAACCGTCACCTGTCGAACCGTCACCTG
>CAYZGA010000151.1:0-5257 GCA_964477945.1 uncultured Halobacteriales archaeon
GGCGCACCGATGGTCTACGCCGGCCAGGAGTTCGGCCAGCGCGGCCGGCGCGACAACCTCGCCTGGGAGCACGCCCACGAGTCACTCCGGGACCACGTCCGACGACTCGCACGGGTCCGGCAGGAGCACCCGGCCCTGTCCGGCGGTTCGACCGCCGCTCGCATCGAGCACGAGGTGCGCGACGGCGCGCCGGACCGCGTGACCGCATACGAACTGACGACCGGCGAGACGTCCGCCGTCACCGTCCTGAACTTCGATTCCGAACCGGCGACGGTGCACGTTCCCGGCACCGGCACCACCGACCACCTCACCGGGGAGACGGTCGGTGTCGACGACGGGTCCGGGTCGACGCTCACCGTCGACAGTGTCGCAGTCGTCTCCGCGACGGAGTCGGGTCGCGACCCGGACGGCTGATACTGTCGGCTGTAAGCCCGTGGCACAGTTCGCCACCCCGGGGTGCCCGTTCCACGAGGTTACAGCCGACAGTATGACCGGAGACGCGGGCAGCAGCTCGTAGGTCGAGGTTCCGCGCCGGTGCCCGTCGGGAGGTGGAGAGAGTTGCCGACCGGCGAACCGACCCTCGTGAACCGGCACAGACGGTCGTCTCCGGCAGCCGAGATGTGGAACCTGAGCGACGGGAGGGTGTCGTCGCCCCGAGCTATCAATGTGGCAGAACTGATTTCCGAAACGGGGAGATTTATACAGGAAACTCCGCTTCTACGTGTATGCGACTTACCACGGCGCTCAACGACTACAAGCGGGCACGTCACGAGCGCTTTCCGGAGGAGGCGCGAACGACATCCGGATCCTTTTCTGGGCACGGCGACCGACTGGTACACGTCGGAACGGACGGGAGCATCCGCGATTACTCCGCACCGATATCGGGGCTGTACGGGATCGACCGGTCACACCTCGGCATTCTCACCGGGGAGGAGACGTGGTGGTTCAGCGAGATGGAGACCATCAGACAGCACTACTACCGCGAGACACGGCTGGTCGAGACCGAGTACAGCGCGGGGTCGTTCACCGTCCACCAGTACGACCTGACGCTGGGCCGGGCCCACGTGACACACATCGTGCTACGCGGGGCGGTCCCCCGGGATGCGGAACTGGTCTGTTTCGCGACGATGGCACCCGAGGGTGAGGAGCGGCGGGTCGGGACGCTCGTCCACGACGACGGTGGGAACGGAGCGCCGGCAGTAGAGGTGTACCACAGGCGAGAGCACGACTATCTCACGGCATCGACAGGGCTGGACGCGGTCCACGGGCAGCGCCCCGAGCGGTTCGCGGAAATCCTCTCGGACGCGCCGGTGTCGTTCCCGCGACGGGGACCGACAGAACACCAGGACCGGACCCGACTCACCGGTGACATCCTCGTGACGGCACCGCTGGACCGCACCGGGCGGAACACCAGCACGACGCTGGTCAGTCAGCTCTCGGACCACGAGGAGACGGACCGCGAGACGGCGCTGTCGGACCTGACGACCTGCGCCCGGAGTCACGCGCGTGCCGAGGACCTGCGCGAGGCGGCCCGAAACCGCTCCAACCTCGACGTTTCGGAGTCGGCCCCGCGGTCCGGGATGGTCCGGACGGACCTGCGCGTAGTCGATCTGCTGTCGTCGCCGGTCGGCGGACGGATCGCCGCACCCGAGTTCGACCCGTTCTACGCCCACTCGGGCGGGTACGGGTACGTCTGGTTCCGCGACGAGGCGACCGTCTCACAGCACCTGCTCGCGGCCGGTGACCACTTCGACGTGGAGACGGTACCTACCCTGCTGGACAGCGCGCGGTTTCTCTGCGAGCACCAGCGCCCCGACGGGACCTGGCCACACCGGGTCTGGGCGACCGACGGCTCGCTCGCCCCGGGGTGGGCCAACGGGACCGTCGAACGCGGCGGCGAGTCCACCGAGTACCAGGCCGACCAGACGGCGTCTGTCACCGCATTTCTGGCGACACTGCTGGAGAGACACGAGGCCGAACTCGACCAGAGCCTGACAGACGAGATACGAAACACGGTCGCCAGGGCAGTCGACTCGCTCACCGAGGATATCGCCGCGAACGACCTGCCGGCGGCCTGTCAGAACGTCTGGGAGGACGACGTCGGCCAGTTTACACACACCGCCGGGACGTACATCGACGCGCTCGCCGCGGTGGCCCGCGCGCCGGTCAGCGAGTCGCTCCGTCAGCGGAGTCGCGACGGCGCGATACGGGTCATGAACGGGCTCGATAATCTGTGGGACGAGGAAAGCGGCGCGTACGTGACGAAACTGGAGCCGGGAGACAGGTCACGGGACGACCGCATCGACGGGGCCACGCTCGTACTCGCCCGCGCGTTCCAGCGGTACAACAGGCTCGGGGAGACGACACTCTCCAGCCAGCAGGTCGACCGCCTGGCCGACCACGTGAGCACGGTGCTGGACACGCTGTTTCGCAACCCGACCGAGAGTCGGGTCGCGGGACTGGTGCGGTACGAGGATGACTACTGGCGAAGCGGCGACCAGGGCGACGAGAAGGTCTGGTCGGTGACCACCGCGATGGGGGCCATCGCCGCCGCCCGCACGGGACGGCTCCTGAACAGTCGAGGGCGAAACGGCGAGGCGTACCTGAACCGGGGAAGTGACCTCTACGAACTCATCGCCGAGGACGGGCCGCTGACGACCGACGCGGGCTATCTCGCCGAGCAGGCGTTCGACGACGGCACCCTCGACAGCGCGACACCGCTTGGCTGGTCCCACGGGCTCAGACTCCACGCGACGGCGATGCTCGACGACCTGAACGCGCTGCCGACGACCTCGGCGGAGATTCAGGGACCGGGCGAACAACAGACCTGGACGACCGGTGAGAAGTACGGTGTCGGGACCGTTGCCGACCACGGCGCGACAGACCCGTCGCGTGTCTGGTTCACGCTCACCGACGGCGCACTGACCGAGGCCAGGTACCCGCGGGTCGACGTGATGAACCTGCGGACGGTCGACTTTCTGGTGCGGTGTGTCGACGGCACGGACTACGCCGCCCGGACCCACGAGGAGACCCGGACCAACGGTGACACCATCGAGCGCCGGGTCGAACCGCTCGACGACGAGGCGCTCCTGTTCCGGCACGTGTTCAGAGAGACCGGCGACGGTCGCGGTCACAGGTGGACCCTGACCGTCGACTACGCGGCAGACCCGAACCACGACGCAATCGTCGCCTCGACCGAGTTCGTGGCCGAGGACGGCAAGGAGTACGACCTGTTTGCCGCCGCGGACATCGCGCTCACCAGTGACTCCCGACAGGACCGTGGACTCACGTACGGCGACTGGGGGAACTACCACCTCCTGGCTCGCAGTCCACAGGGGTACACCGGCGAGACGGAGGACACCCGTCTCGTCGACGAGAACGGCGAGGCCTACTCGATTGCGGTGGCGCTGGTCGCGGCCAACCGGTTCGACTGGGCGACGGTCGGGGTGGGCGGCAGTGACCGCCTCGACGCGCTGTACACCGACGGGCAACTCCCCGACCCTGTCTCCTCTATCGACGGCGAGAACGTCGTGCTCGTCGGTCGCATCGGAACCGGGACGCGACTGAACGAGGAGGTGGCCCTCGGGTTCGCCAGACGGGCCGATACCGCCGCGGCGGTGGGCGAGGCAGACGGCGCGCTCGAACGCGGGTACGAGACCGTCGAGGGGGCGTACACCGACTCCTGGCGGGCGTTTCTGGCCGACAAGTCGCTCCCCGAGTCGGTGGCCGACGACGAGGCCCTTGCCAACCAGTACCGGTACGCGCTGATGACACTGCTCGCGGTCGAGGACAAGACCTACGCCGGGGCCTCTATCGCGTCCCCGTCGGTCCCGTGGGGCGTGGCTGTCGACGTCACGGAGCCGAGAGGCTACGGCTACAACTTTGTCTGGTCCCGTGACCTCTACCAAGTCTTCACCGTCTTCGATACCGTCGGTGACATCGACACCGCCGCCAGCCAACTCGAGTACATCTACGAGTTCCAGCAGGACGATGCGGGGTTCATCCCGCAGAACACCTACGTGAACGGTACGACCCGCTGGGGTGGCGAGCAGATGGACAACATCTCGTTCCCGCAGGTGATGGCCTACCACCTCGCGGAGGCCGGGCTCGGTCTCGACGATGTCGGATACAGCTACGAGAACATCCGGCGGTCCGCCGACTACGTCGCGTACAACGGTCCGGAGACCGCTCAGGAGCGCTGGGAGGAGGAGTCGGGGTCGTCGCCGTCGTCGATCGCCGCCGAGATTGCGGGACTCGCGTGTGCCGGAAAACTGGCGATCGACACGGACCACAGAGACGACGCGCTGATTTGGCTCGCGCTCGCCGACCACTGGGCGAACAACGTCGAAACCTGGACTGCCACCACCACCGGAACCTCGGTCCACGCGAGCACGCCCTACTACATCCGGGTTGCGAGAAACGGCGAACCGGACGCCGGACACCTCCGGACGCTGGCGAACAACGGCCCGACACTCGACGAGCGGGAGATAATCGACGGGGGCTTTCTCGAACTCGTCCGACTGGGCATCAAACCGGCAACCGACCAGACGGTCAGTAACTCGGTTGCCGAGGTCGACGACACCATCCGCGTCGACGTGGACCCGGCGGCCGCGTTCTACCGGTACAACGGGGACGGGTACGGCGAGCGCAGCACGGGCGACCCGGGTGCGCCGTGGGCGGTCGCGAACCAGGGAAACGGTCGACTCTGGCCGTTGCTCACCGGGGAGCGCGGGGAGTACGAACTCCACCTCGACGAGCCGACACTCCCACCCGAGGACTGTCTCCGGACGATACAGCGACTCGCAAACTCCGGCCGGATGCTCCCGGAACAGGTCTGGGACCGCAAACACAGCACCGAGTACGGCTGGGAGTTCGCCGAGGGAACCGGGTCGGCGACACCGCTCGCGTGGTCGATGGCCCAGTACATCCGTCTCGCACACGGCATCGACGCCGGCGAACCCGTCGAGACACCGGCCTTTGTCCACGAGCGGTACCGGGAACGGGGTGCTCATCGGCCGGACCAGAGCCCCGCCCTCCGGGTCGACACGCAGTTCCGCGGGAACGAGTTGCTCGTCTCCGGCGAGACGACCGGTGTCTCCGTGGCGGTCAAGACACCCGTCGACAGCGCGTTCCTGTCTGTCGAGAACGGTCAGTTCGAGACGACGCTCGATATCGACCCGGGCTCGAACCAAGTGATCGTCGCGGCCGCGGATTCCGAGGAGCTGGCGTCCGCCGGGACGACTGTCTGGCAACTGCA
>CAYZGA010000152.1:0-5256 GCA_964477945.1 uncultured Halobacteriales archaeon
GACACCCAAGTAGAGGTACAATGTCGGAAGCGCTGTTTATCGTCAGTGAGGAAGGCTACTGGGGCGAAGAGTGCGTCGAACCGCTCACCACGCTGTCGGAGGCGGGTGTCGACATCACCGTCGCGACACCGAGCGGTGCCCCGCCGGTCATCGACGAGCGGTCTGTCGACCCGGACGAGGTCGGCGCGGAGACTGCCGCACACGTCACCGAGGTTCACGAGACCGACGACCGACTGCGGAATCCGGTGGCCCTGGCCGACGCCGACCCCAGGGCGTACGACGCGGTGGTGTTCCCGGGCGGACACGGCACCGAGTGGGATATCACCCAAGACCAGCACGCCCGGGCAGCACTCCGGACGGCCGTCGAGGAGGGGGACAGCAAGGCGCTCGTGGTGTGTCACGCCGTCGGTATCCTCGCGTTCACGCGTGACTCAGACGGCGACCTGCTCGTCTCCGGTCGTGACGTGACCGGATTCCCCAACGACTGGGAGGCGGGAATCGTCGACGACCAGCACCTGATGCCCAGTGGCCGCAAACTGCCGTACCTGGTCGAGGACGAGGTGAGAGCGGCCGGGGCCAACTGGGACGCCGAACTCGACGCGGAGACGTCTGTCACCGTCGACGGCGACCTCGTCACGGCGCGTGGTCCCCCGTCGTCTCACGAGGCCGCGCTCACACTGCTGGACGAACTGGGTGTCGGGCACTGACGGCCCCCCGGGTCGCCGAGATGGACCGGACGAGCGCTGACTGTCGGGGGGTGGAGGTGTAGCCCGTGGCGCAGTTCGATGTCGCCCCCGAGTCGGTGTTGCTGTTCCGCGTCGGTGACGAGTACCTGTTCTCGGAGTGCATCGAGAACGAGGCGGTGTTCGCGGACCTCCGGGAGTACTACAACGAGACGGAGTACCGGTTCGAGGTCCCGGCCGACGCGTTCGAGACGGTCTGCGGGCGTCTCGAGGACGCCTACTTTCGTCCCGTCGAGGTGACCGACCTCGAACCGTACTGTGTCGTCGTCGAGAAGTACGACGAACACGCGGCGATTCTGAAACAGTCCGTGGCGACCTGGGAGCGGCGCGGTCACCGCTTTTTTTATGGAGAGCGCCCTCGCGGTGAAAGACGCCGTCGAGCGCGGTGCAACCCGGATCGAGGAGACCGACTTCGTGGTCGGCCTGTGACCCGATACCGGCTGTCCGGTACCTGAGGTCTGCCCGGGCAGGTCCTGTGTGCCCGTGTCGACTCATACTGTCGGCTGTAACTTCGTGGAACGGGCACCCCGGGGTGGCGAACTGTGCTATGGGCTTACAGCCGACAGTATCACGCCCGGTTGCGGCCGCGAGTTCAGCGTGGACACGCCGCCACTGTCCTGTCGGTCGACCGCACGCGCGCAGTTCCAGCCGCCCCCCGCACCGTCTCGGGCAGTGAAACGTCGGGTCAGCCTTGAGGTGCGTCCGGCGTGATATCCGAGATATGGGAACAACGAACCGTGTCTCGACCGGGTCGTCTGTCCCGGATATCGTGGACTGGCTGGTCGCCGGACTCGTCGCACTCGTCGGTATCGGACTCACAGCGACGGGCGGACTCCTGTTCGCCCTCGCCGACCAGGACAGACTCGCCGGCGAGGTAACCGGCGGGGACATCACCATCGGCCTGACAGAGCACACGCTCTCGGATGCCGAGGCGGCCTCGCTCGCCACCGACGCTCTGACCTGGACCGGACTCGGCCTGTTCGTGGCCGGACTCGTGCTCACGGCGTTCGCCACCCTGTACGGGGTCAGTCGCTACCGCAGTGAGTCGGCCGGACTCACGGCCGGTCAGCACACGCGCCACGCCGCGACCTGCGGGGCCGTCACGGCCGTGCTGGTCCCGCTCGCGCCGCTATCGACGATTGTCGGTGGTGGCGTCGCCGCCGCTCTCGACGCAACCGGTGCCGACCGGTCGACACGCGTCGGGGCACTCTCCGGGGTGTACGCCGCGGTGCCAGCCGTTATCATCCTCGGATTCGTCTCCGTCGGTCTCTACACCGGGCTGTCGGTTCTCGACGACCCCGGGGCGCGACTCCTGTCGTCGGGTGTCGTTCTCGGGAGTGCGCTGTTCGTCGCCGTGCTCAACACCGCGTTCGGTGCACTCGGCGGCTACCTGCACGACCAGTTCGTGGCCGACAACTGACCGGGGTCAGTCGTAGCACTCGACAACGATCGCCTCGGACCCACACTGGAGACAGGAACTCCCGTGTCGTAGCGCGACAGTCTGACCGCCGCAGTCGAGACAGTGCAACAGACGGCGGTTCCCTTTCGACAACGCCTCGCGGATCTCCTCGGTCTGTGGTGGGATGAACGTCATCGGCGCTCTCACCTGCACTCGAGGGCAAGGACTCGTTCCCTCGAACGGTGCGCGGGTCGTCCTCGTGCTCGGTGACGAGAGACCGCGTCTGCCCGAAAGAGGACACACCAGTCACGACGAGGCCTCCTTCTCGCGGTCCTGAAGAACACTGGCCCCGGGGAGGTACGTGACGAGTTTCGCCACGTAGCCGAACCGGAACAGGCCGAGTTGCGTGAGCACGCCCAGCACGAACAACCCGAGAAAGAGCGGGTCGCTCAACTCGAACAGGATATCACCGGCGTCGAGTTCCTCGAGATCACTGAAATCGGAGCCGGTGACCTGTCGAGAGGCGAGCGCCGCCCCGACCACCGACGTGACAAACACCATAATCGTCCGCTTGAACACGGTTCCCAGAAACGCCGCGACCCCGCCGACAGCGAGTGCGAACCCGACGACCAGGAGCAACTCGGGGTCGTCGAACACCTGTTCGGCGCTCCCGGCACCGACGTACGTGCCCCCGGCGAAGGCGAGCACACCGATGGCGAGCGACAGCAACAGGTAGGTGAGTGCAACACCGACGACGGCACCGCCGAGCGCCGCCGCGGCGACCTGCGGAACTGCGGTGAACCCGAGTTGTGGGGCGAGCAGGTAGCCGCCACCGCCGCCGACCACCGCTCCGAGCAACCCGATACCGTACACCGAGAGCACTGCCCCGGCGAACAGAAAGACCAGACCGGCGGCCACGAGTCCCGCTCCGATGGGAGTTACCATGAGCGATAGACTCTCACCCGCGGAAAAAAACTTTCTGTCCGACGGGCGGTCTAACCCTGTCGACCCACCGCGACAGCCGTTCCTGTCGGGTTTCCTATCTCGTGAAGTTAAGACCGGCCTCCACTAACAACAACACGTATGCCAGACGACGACATCCAACTCGAGGCGCGACTCGACGAGCAGGAGTCATTCGACCCGCCGGCGTCGTTTGTGGAGCAGGCCAACGTCACAGACGAGGGTATCCACGAGGCGTTCGAGGAGAACTGGCCCGACGAGTGGGAGCGGGCGGCGGCCCTGCTCGACTGGGAGCGCGACTGGGACCAGGTGCTCGACGACAGCGAGGAGCCGTTCTACGAGTGGTTCGTCGGCGGCGAGTTGAACGCGTCGGCAAACTGTCTCGACAGACACCTCGACGAGCGCGGCGACGAGGCCGCAATCGAGTGGGTCGGCGAGGACGACGAGCGCCGCACCTACACCTACGAGGAACTGCACCGCGAGGTAAACGAGTTCGCCGCCGCCCTGCGCGAACTGGGTGTTGCCGAGGACGATGTCGTCACGATGTACCTGCCGATGATTCCGGAACTGCCGATAGCGATGCTCGCCTGTGCCCGCATCGGCGCGCCACACTCAGTCGTGTTCGCGGGGTTCTCGGCGAACGCGCTGGCCGAGCGGATGAACGCGGCAGACTCCGAGACGCTCGTCACCTGTGACGGCTACTACCGGCGCGGGGACCCGCTGGACCACCTCGAAAAGGCCCGCGAGGGACTCGAATCGGTCGAGAGTGACGTGACCACTGTCGCGGTCGACCGACTCGGCGACGACGCCCCCAGCGACATCGACGACGAGCACGTCTACGGCGATCTCCGGGCCCGCCACGACGGCGCGACGGTCGACCCGGTGACCCGCGACGCCGAGGACATGCTGTTCCTGATGTACACCTCGGGGACGACCGGCAAGCCGAAGGGGGTGAAACACACCACCGGCGGCTACCTGTCCTACGTCACCTGGACGAGCCACGCCGTGCTCGACATCGAACCGGACGACACCTACTGGTGTGCGGCCGACATCGGCTGGATAACCGGCCACTCCTACATCGTCTACGGCCCGCTCGCGCTCGGCACGACGACAGTGATGTACGAGGGAACACCCGACTACCCGCACAAGGGTCGTCTGTGGGAACTCGTCGAGGAGTACGGCGTCAACCAACTGTACACTGCGCCGACAGCGATCCGGTCGTTCATGAAGTGGGGACCGGAGTACCCCGCCGAGCACGACCTCTCGTCGCTGCGCCTGCTCGGGACCGTCGGCGAACCGATCAACCCCCGGGCGTGGAAGTGGTACTACAAGCACATCGGCAACGAGTCCTGCCCAATCGTCGACACGTGGTGGCAGACCGAGACCGGGGGGATGATGATAACGACACTGCCGGCACTGGACACGATGAAACCCGGGTCGGCGGGACCGCCACTCCCGGGTATCGGGGCCGACGTTATCGACCCCAGCGGCGACCCGGTGGGGGCGGGTCGGGCCGGTCACCTGGTTGTCAACCGGCCCTGGCCCGGGATGCTCCGGACACTGTACCACAACGACGAGCGCTTTCTCGACGAGTACTGGTCGACATACTCGAACCCGGACCGCGACGAGTGGGTGTACTTCCCCGAGGACGGCGCGAAACTCGACGCCGACGGCTACCTCACCGTTCTCGGCCGTGTCGACGATGTGATCAACGTCTCGGGACACCGCATCGGCACGATGGAGGTGGAGTCTGCCATCGTCGGCGTCGAGGGGGTCGCCGAGGCGGCGGTGGTCGGCGGCGACCACGAAATAAAGGGTGAGGCGGTCCACGCCTACGTCATCACCGAGGACGAGCAGGACGAGACCGAGTCGTTCCGGGCGGAGATAGTCGCGGCCGTCGAGGACGATATCGGACCGTTCGCCCGGCCGGAGACGGTGGTGTTCACGCCCGAACTGCCCAAGACCCGCTCGGGCAAGATAATGCGCCGACTCCTCGAGGATATCGCGAACGAGGACGAACTCGGCAACACCAGCACCCTCCGGAACCCGGACGTTGTACACGACATCGAGGAGACGGTCCAGAAGGACTGAGTCACAGTCGGCGTGCCGCGCCGCGCTCGACGAGCGGGGCAGCGTTTGTCGAGGGGAGTGTCA
>CAYZGA010000153.1:0-5128 GCA_964477945.1 uncultured Halobacteriales archaeon
AAACAACCCCGCGACCACCCTGCCGGACGAACCCGAACCGCCCCGGGTGGTGTTTCTGACCGCACTCGAACGGGAGTACACGCAGGCGGAACTCGACGCACTGACCGCGTTCCGCGACGCGGGCGGTGCGGTCGTGTTGATCGGCTCGGCCGACCCAACACCGGCACAGCGGGCCAACCTGAACGACATCGCGGCCGCGCTCGGGACGGACCTCCGGCTCAACGAGGACCTGGTCGTCGACGGGAGCGGTCCAGTCGACGACGAGACCCTGCTCGTGACCGACAACGTCGGTCCGGCGGACGGCCTGCGACTGCCGGTCGACCTCAACCGCGACATCGAGGGAACCGGGCTGATGGGCGCGCTGAACAACGTCGGAACGAGTGCGTGGACGCTCGACGCCGCGAGCGCGGGTGTCGGGCAGACCGGCGTGGACAACCCGACACTGACCGTCCAAGAGGGCCAGCGCCACTACTTCGAGAACCGCGGCTGGAGCACCCACCCGCTCGCGTTCCGCGACGCGAACGGCGACGCGTTGCTCACCCAGGACGGCCAGGGGAGCTTCGAGGACGACCCCGAGGTCAACTGGGTCGATACCGGCGACATCGTCGAGTTCACCCTCACCCGTGACCTCGCGGAGGAACTCGCGACCTACGGCTGTGAGGTCCACTCGTCGATGGCGGGCGACATCGAGGTGTCGTTCGCGGCACCCCCATCGCTCCCCGGGTTCGACGACCAGCCGACAGACCGCGACGGTGACGGCCGCTTCGAGGACCTCGACGGTGACGGCCAGTTCGACATCACCGACGTGCAGACCCTGTTCGACAACCTCGACAGCAGCGCGGTGCAGGACAACCCCGCCGCGTTCGACTTCGCCGGCCTGGAGAACGGCCGTGTCTCCGTGTTCGACGTGCAGGCACTGTACACGAAACTCGTCAGCGAGTGATACTGTCGGCTGTAAGCCCATGGCACAGTTCGCCACCCCGGGCGTTCCACGAAGTTACAGCCGACAGTATGAGCCCGGACACAGAACCGGTCGAGAGGGGCGACCGGACCTGGCGAGACGGGGACTGCCACCCTGACCCCGTGACCGCCACATCCCAGACTCGCGGTCTCAGAGTTGCTGACCGCAGGCTACATCATCGCGGACGTGCGAACTGAAGGTATGAATCTCGCGGCCCGTCTCCGCCGGGAGGCCGTTGCCGCCGACCAGCGACGGGCGCTCGTGCTCGCGGGCGACCCGGGGCGGACCCGCACACGGGCGGCGGACGCACTCGATGCCGCCGATATCGACCTCGCGGCCACGACATACCTCGGTTCCGGACAGCCCCTCGACTGCGAGACGGTGGCCCCGACAGACAGCGACAGCCTCCTCGGGACGACACGGGCGGCGGTGGTGGTGGACTGTCACGAGCGGTGTGAGCCAAACGCCATCGGGCGGGTGGCCGGGACCGTCACCGGCGGCGGGTTGCTCGTGTTGCTCGTCCCCCCGCTGGCGGTGTGGCCCGACCGGCGCGACGCCTTCGACGAGACGCTGGCCGTGCCCCCCTTCGGGGTCGACGCGGTGTCGGGCAATCTCCGCCGGCGACTCGTCGGCACACTGCGTGCACACCGCGGTGTCGCCGTCGTCGACGTCGACAGCGGGAGGGTCCTGGACGACGGACTGACCGACCCCGCGCCCGTGCTCACCGGCGGGTCGGACAACGAGGTGACGACCGGGTCGACGGCGTTCCCCGCGGCAGCGTACGACGCGTGCCTGACCGCCGACCAGCGCGAGGCGCTCGCGGCGTTCGAGCGCCTGCGGGAGACCGGGACGGCGCTCGTGGTCGAGGCCGACCGTGGCCGGGGGAAATCCAGCGTCGCGGGACTCGCCGCGGCGGCGCTCGCCATCGACGGCCAGGACGTGCTCGTCACCGCGCCGACCTCCCGGAGCGCGGGCGAACTGTTCGCACGGGCCGAGGAACTGCTCGGGGCGCGTGACGCGCTCGTCGACCGCGACCGGAGCAAGAACCCGCGGCGACTCGATACCGCCGACGGGAGCCTCCGGTTCCGCGAACCGGCACGGGCCGTCGACCTGCCCGGCGACCCGGACCGGGTGTTCGTCGACGAGGCCGCCGCGATTCCGGTCGGACTGCTGACGGCTCTGCTCGCAGCCGACGGACTCGTCTTCAGCACCACCGTCCACGGCTACGAGGGGGCGGGCCGGGGGTTCTCGGTGCGCTTCCGTGAGCGACTCGCGGACAGCCCTCACACGGTGACAGACGTCACGCTCACAGAGCCGATCAGGTACGCCGCGGGCGACCCGGTCGAGGTCTGGTCGGTCCGGGCGCTCGCACTCGACGCCCGGCCGCCGGTCGCCCCGCTGGTCACCGACGCGACACCCGAGACGGTCACTTACCGCAGGCTCTCGCCGGCGGCCCTCCTCGCCGACGAGCAACTGCTACGGGAGACGGTCGGCCTGCTCGTGCGCGCGCACTACCGGACAGAGCCAAACGACCTCGCGCGACTGCTGGACGCGCCGAACGTCACCGTCCACGCGCTGCTGGCCGACGGCCACCCGGTCTCGGTGGCACTACTCGCCCGCGAGGGTGGGCTGTCGGCGGCCACCCGGGCCGAAACCTACGAGGGTGGCACGGTCCGGGGGAACCTCGTCCCGGACCTGCTGGCCAGCCAGTTGCGCGACGAGTCGGCCCCCGAGGCGGTGGGTCACCGGGTGCTGCGCATCGCGACCCACGAGGCGGCCCGGTCGCGCGGACTCGGCTCCCTGCTGCTCGAACAGCTCCGCGGGGCGACCGACGGGGACTGGCTCGGGGTCAGTTTCGGTGCGACCCCCCGACTCGTCGCGTTCTGGCGGGCGAACGGGTTCGGCGCGGTCCACCTCGGGACGACCCGCGACGAGCGCAGCGGCGAGCACTCCGCGGTGCTGCTCGACCCGCAGTCGGCACGCGGCCGGCGACTCCACGAGCGTCACGCCGCGTGGTTCTGCCGGCGACTGCCGTCGGTGCTCGCCGACCGGCTCTCCGGGGCCGACCCCGACGTGGTCCGGGCCGTCTGTGGCGCAATCGCGGAGACGCCCGCGCTGGACCTCGACGGGTTCGAGTGGCGACTGGCGGCCGGACTCCCCCACGGGGCGGCGTTCCACGGCACGGCACCGCGTGCGGTCCGGCGACTCGCGTTCCGTCATCTCGTCGCGCCCGAGACGGACGCCACCACCGCCCGGCAGGAGCGACTGCTGGTTCGGCGCGCGCTTCAGTGTCGCCCATGGGCCGAGGTTGCCAACCCGTGGGGCTCCGAGCGGGCCTGCAAGCGCGCCTTCGGGGAGACGGTCGCGTTGCTGGTCGAACAGTACGGTCCAGCAGCCGCACGGGCGGAACTGGAGCGGTTGCGATGACACCGGTGACGGCTGCCGCATTCGCCCTGCTGGTCGCCGGGGTGGTCACGAGCGCCCTGTCCCGGCTCCCCGGTGCCCTGGTCTCGCTGGTCGGGGTCTACCTCTACTGGTGGGGGACCGGCTACGCGGAGCCGTCGGCGCTCACGCTCGGTCTCGTCACCGCCGTCGCGGGACTCCTCCTCGCCGGGCAGGCGTTTCGCAGGTTCGTCGCCTCGCGCGTCGAGGGGGCGTCGACCCTCTCTGCCACCCTCGGTGCGCTCGTCGGCATCGCCACCTCACCCTTTCTCGGGACCACCGGACTCGTGCTCGGCACCCTGTTCACCGTGTTCGTCGTCGAGTTCGTCCGCCACCGGGACGCGAAACGGGGACTCGTCGCCGCACTCGCGGTGGTGCTCGGCACCGTCTCGACGAGGGGGCTACGGGTCCTCCTCACCGGACTGATACTGCTGGTGATGGTGACTGTCGTCGCGCTGTGACGTACAGAGTCCCCGGTGAGCCCTGCGAGAGGTCGGTCGTCAGTCGTCGGCAGGCGCAGCACCGCCGCTCTCGTGTTGCTGCTTGACGTAGGAGAGTTTGCCGCCGGAGGCGAGAATCTCGCGTTCACGCTCGCTCGCGTCCAGCATCCCGGTGGCCTCCCAGTCGTTGTTCACACGGACGGTGAACTCCTCCTGTCCGGTCCGGACGGCCTCGGCGATGTCGTCGACGACCTCGATGTGGTCACCCTGGTTGATGCGCTCGTAGGTTTCCTCGTCGATCTCCAGCGGGAGGAGCCCGAAGTTGAACAGGTTGGCCCGGTGGATGCGGGCAAAACTCCGCGCGAGCACACCCTCCACGCCGAGGTACATCGGGCAGAGCGCGGCGTGTTCACGCGAGGAGCCCTGTCCGTAGTTCTCGCCGGCGACGAGAAAGCCACCGTCACCCGCGAGCGCCCGGTCGGCGAACGTGTCGTCGACACGGGAGAGGGTAAACTCGCTGAGTTTGGGGATGTTCGACCGGTACATCAGGATGTCCTGCGTGGCGGGGAGGATGTGGTCGGTCGTGATGTTGTCGCCCATCTTCAGCAGGGTCGGGCCCGCCAGGTCGGCGTCGAGCGGGTCTTTCAGCGGCACGTCGCCGATGTTCGGTCCCTTGACGAGTCCGTCGTCGATGGATTCCTCGGGCGTGATGATGTCGTTCTCGGCCCCCTCGTACGCGCCGGGCAGTTCGTAGCCCGGTGCCTCGATATCCGCGTCGAGGTCACGCGGGTCGGTAATCTCGCCGGTGAGTGCGGTTGCGGCGGCAACCTCGGGCGAGCAGAGATAGACGTTGTCCTCCTCGATGCCCGAGCGACCCTCGAAGTTCCGGTTGAACGTCCGGACCGAGACCGAGTCACTGCCGGGGACGTGACCGATACCGATGCAGGCCCCGCAGGTCGCCTCGGAGAAGTTGACACCGGCGGCCATCAGCTCGGCGGTCCAGCCCTCGCGGGCGAGCATCTCGCTTGCCTTCTTCGACCCCGGTGCGACGATCATCTCCGTCGAGAGGTCGATACTCCGGCCTTCGAGCATCTTCGCGGCCGGCATGATGTCCTCGTAGGCACCGTTCGTGCAGGAGCCGATGATGACCTGGTCCACCTCGGTCCCGGCGGCCTCGCGCACCGGCACCACCTTGTCCGGCATCGACGGCTCGGCGATCAGCGGCTCGAGTTCCGAGAGGTCGACCGTCAGCGAGTCGTGGTACTCGGCGTCCTCGTCGGGCTGG
>CAYZGA010000154.1:0-5085 GCA_964477945.1 uncultured Halobacteriales archaeon
GGGCGGTCGCCTCCGGGCCCATGTTGGTCGTCCGGACCCAGAAGATGGCGAAGACAGCCCCGCCGATTATCATCACCGTCAGGTCGATCGAGACGCGGGCGAGTATCTGCCAGATCTCCGGGTTTCCGTCGACAGAGTAGGCGAACCACATCCAGTCCTGCGGGGACTGTATCGGTGCGAGATAGTAGAACAGGCCGCCGACGACCTGTCCGTCGCCGCCGTAGACACCGAGCCACTCGGGCATCGCTATCGCGTTGTTCAGCCCCTGTCCGAGGAACTGGATGTTCATCTGGAGTGCCCGCACGAGGATCATCGGCAGGACACTCGCGTAGATGAGCTTAACCGGGAACCGACCGCGAGCGCCTTTCACCCGCGCGTTGGAGAGTGGAATCTCCACGCGAACACTCTCGGCGTAGACGACGATGACGAAGATGGCGACGGTGGTGATGATGGCGAGCACCTCGGCCTGTCCGGTGAGCAGTTCGTTGAGTCCACCGGGGGCGATTGGGTTGGGCCGTTCCTCGGCACCGAGTGCCATCCGGACCCAGGTCGGGAGGATACCCCAGCTCCCGCCGAGACTCGGGGTCGACACGAGGCCACCGATCATCCGCTGGCTCACGCCAGCGATGATGAACAACCCGATACCGCTCCCGATACCCCACTTGCTCACAATCTCGTCCATGTAGAGGATGAGGATGCCGCCGGCGAACACCTGCGCGAAGATGAGCAACTCCAGCCCGGCAACAGGGATGCCCAGACTGGTCGCGAGACCCCCGTCCGGCACCAGAAAGCCCGCGTACACCATCGGAATCGCGGTCATCGCGGTCATGATGAACACGAGGAACTTCTGGAGTCCCTGGTAGAGCACCTGGTCACGGGGGTTGTTCTGGGTGTCCAGACCGAGCAGGTTGGACCCGCCGAGCAACTGCAGGACGATGCTCGCGGTGACGATGGGACCGATACCCACCTGCATCAGCGACCCGGACGCGCCGGCGAGAATCGACCGGAACCGGCCGAACACCTCGTTCGACGAGCCCACGCCGAACAGCATGACGTTCGTGAGGAAAAAGTACAGTACCAGGATGCCGGCAGTCCAGCCCAGTTTGCGCCGGAACGGGACGTGTCCCTGCGGGCGACGGATCGCCGGCAACCGCGTGAGAACCGGTTCGGCGGTATCCTTCCAGCTCATATTACCCTGTGTCGTCAGTTGCGCGTTCGGAGCGGACGGCCTCGCCGCCCGCGCCGGCGAGTTTCTCGCGGGCCGAGTCAGAAAAGGCGTCCGCGACGATCTCGAGTTCGCGACGGACCTGACCGTCACCGAGCAGTTTCACCATGTCGGCGTCGTGCCCGCCGTCGACCACCTCGCGGGCGTCGATACGGTATCCGGAGTCGGTCTCGGTTGCGACACCCTCCGCAGCCAGAAGCGGTGCGTCCTCGTCGAGACGGCGCAGCTCCACGGTCAGCACCTCGTCTTGGACCGTCTCGGGTGGTGTGAACCCGGACCCTTCCTCGCCCAGCGGCGGGTGGTTGTGCATCTCGTGTTTGTCGCGACCGGCCGCGCCACGTCCGCCCCGGTGTCCAGCACCGCGGCGGTTCTTGTGTGACCCACCACCGTGTGTGCGCGACCCGCGCTGTCGTTTTTTCTTGCTTGTCATTATCTCATTGCCTCCAGCAGTTGGTCGATGGCGTCCGTCTCGTGTACGCCAACCTGTCCACCAGTAGCGACTGGTTGTTTAATACCCTTGTGGCCGCCGCGCGGCGGGTGGAGCCGCAGGGTCGGAGACAGGCCGGCATCTTGGAGCGTCGTCTCCTCGGACAACAACGCACCGGCGAGCGCCGCAACCGAGTCGTAGTCGGTGTGTTCCCCGACCCAGTCGTCGTCGATGTCGGCACTCCCGCTCGCGGGCTCCCCCCGCCGGGTCAGCAACGTCTCGACGACATCCTGACTCGGTGTGCCGTGGGCGACGTAGTCGTTGACCTTCGTCACCATCCCCTCGTAGGCCGGTTCCTCGGGAACAAACGTCGCGTGGTTGACCCGGCCGAGGTTGAGCATCTCCAGGGTGTCGAACACGTCCTGGTCCACGTTGACCTCGCCGCGCACCTGGACGAGCGCCTTCATTCTCGCACCTCGCGCTGGCGCTCGTAGACCCGCTGTGGGACACGCGCCTGTGCGGCGTTCTCGAGTGCGTTGTACGTCGCCTTCGCGAGGTTGACCGTCGTCCGGGTGTTGCCGTGACTCTTTGTCCAGGCGTCCTCGACACCCGCGAGTTCGAGCACCTTGCGGGGTGTCTCGGCAGCCGCGAGTCCGAGTCCTCGCGGAGCGGGCCGGACCTCGACGCGGACACTCCCGGCGGTGCCCTCGGAGGTGCGGATTAGTGAGTGGGTGCCGCCGGGCCGGTCCTCCCAGGAACCGCTCCCCAGCGGCACCCGGATGAGATTCAGCTTCGCGATGTCGATCGCCTTCTGGATTGCACCGCCGACCTGGTCGTCACGACCCTGCGCGTAGCCGACCAGCCCGTTGCGGTCACCCACGACGACCACACACCGGAACTTCACGCGCCGCCCGGAGTCGGTCATCCGCTGGACCATGTTGATATCGAGCACCTCGTCCTCCAGGGTGACGAGCTGGTCGACCAGTTCGGCCTCCTTCAGCGGGAGCCCGGAGTTCAGCGCGTCGTCGATGGTGTCGATATCGCCGTCGGCAACACGCTTGCCGAGCCGGGTCTGTGGGACCCACCCCTCGCCGGCGCTCATAGCTCCACCTCCCCGCCGAGCAGTCGCTCGCGGAGTTCATCGAAGTGCTCGGGAAGCTCTGTCGCGTCGAACTCGCCGCTGTAGAGACCATCCTCCTGTGCGGCGTACTCGGCGATGTGCTCGCCACGGGTACGCGGCCAGTCCGCCAGCACCGCATCGTTGTGTGGTATCTCGAGCCCCGCGTCGATTGCTCCCTCCTGTACCGCAAATACCTTGTTCCCCGGTGTCGGGGAGTGCAGACCGATGTCGAGCACCGCCGCATCGCGACCGGCCTCGACGGCCCGCAGCCCCGCCAGCAGACCGGTGAGGTACGCCGCGGGCATATTGCCTGTCGGCGCCTCCCAGCCGTACTCGCGGAGGTCGTTCGAGCGGGCGCTGGCGACCGTCTCGTCGCCCTCCCGGCTGGTCTCGACCAGCTGCGCCCTGACCTGGGTGTTGCTCGTGCGCGCCACGAGCCGTGGTTTCCCCGATTTCAGCAGGCGCAACCGCTGGTGGTAGTCCGTTCGTGCCTCGCGACGCCGTCGCATCGGTACTGTGTACTGTGGTCCTGTTGCCATCATGCATCACCTCGTGTGTCGAGCTGTCGCTCGAGGTCCGCGACGCTGTCGAACTCGCCACCACCGGCCCTGTCGTAGAGCCGGCGGTACTCGCTGCGGGATATCTCGTCGGCGTCGCGGAGTTCCCGCAGTCGCTTCCGCTGTGCCCGGATACTCGACTGCCAGTCGTCGGTTTCGTTCTGCCGGGCACCGGCTTTCCCCTTTCGGGACCCGGGACCCGTCTGGTGACTGTACGAGCGTTTCGCCTGCCGCTCGCGGGCCCGGCCTCGGGAGTTCCCCGACTTCGGGTCGACCTGAATCGCGTCCTCCTCGGCCAGTTCGCGGATGTCCTCCCGGGTAATCGCCTCCGAGATGTCTGACTGTCGCTCCGGGTCGAACCAGATGCGGTTCTTTCCGACGCCGAGTTCGTCCGCGGCCAGCCGCTTCTGTGCACTCAGGTCCGTCATTCGACCTCCACCTCCTCGTAGGTCGGGTTGAGCACACGGATGTCGGCGTCCTCGGCCTGCTCCTCGATTCGCTCGCGCTTGCGGCCGCCGACCGACGACCCGATACGCACCGCCTGCCGGTCACCGTCGACACCATCGAGGTCGTCGGTGTTGTGCACCAGCACCTCCTCGAACCCCGACGGGTGACGACCGCGAGCGGACTCCGGCGTCCGGAACCCCGCCTCGACGGTGTCACCTTTGCCCTTGACCCCTCGTCGCTGCTTCGAGAGCCCACCCCGGGGACGACGGTACGAGGTCGGCACCCGCTTTTTCTTGTGGTAGTCCTGGCGGTTGAACTGCGGCGTGCTGACCCGGTCGCGCTCGTCGAGCAACCGCTGTTCCTCCTCGTCCAGGTCCGGTGTCTTGTCGACCAGACCGCGCGCGACCAGTTTCGTCTCGACCGCCTCGTCCTCGACCTCCTCTTCCTCGATGTCGGGTTCGACCGTCTCGTCGAGGTCGATGTCACCGACATCTGCCTTTATCCGGGCGGCCAGCGCCATCCCGATTCCCTCGACGTTCGCCAGTTCGTCCTGGCTCGCACCGCGGATGTAGTCGATGCTGTCGTAGCCTGCCTCCCGCAGCGCGTCCGCGCGGTCCTCGCTGACACCGCTGATGTCGGTCAGTTCGGTTATCTCCGCCGTCTCGTCGGTTTCGTCGGAGTCACCCTCGTCGTCGGAGTCGTCGGCTGTCTGCTCTGTGGTCCCGTCGGACTCTGATTCCTCCTCGGCACCGAGGTCCGCGACGGCCGTGTCGATCTCGTCGCTGACCTCGATGTCGCCGGTCTCGGCCTTTATGCGGGCCGCGAGCGCCGTGCTGACGCCATCGACGGTCTGGAGGGCCGCCTGGTCCGCGGCGGCAACGTGTTCGACGGTCTCGAACCCGGCCTCCCGCAGTGACTCGGCGACAGTCTCGTCGACGCCCCCGAGGTCGGTCAGTTCGTCTGCGCCGCTCATCAGACGTCACCCCGGTTCGGCTTGTTCGTGATGTACGCGCCGTCCTGAAAGACACGGATGTCCTTGTCGGTGACGCGTGTCAGCTGTTCGATATCGGCAGCAGTCTGACCGACGGCCTCGATGTCCGGCCCGTGCAGTGTGACCTGCTCGCCGTCGATCTCGACCTCGGTGTCGCCGTGGATGGCTGTGCGCCGGTCCGCCCGCTCGCCGAGGAAGTTCTCGATGACCACCTCGCCGCCCTCGACTGTCACCTGCATCGGGAAGTGCGAGTAAAAGACCTCCATCTCGTACTCCCACCCCTCGGTGACGCCGTGGAACATGTTCTCGACGTGGCTC
>CAYZGA010000155.1:0-5037 GCA_964477945.1 uncultured Halobacteriales archaeon
GCACGGGCTACGGAGCCTTCGGGCACTCAGTCCTGCGGGTACGGCGTCTCGCGGTCGATGTACGCCTCGTTCTGGACCCACTCGCCGTCCTCCTGGACGAGGTACTCGCCGTAGTAGGGAACACGCTTCGCGACCGTCTCCTCGAAGGTGGCCCGAATCGCGTCGCGGTCCATCGACCCCATCGGGCGGTGGTCGTCGTGACGGTTCAGACAGCCCTTGAACTTCCCGTCGTGGGTGACCCGGACCCGGTGGCAGTTCGCACAGAACTCCGCGTTCTCGACCGGGTCGACGATCTCGACGAGGCCCTCCCCTTGTTCGTCTGTTGTTCCGGTCCCCTCACCTGTCCGGTCATCTGCAACCGGTTCCGTCGAGCCCTCGCCGGGTGACGGCGTGACGAAGTACCGTGTCCGGTGGTGCATCTCGCGGCGCTCGATGCGGTCGGCACGGTCGGCGAGCCAGTCGTGGACGCGGTCGATGTCGATAGCCCACTCGGGGTGGCCGGCGATCTCGGGCATGTACTCGATGAGTTGCAGGCACAGCCCCTCGTTCTCGGCAACGTGGTCGACCATCCGGGGGACGTACCCCGCGGTGGGTTCGAACACCACCATGTTGAGTTTCACCGGTGTCAGTCCGGCGGCAACGGCTGCCTCGACCCCTTCGAGCACCCGGTCGTACGCGCCGCTCTGTGTCAGTTCGGCAAACGCCTCCCTGTCGAGGGCGTCCTGCGAGATGTTGACACGGTCGAGTCCGGCGTCCACCAGGTCGGCGGCACGACCGGGCAGGAACGTGCCGTTGGTGGTCATCGACACCTCCATCTCTGCGGGTGTGCGCCGGATAATCCCCTCGAGGTCGCTCCGGAGCATCGGCTCCCCGCCGGTGAACTTCACCGTCTCGACGCCGTACTCCGAGACGACATCGAGTATCCGGACGACGTCGTCGGCGGTCATCTCCTCGTCCTGCGGGTCCATCGGCCCGCGCGTGTCACCCAGTCCCTCGTTGTGGCAGTAGACACAGTCGAAGTTACACCGGTCTGTCAGCGAGACACGTATCCCGGTCACCTCCCGACCGAACTCGTCGGAGAGTACCACACCAGACTTTCTCGCCGGACTTTCTTAAATCTCGGGTGTGTCCACGTGTCACCCGCCGGTCACCGGCGGAAACAGGGCGAACTCCTCGACACCGGCGGCGTCGGTTTCCCAGCCGTCGGCGGTGTGAAAGGGGTCCGACCCGTCACAGAGCACCCGGATGTGGGGCTGGAGCGAGCCGTCGTCGGCGAGGACACGCGACTCCAGCGCGGGTTCTGCGGCGAGCAGGGCGTTGAGGGCCTCCCTGAGCGTCGGGTCCTCGTCGGTAACGACCACCTGGCGCTCACTCTCGCCCGCGGCCTCGGCGAGTGTCGCGAACAGTTTCCACCGTACCTGCATCCGTCGAACAGTTGGTGTGGTCGACACATCAGCGTTCCGCTCGCGGCGGTAGCGCCCAAACGCACAAGACGGCGGCAGCCAAACGGGAGGTATGATAGACCTGCGAAGCGACACCGTCACGACGCCCGACGAGCGGATGCGCGAGGCCGCCCGGGACGCGCCGGTCGGCGACGACGTCTACCGGGAGGACCCGACAGTAAACAGACTCCAGTCGACGGCTGCCGAGCTGCTCGGGACCGAGGCGGCGCTGTTCGTGCCCTCGGGGACGATGGGCAACCAGGTGGCCGCGCGCACCCACACCGAGCGCGGGCAGGAGGTGCTCTGTGAGCGCGAGAGCCACGTCTACCGGTGGGAGCTGGGCGGACTCGTCCAGCACGCGCAGCTCCAGCCCCGCACCCTCGATGCCGCGCCGCGGGGCGCACTCGACCCCGAGCAGATCCGCGAGGGCTACGTCGAGGCGAGCGGCCACCGTCCGGGAACGGGGCTGCTCGCTGTCGAGAACACGCACAACGCGAGAGGCGGGACCGCGCTCGCCGTCGAGACCATCGCGGCGGCGGCCGAGGCGGCCCACGAGCGCGACGTGCCGGTCCACCTCGACGGGGCACGCCTGTTCAACGCGGCCGCTGCCCGTGGCTGTGAGGCTGCGGCGTTCGTCGACCACGTCGACAGCGTGATGTGCTGTCTCTCGAAGGGTCTGGGCGCGCCCGTCGGGTCGGTCCTCGCGGGGTCGGCGGAGTTTATCGACCGGGCGCGGCGGACACGGAAACTCATGGGTGGGGGGATGCGTCAGGCCGGGATGGTCGCCGCGCCGGCGCTCACGGCGCTGTCGAACAGGGACCGCCTCGTCGACGACCACCGTCGCGCCGAGCGACTCGCGGGCGGTCTCGACCGGGTCGACGGACTCACCGCCCGTGACCCCGAGACCAACATCGTGCTCGTGGAGACCGACCGACCGGCCGAGGCGGTGCTCGAGGCCTGCGAGGGCGAGGGGCTGCTCGGGGTCCCGTTCGACGACTACCTCGTCCGCTTCTGTACCCACCTCGACGTGAACGACGACGACATCGACGCAGCCATCGACGCCGCCGAACGGGCCGTCGGCAGCGCGTGAGGGCTGGGACCCGACGCGAGCGGGGGGTTCGCTTGCTGTATCGGAGCAGAGGACGGCCCGGTGGTGAGAGCCGGCGGGGGTTGTCGCGGCCGGCGATGTCGGGGCAAGCGGGGTGAGACCACACAGCCGCGGAACGCTTTTTTGTCCAACTCCGCGAAAGAGAGACAATGGGAGAGCGCGGGTTCGCCCCGAGCGGACTGGTGGTCGCGGCGGTGGGGTTCGGACTGACGCGGTTCACCGTGACCGGCGCGGCGACCGACACGACCGCCGAGTTCCTGTTCGCGGGGTTCATCCCGCTGGTGCTCGGGCTCGGGCTCTCGGCCGCCGGGGTGTTGCTGGCCGTCGGTGGGTTCGACCGGCTGTTCGTCCGGACGGTCGCCGGATGGTGTCTCGTCGGGACAGCATCGATGGCGGTGCTGGTGGTACTGACACTGCTCGGGACCGAGACAGGCCCGGACAGCATGGTGACGACGCGCAGGCGGACCTCGCTCTCGACGTTTCTCATCGGCGGTGCGGTCGGCGGCGCGCTCACGGGGCTGTACGCCGCCAGAAACCGCCAGTACCGGCGCAACCTCGACGAACAGGCGAACCGGCTGGTCGTGCTGAACCGACTGCTTCGTGACCGGGTGGTCAACGCGGCCACCGCCATCAGCGCCCACCAGGAGATCCTCGAGCGAGAGCACAGCGAGGAGTCCGTCGCGGTGGTCGGCACGCAGGCCGACGAGATCGTCGAGACCGTCGAACAGGTCAAGCACCTCGCGGAAACCGACAGAGTAGATGGCCGGGTCGACCTGGTCGCCTGTGTGGAGACGGCGCTCTCGGAGGCCCGCGCGACACACCCCGACGCCGAGTTCGTCGTCGACGCACCGGAGTCGGTCGTCGTGCCGGGGAACAACCGACTGAGCGAGGCCGTCCGACACCTGCTCGTGAACGCCGCCGAGCACAGTAACAGCGAGCACCCGCGCGTGGCGGTGAGTGTCGAGACGACGCAGGCAACGGCGACAGTCCGTGTCAGCGACGACGGACCGGGGCTGCCGGCGCGCCAGCAGGCGCTCCTCGAGGACGGCAACATCGCCGAGTACGACGACCCCACGACGGGGTTCGGTCTGAACGTCGTCCGCCTGCTGGCCGAGCGCTTCGACGGCCGCCTCCGGACCGAGGTGAGCGACGACGGAACGACGGTCGAACTCGCGCTCCCGCGTCCGGTCGACACCGACACCGGTATCCCAACCGCCACCCGGGCGGGCGTGCGCCCCTCGCGGGCGGCGGTGGCCGCCGGAGCGTCGCTCGTCGCCGGTCTCGTCATGGCGGGCGTGATGGCAGCCCTCGACGGCGACCTGCTCGCGATCGGTGCGCTGTACGGCATCGAGCGGCCAGTCGTCGCGCTCGTCACCCACGAGTTCCACAGCGTCGTGTTCGGACTCACCTACGCGGGTGTGCTCGCGGTGCTGCCGGTGCTGTCCGCACGGGAGTTCACCCGGCGGGTGGTCGTCGGTCTGGTGTTCGGGTTGACGCTGTGGCTGTTCGCGGCCGGGGTTGTGATGCCGGCGTGGCTCGGACTGGTCGGTATCGAGGCTCCGCTGCCGAACCTCACCGGACCCTCGCTCGCTGGTCACGCCACGTGGGGACTCGTCGTCGCACTGGGGCACTGTGCCGGCGACCGGGTGCTCGACACTCTCGACGGGGGTATCCTCCCCGGTGGTGACGTGCCGACGGCCCCGTCCGGTCCCGGGCAGCGAGACTCCGACAAGCAATAACAGGCGTTTTATATCCTGACACGCCAGTTATGATAGACAGTATGCACCGTCGCGCGTTTCTGGGGTCGGTCGCCGCCGGGGTGTCGGGGGTTGGCCTCGCCGGGTGTCTGGGTCCGAGCGAGGACACCGTCGAGGTTGGTCACATCGACCTCAGGAACTCCGACGAGCAACCGCACACCGTCTCCCTCGAGGTGCTGTTCGACGGCGACACCGTCGTCGACGAGACCTACGAGATCGACGCCGGCGCAACGGCCGACCGGGTCGAGAGTGCTCTTCCCGACGACAAGGGGCAGTACGAGATTACCGTCGACCCGACCGCGTTCGATAGTGTGATGTTCACACCCGGCGCACAGACCGAGGCCGACTGTGTCACGCTGGAGTACGAACTGTTCAGTCCGGACAGTCTCGGGGTCGTACAGCACTCCGGGGGTTGCTCGCAGTCATGAACGTCAGACGGGTCCTCGAACCGGACGCGATTCCGAGCATCGACGACCCGACGTTCGGGGCGACCCACGTCGGGGACCCGACCGACCGGGTGCTCGTAGTCGAGAGCGACCCGCCGCGTGCGTACCCGGTCCGAACTCTCAATTTCCACGAGAT
The DNA here is from genome assembly GCA_964477945.1 of uncultured Halobacteriales archaeon. Lineage (GTDB taxonomy): Archaea > Halobacteriota > Halobacteria > Halobacteriales > Haloarculaceae > Halovenus. The sequence goes on from CAYZGA010000155.1 coordinate 4,890, forward strand.
AGTCAACGACACCGTCGACGGCGACCCGCTCGCGGTCACGTGGTGCCCGCTGTGTGGCAGTGCCGTCGTCTACAGGCAGAGCAGGCCGAGTGCCTCGGGGTCGTTCGGAAGACGCAGTCTTCCGTTAGTCTCTCGAACCACTTGACCC
>CAYZGA010000156.1:0-1064 GCA_964477945.1 uncultured Halobacteriales archaeon
CGGTATCAAGACCGGTGACCACGCCGAGCGCATCGTCTCGGCGGGGGCCGACGGCGTCATCGTCGGGTCCGCGCTCGTGGACATCGTCGCCGAGGGTCACGAGAACGACGACCCGACCGAGGTGGTGGCCGAACGACTCGAGCGGAAGGCCCGCGAACTGAAACGCGGGGCGCTGCGCGGCGTGAACCGGCCCCCCAACCGGTAATCCCGGTCGGCAGGCGGTCCCACACCCCGGCGACACGACCCTCGCGCCGCTTATCCGTGCGCGCGCCCTACCAGTTACATACGGCGTACAATCGAGTCTACACAACCTGTTCTGTCGGTGTGCCCGGCAGCTGGGAGCCATCACAACAACGATACCAATGACACACGAAGCAACAGTCGTCGACACGTACCAGATGACGCCACGAGTAAGGGGATTCCGGCTGCGGGTGCCGGGACACGAGTTCGACTACAGACCGGGCCAGCACACGACAATCCGGTTCGACTCCGGTGACGAGCGGGTCGTGCGACCGTACACGCCGACGAATCTCCCGGGCAGTGACCAGCTGGCGCTCACGGTCAAGCGCTACGACGACGGACTGGCGTCCTCGTACATCCACCAGAAACGGCCGGGTGACACGCTGACTATCGGTCCCATCGAGGGTGCGCTGGCGCTCGCCGACCCGGACCGGGATGTCGCCTTTCTGGCATCGGGCACGGGCCTCACGCCGATGATGGCGATGCTCCGGCAGTACCTCCGCGAGGGAACCGGCCACGCGCACGTCGTGCTCGGCGAGAAACGCGAGGAGACCATCATCCACCGGGAGACACTCAACGAGATGGCGGCGAACAACCCGAACCTCGACGTGACCTTCGTCCTGTCGGACCCCAACTGGGAGTGGACCGGCCGGGTCGGGTACGCACAGGAACACCTGGAGTCGCTGTTCGACGCGTTCACCGAGCGGGACTTCTACGTCTGTGGTGTCCCGCCGATGGTCGTCCAGACGAAGGAGCGCCTGCGTGACCTCGGCGCACCCGACGAGCGGATTCACAGCGAAGGCTGGGAGGAGAGTGTCGTCTGA
>CAYZGA010000156.1:1164-4944 GCA_964477945.1 uncultured Halobacteriales archaeon
GCGACTCACCCGTCGGCGGTATCGGTCACCCGGACCGTGACCTGCCTGCCGGCGGTGTCGGTCGACCGGGCAGCGACCCGCTCGCCGACGGTGTCGGTCGACGGAGTGTGCGCCCGACACGACTGCGGAGTCCCCGTGCGGTGCCCACCAGTTGCACCGTCGAGGAATCGGCGCTCTGTCGGTTCCCGGATACCCGTGCCGTCCCCCGACGAGTGACTTATCTCCGTGGCGACAAAGACCGGACAATGCGACGTCGGGCAGTGCTCGCGGGGGCAGCAGGACTCGCCGCGACCGGCGGCTGTCTCTCGGCGTTCACCTCCGAGGAGGGACACCCGTTCGCCGGCGAGACGGTGACGGTCCGTCTCGACGTGGAGAGCGAGACGACACACGACCTGGCGACGAGCGCCGGTGAGGCGCTCTCGTTCTGGGAGACGGAGAGCGAGACCTACACCGGATTCACGGTGTCGTTCAAGGTAATCGAGTCGGGAGACCCGGACCTGGTCGTCGTGTACGCCGACACCCCCGAGGGCTGTTCGGACGTCGAGGGGTACAGCGAGCGCGTGCTCGGTTGCGCGCCGCTGCTCGGGCCGGACAGTCGCGTGCCCGACCCGGTTGTCGCTCGCGTCGTCGCCGGGACACGACCACACTGGAGTATCACCAACACGACCAAACACGAACTCGGCCACGTGCTGGGACTCGGCCACGAGGACGACCCGCAGGCGGTCATGTCGAGTCGACCGGCCGACCGTATCCCGCTGTACGACCGGCGGACCGCGATCCACGAGCAGGTGTCGACCGGTGCCGACCTGACCAGCGAGGGCGATACCGGCTACCGGCAGGCTGTCGACCTGTGGAACGACGAGGCCTACGAGTCGGCACAACCGGCCTTCGAGACCGTCGCCCGGACCTACGCCGACGCGGCGGCGATGTTCGCGGCGGCCCGGACCGCGGCTGACGACCTCGCGACCCGAGCGGTGACCGTCGACATCGAGCGGGTCCGGTCGCTGCTCTCGACGCTGCACGACCGGGCGGGCGAGGCACAGTCGGCCGCGGAGACGATGGCCGAGGCTGCCGGGGCAGCCGCCGCAGGCGAGGCAGACACCGCGAACTCGCTGCGCGCGACGGCCGACGACCACGTCGCCGCGTACCGCGGCGGCGACCCGATCCGGTTGCGCGACGTCGCCAGCGCGCTGGGACTCGTCCGTGGACTCGACTGGGACGACCCGCCCACGTCCGGACCCGACCGGTCACCTGACAGTTCCGTGCCGTGACCGACCCGCCGACCGTCGACACGTGGACAGGTGCCCCTACCGCCGGATGTATCCGGTATCCAGGCGCGTCTCGGGGTTCGCGCCCGCGACTGCCGCCGCCGCGGACCCACCATACTTGTATCTACCGGGCTCTGGTGGTGACACGGCAGACCGGGACGGTGTTGAAGTGGCAGCCGACCGTCTGCCCCTGTATGCACCAGAACAGCACGGCCCGGGCACGCACCGGGCGAGTTCGGGGCCGTGCCGGACCGGTCGCCGGGTGGTACAGATGAGTGTCGCATCTTACGACGTGCTGGTCGTCGGCGGCGGCACCGGCAACAACGTGGCAGCCGCGGCTGCCGAGGCCGGACTGGAGACGGCACTCGTCGAGAAGGGACCGCTCGGCGGGACCTGCCTCAACAGGGGCTGTAACCCGTCGAAGATGGTCATCCAGGCGGCAACCGCCGCCAACAGCGTGCGCGATGCCGGCCGGTTCCACCTCGACGCCTCGCTCGACGGGCACGACTTTGCCGCCGTCATCGACGAGATGGACGAGACCCTCTCCGGTCTCGCAACCGGTATGGAGGAGCGGTACCGCGAGATGGACCACCTCACGCTGTACAAAAGCGAGGCGGAGTTCGTCGACGAGCGGACCGTCGCGGTGGACGGCGAGCGCGTGCGCGGCGACCGGGTCGTCGTCGCGGCGGGCAGTCGGCCGGTCGTACCACCCATCGACGGTCTCGACACCGTCGACTTCCTCACGAGCAGGTCGGCGCTGTACCTCCGTGAGCAACCCGACAGTCTCGTCGTGCTCGGCGGCGGGTACATCGCGGTCGAACTCGGTTACTTCTTCGAGTCGATGGGCACCGACGTCAGCATCGTCGAGATGCGCGACAGCCTCGTCCCCCGCGAGGACCCGGCGGTCGCCGAGACGTTCACCGACATCGCCCGCGAGCGCCACGACGTCTACACCGGCCACCGCGCGACGGCCGTCGAGAGCGACGGCGACGAGATGACCGTCCACGCCGAGCGCGAGAACGGCGAGCAGGTCACCGTCTCGGGCGAGGAACTGCTCGTCGCTGTCGGTCGCCGACCGAACACCGACACGCTGTCCGTCGAGGCGGCCGGTCTCGCCACCGACGACCGGGGCTTTCTCGAAACCGACGAGTCCCTCGCCACGAGCGCGGAGAACGTCTGGGCGCTGGGCGACATCGCGGGCAACCACATGTTCAAACACTCCGGTGACTACGAGACCGACTGCCTCGTCCGGACCGTCGTCGAGGACAACCCGACACCGGTCGACTACACGGCGATGCCACACGCCATCTTCACCGAGCCGCAGATCGCCGGCGTCGGTGCGACCGAGGACGAACTGCAGGACCGGGCGTACGTCGTCGGGCGACAGTCTATCCCGGGGACGCCGATGGGTCGGGCGAAGAAACTCGACCACGGGTTCGTGAAGGTGCTCGCCGCCCCCGACGGCGAGATACTCGGCTGTCACATCCTCGGCCACGAGGCGTCGGTCCTGCTCCACGAGGTGGTCGTGGCGATGCGCAGCGCCGGCGGTCACGTCGAGGATGTCGCCGGCACCATCCACGCCCACCCCACGCTCAACAAGGCCGTCGAGTACGCGTTTCAGGATGCCGCCTGACCACCTTTTTTCCGCTCGGGTGCCTTCGGCACCGCTCGCGCAAAAAATCTGGACCAAAAAAAGCCGGGCGCTCCCGCCGGTCGCGCCCGGTGAACCGCGCTCGCTCCGCTCGCACGGATATCACGTACTAACGAAACTGTTCACGATAAGATTATAGACTGTTATGACGAACCTATTCAAATGTTCTTCGGCAGAAGTGAGGGACTCGTTGGCGGTCCTCGGAGCGGATCTCTCCTGGCTTTTGAGTTTCTCCCTGTCCCGATACACGTCCATGTGGACACTTTCCTCGGTCACATCGTGGCCGTGCATCCCCTCGGGGTCGTAGTCGAACCGGACGACTTCGGCCCAGTCCCCGTTGAGTCGGTATTCGAGCTGCACCACGAGTGGTGTCGCCGCGGTCGTGACTGTAGCCGATTCGTCAGCGGACACAGCACTCAAGCGGTGTCGTGAACGCACGGTCGTACTCGCGTGGTCTTACAGCGACCCACAGACACAAACCCCACCCTCTCGAATCTGGCTGGTAACGTGTTCGTGAACCTTCCGAGCTAGTTCTCGCATCGCTTTTGCCTGCCGGTCTGTCGGGCGTCGCCCGCCGTAGTAACTGTTCGTGCGGTTGGTGTCATACAGCTCACAGAGCCTTTCTGTGGTCGTGGCGGAGAGCAGTCCAAGATCACTTGCACGACTGTAACAATAGGTGTGGTCGTGAAAATCAGCTAAGCTGTCGCCCCCTTCGGCCAGCGCGTAGGCCTCAATCGAACGTTCGGTTACCCCAAAACACAATTCGATGGTAGCCGTGTAGAGCCCCTGTCCTACGAGATGGTCGACAGCAGCCAGCAGCCGACAGCCCTTGGTCAGTTGCGCTTTCCAGTCAGCGTCGGT
>CAYZGA010000157.1:0-2595 GCA_964477945.1 uncultured Halobacteriales archaeon
GGGAGTCTCACACAGTACGTCCTCGCCAGTACTACTGAATGTGGCTAAATACTCCCAAATACTACTGAAAATCAGAACGGTCAACCACGAAACATTCATTTGCAACCGTCTATTATGCAGCAAGTAACAAATGTATGTGAGAGAGAGACGCACTCCTGTCGGTCGCTCGTGGAGGTGCCGTTGAGTGCAGGGAATATCGGCGTCACCCGAGGTGCTGTACGTCGGTAAGCGGGGTCAGTCCGCGGAGCCGTCGCTCGGGGAGCGGTTCCAGGTGTCGACCAGTTGGACCGGCGATACCGAGGCGTGGCCGGCCGGCCGGTCGATAGACTGTCTGGTCGTCGACGGGACGACCGAGGGGGGCGTCGAGACAGTCGAACGGCTCCGGCGGTCGTACCCGTCGACACCGCTCGTGGCGTTTACCCGCGAGAGCACAGTCGAGGGGATGCTCGACGCGGGTGCGACCGATGTGGTGCGGTCGCGCCCGGGGGAGGCTCCCCCGGCGCTCGTGCGCCGGCGCGTCGAGAACGCCTGCGAGGCCACCCCGGTGTCCGGGATGGCACAGCACGGCCCTCACACGAACGAGTCACTGCTCGAACGACTCAGCGAGAATCTGGAGGACGTTATCTGGGTCCGCAACCCGAACAACCCACCGGGCAGAGAGATCGAGTTCGTCAGCGCCGGGTACGAGACCATCTGGGGCCGGCCACGCGAGCACCTTCTCGCGGGCGGGACAGACGCGTTCTTCGAGACGGTACACCCCGACGACCGTGACCAGGTCCGCGAGGCGGCCGTGGACAGGTTGGCGGCGTCCACCAGCCGCGAGGTGACCTACCGCATCCGCCGGCCCGACGGCGAGATACGATGGGTCGAGGACCGCGCGCTCGTTGCTCCCGACGACGGCGAGGGAACCCGCGTCGTCGGTATCGCCCGGGATGTCACCGAGCGAGAGCGGCGCAAGCAAACGCTCGAACGACGCGACGACCTGTTCTCGAAGGCACAGGAAATCGCCGATGTCGGGGCGTGGGAGTACAACCTCGACGGGCCGAACCGCTGGACAGAGAAGGTGTACGACATCTTCGGTCTGCCGGCGGATGCGACACCGAAACTGGACACCGCTCAGGAGTACTACCACCCCGAGGACTGGTCAGATGTCAGTGACAGACTCGACAGCGCACTCGGGCGCGGCGAGTCGTTCGACACCGAGGCGAGAATCGTCAGGGACGACGGCGAGACACGGTGGGTCCGTCTCCGCGGTGACCCACAGACAGAGGGCGGCGAGGTGGTCCGTGTCCGCGGCGTGGTACAGGACATCACCGAGTACAGGGAGCGCGAGCGCGAACTCGAGCGCAACCGGCAGTTCCTGGAGCAGGCGCAGGCGGTCGGAGATGTCGGGGGGTGGCAGTACGACTTTCGAACGGGGACCGGGACCGTGAGCGACGACACCCTGGAGATGCTCGGTCTCCCGACCGGGACGGAACCGGCCCTCTCGGACATCGTCGAGTGCTGTCACCCCGAGGACCGCGAGAAGGCACAGGAGGCTATCGACCGACTGTACCAGGAGGGTGAGCCGCTCGATATGGAGGTCCGGATCGAACCGGCCGACGGGGGACAGAAGTGGGTCTCGTCGCACGGCGAGCCGATAGTCGAGAACGGCGAGGTGGTCGGGATGCGCGGTGTCTCGCTCGACATCACCGACCGGGTCGAGCGCGAGCAGGGTCTCCAAGCCGAGCGTGACATCGTCAAGCGCATCCTGGAGACGAGTCCGGTCGGTATCATGGTGAGCGACGCTAGTCTCGAGGTGCGCAGCGCGAACGACGAGGCGGCGACCATCTTAGGTGTCGAACCGGGAACACTGGAGGGCCAGCAGACGACCCCGGAGGAGTTGAAGATACTGTCGGCCTCGGGTGCGCCCCGCTCGGAGGACGACAGGATGGTCGAGCGGGTCAGAGAGACGGGTGAACCGGTCCACGACGAGAAACTCGTCGTCGAGACGCCCGATGGCGAGCGTCGACACATCGTGGCCGACGTGGTGCCGCTTTTCGACGAGGACGGCGAACTCAACCGGATGGTCTCCACGCTGGAGGATGTGACCGACCGGGTCCAACTGGACCGCATCAACCAGACAATCCGCGAGGTGAACACGGCGCTGGTCGGTGCGACCACCCGCGACGAGGTCGAACAGGCGGTCTGCGAGCAGTTCGTGGACTCGGAGCAGTACAGCTGTGCGCTGTTGTTCCGGGCAGACGGCGGGGAACTCCGCCCGGGTGCAACCGGCAGACAGGCGGAGTTCGACCCCGAAACGCTGGTATCGGCGATGCCACCGTCGGCTCCGACCCGCAGGGCGGCCGACGACGGGGAACCCCACAGTTCGAGTGGCGCGGACCGGACAGTCTACCGGGATACCCGGGACGTTCGCTCGGTAGCGGCAATCCCGGTCACCGATGACGGTGAGACACGCGGTGTCCTCACGCTTTGCTCCGACCGCCCCGACGCGTTCGACACGCGGGAACTCGACGTACTCGAGAAGTTCGGTCGGACTGTCGGGCACGCCGTCGCCGCCGCCGAGAGTCGCGAGCGCGAGGAGACGCTCACGTC
>CAYZGA010000157.1:2695-4755 GCA_964477945.1 uncultured Halobacteriales archaeon
CGTACATGGACGGCGAGGAACGGTTCTTCACCGACGTTCGCAACTCCGAGCACGTTGCCGACCCCGACACGGCGGCCCGGACCGGACTGTTCGTGCCGCTGGACGAGCACGGCGTGTTCGTCGTTGCCGCCCCGGAGCGGATGTCTGTTGGCGAGCGAAAGCGCCGCCTCATCGGGTTGCTCGCGGCCACGACCGAGGCCGCGCTCGACCGGGTTGCCGACCGGTCCGGTCTTTGCGAACTCGAACGCCGTCTCGCGGCGCAGACAGACCGGTTCGAACGGTTCGACGAGTTGCTCGGTCTCGTCTGCGAGGTGGAGTCGATACTCCGCTCCGCCGACACCCGCGAGGAGTTGGAACAGAGTACCTGTGACCGCCTCGTCGACCTGGACCAGTACGCGCTCGCGTGGATTGGAACCGTTCCCGTCGACGGCGACACTGTCCGGCCACGGGCCTGGGCCGACGGTGACACCACCGGTCGCGGTGAGGCGGACTACCTCGACGACCGCTCGCTCGACATCGACGGGACCTCGCCAGCCGCACGGGCCCTTTCGTCCGGCGAACCTGTCCACGTCGCTGATCTCACCGACCACCTCCAGGGCCCCGACTGGGCACGGGCGGCCGTCGAACGAGGGTACAGGTCGGTGTTTGCTCTCCCACTGATGCACGGTGAGACTGTCCGGGGTGTGCTCGCGGTGTACGCCACCACCGACCACGCGTTCGACGACACCATCCGGGAGACGCTCTCACATCTCGGCAGAGCGATTCCGTACGCCGTCAGCCGACTCGAACACGACCACGCGACACTGCCCGGGGGGTCGGTCGAACTCGAACTCCGGTTTCCCGACCCGGGCACGTTCCTGCACACCGTCGCGGAGACGGTCGACAGTCCGGTCGAGTACCGCGACGTGACGCCCCTGGGTGACGGGCGGACACGCGTTCTGTTCACCCTCACCGACCCCCCGGTTGAGACGGTCAGCGCACTCGAGGCGACATCTGTCACCGTCGAGTCGCTCGACACCGTCGAACGTGGCCGGGACGTCACCTTCCGGGCCACGCTCGGCACCGATACCCTCCCGTCGACGCTCGTGTCCTGCGGGGCGGTTCCTCGCGAGGTCTGTGCCCGACCCGGGGGCACGACGGCCACTGTCAGACTCACACAGGGCAGTGACGTCCGGGCGTTTCTCGACCGGGTCCAGGGTCGCTACGACGTCGAACTCGCCTCCCGCCGTGATGTCGACGGCCGCGCCGACACCGCGGCCACAGAGCGCGCACTGTCGAGAGACCTCACCGACCGCCAGCGCGAAGTTCTCCACACGGCCTACGAGTCCGGGTTCTTCGAGTCGCCGCGCGAGACGACCGGTGTCGAACTCGCCGACCGCCTGGGGGTCTCACAGCCCACGGTCACTCACCACCTCCGCGAAGCACAGCGCCGCCTGTTCGACGCGCTCTTCCAGTCGACCCGGTGAGGACACCACCCGGCAGTCCGTCGCGCCCGCCGTCTAGATGTATAGCCCCCTCGTGTAACGGGATATTGCATATTAGATATCATGTCTTTATAGATGGAGCACCTGATATGCAATGGCGGCCAAGACCGCCCGTTCCCGTTGCGCGGGACGATGTCAGAGGCACGGCAACTCGCCGGGACGGACCACAGCAGATCAGGCGAGGTGCAGTCCGCCGCTCGCGCGGCGGACACCGGGACGCTCCACTCATACGGTCGTGCGTGATTATTTTCGGCCGCCTCGAAGATTCATACGTTTCGCGGCCTGACACACCGGTTTGGCGATAGCATAGCGGTACAGAGTCACGCACGGCCGTATCACGCGACGCCGAGTCTGTTCATCTCGGGAGCGGAATCTGTAAGCCCGGTCGCACGCAACCGGTTGTATGGTCGCACTCGACTCGACAGACCTCCTCGAGCGGGGTGACAGCGCGCCGTCGTTCGACCTGCCCGGAACAGACGGCGAGACACACGCACTCTCCGAGTTCGCCGACCACGAGGGGTTGCTCGTGGTGTTCACCTGCAACCACTGCCCGTACGCGAAGGCGAAGTTCGACGA
>CAYZGA010000158.1:0-4726 GCA_964477945.1 uncultured Halobacteriales archaeon
AAAGACGTTCGCCACGGCGCTGACCAGCCCCGAACAGCCGACCGCGAGACCGGCATACAACAGCGAGTCCGACCCGGCGAGCACCGACAGTCCCGGGTTCGCGTCGATCGCCTGTGTCAGCCACGGGACCTCCTTGGAGGAGTCTTTCAGGCCGGCGACACCGTCGATGGCCGCGATACGCTCGACCGTCGAGAGCGAGAGCCGGTTTCCGGTCTTGCTCGGGATGTGGTAGACGTACACCGGGAGGTCGACCGCCGCGGCCACCGTCCGGTAGTGTTCGACGGCCGCCGTCCCGTCGAGCGGGTAGTAGTACGGCGTGACGACGACGATTCCGTCCGCGCCCGCCTGTTCGGCGTGTTCCGCGCCCGCGACCGTCTCGCGGGTGCCCGGACAGCCGACACCCGCGATGACCGGCACGTCGACGGCACCGACCACCGCCTCGACGACCTGTCGGCGCTCCGCGGCCGAGAGGGTGGCGAACTCGCCGTTCGTCCCGAGCGGGAACACCGCACTCGCACCGTGGTCGGCGACGAACCGGGCGTGTGCTGCTGTCGCCGCCGGGTCGACCGCACCGTCGTCGTCGAGTGCGGTAACTGTCGGCGGGACGACCCCGTGCAGGTCGAGCGGGTCCGCGGTTCCCGGACTCGGGGCAGTGGCTGGCATAGGTGGGGTTCGAGCGCCGCGGAGATAAACCTACTCGACACTGCCGAGTTCCCGCATCGCGAAGGCGGTCCGGAGCATCTCGGCGGCGTCGCCGCGGTCGAACACGAGTTCGTCCGTGCCCCGGACGTGGTCGAGCACGTCCTGGGAGGCGTGTTCCGGCGCGGCGGCGAGTCCGGCGTCGTGTTCCGCCGCCCAGCGCATCACCCGAAGGTCGCTCTTCGAGTCCCCCATCACGAGCGCGAACGGGTCGTCGATACCGAGCACGTCCAGCGCGGCCTCGACACCGACGACCTTGTTGAGTTCGAGCGACCCGATCTCGGCGGCGTCGGCCTCGTAGTACGCGACGTCGATGCGCTCGAAGATCGACTCGAAGGGCTCGGGAACCGCCGACGGGTCGGTCTCGGGAACTGTGTCGACCGCTTCGAGCACCGCCCGGATCTCGGGGTCCTGTGCGGCGTAGTAGGCGCGTGTCATACCCGGGACCGCCTCGGCGTCGGTGACGGCCCCGACACTCTCCGCCAGCAGGTCCAGCAGGTAGACCAGCGCCTCGTCGATGTCCGCCCGCGCGCGGTCACTGCCCGTCTCGGAGTTGGGTTTCACCGTGATGTTGAACTCGTTGCCCTGCAGGTGACAGCCCTGCCGGAGTTGCTCGGGTGCGTCCGGGAGTACCCGCGAGCGCACCCGGTCGAACACCGCCTGGATCTCCGTATCGAGGTCCTCGTAGAGCAACTGCTTGGTGTCGGCACCCTGACCGGGTGTGAACACGCCGGTGCCCGCCTCGTAGACGATACTGACACGCCCCGAGTGGACCATCTCGTTGCCGAGCCCCTGGATGAGAAACCCCTTCACGTTCTCCAGTGTCTGTCCCGTGCAGATGACAATGGGCATCCCCGCCTCGTGGAACCGGGTCAGCAGGTGCAGGGTCTCGCGCGGGATCTCGTTGTCCGTGTTGCCGGCCGACCGCAGCGTCTCGTCGACATCGAGCACCAGCACGTTCACGCCGCGGTCGTACTTCGTGTAGAGGTCGAGCGCGGCAAACGCCTGACTGCGGGTCGCCATCGCGCCCACCTCGGCAAAGGTCTCGCCGACACGGGGAAACGACGAGCGGACCGTGGCCTTGCGCTCGTCCAGTTCCTCGCTCGCTGTCTCCCAGTGGTCGAGCGCGACCCGCGAGTCCACCGGCGGGAACAGGTCCACGAACGCCTGATACGAGCGCAACGTCTCCGTGTCGTGGTTCTCGTAGAGTCGGTACAGCAACTCGTATCTATTCATGGTCCCGTTACGACCGTCTCTCACTTAACGACCGGCGCTCGGTCGCCGCGCGCGACCTCACGCCCCATCGACAGGACCCCCAGGCCGTTCGCCGGTTCGAGCGGGTTCCCCGACGCGACGACCCTGTCGAGCTAACAGTTAAGACCGCCACCCCGCAAGGAGGAGCATGAAGAACGTCGACGACCTGATAGAGAGCGCGGGCAAACTGTCAGCGCGCGGGTTCTCGAAGGGCGAGGTGGCGGACGAACTGAACGTCTCCCGGGAGACGGCGAGCTGGCTCGTGGACCGCAACGCCGGGACGAGCACGCCCGAGCAGACCGGCGGTCCACACGACATCCACATCGACTGGAGCGCGCTCGGCAGGGACTCGGAGCGACTCGCCTACACCGGCATGGCGATGGCGGACCTGCTCTCGAAACAGGGCGAGGCTGTCGACCTCACCGTCGGCATCGAGAAGGCGGGCACACCGCTCGCGACGGTCATCGCCCGCGAACTCGACACGGACATCGCCACCTACGCCCCCCGAAAACACCAGTGGGAGGAGGACGAACTGGACGACCTGGAGGGGACCTTCTCGGAGAACTTTGCCGACATCCGCGGCCGCCAGTGCTACGTCGTGGACGACACCATCACCAGCGGCAAGACGATGCGCGAGACCGTCCAAGGGCTCCGTGACCGCGGCGGTGACCCCGTTGCCTGTGTCGTGCTGGTCGACAAGCAGGGTATCGACCAGCTCGACGGCGTGCCCGTCTACTCGCTCGTCCAGGCAATCCGCGTCGGCAACGCCGAGAAAGACTAATTCGGGTACGAGTAAGAATCTCCGCGACGCGGTGGTTTTTGTGCGTGCGGTGGCTGTGAGATGGTATGACACTGCACACGCGAGAGCTAACCCAGGACGTGCGGAGCCTGACCGCACTGCTGGGGGAGGTGCTGTCGGAGCAGGCGTCGCCGGCAGCGTTCGACGCTGTCGAGCGGGTGCGACGCGAGGCAATCGAGAGCCGGCGGGCCGGCAAACTGCCGGGGACAGAGCTGGGAGGGATGCTCGCGGCGCTGGACGGCGAGACGCGGGAGGTGGTGGCCCGCGCGTTCGCCACCCACTTCGAGTTGCGCAACCTCGCAGAGGAGCGCGAGCGGGTCAGAGCAATCCGCGAGCGTGGCGAGGCGGGCACCCTCGCGGACAGTCTGGCCGCAACCGTGGAGTGGCTCGCCAAGCAGGACGTGCCGCCGGACCGACTCGGGCAGGTGCTCGGGGACACGCTCATCGAGCCGACGTTCACCGCCCACCCCACCGAGGCGCGCCGGAAGACCACGAAGGCAAAGCTCCGGGAGATCGCCGGGCACATCGAGACACTCGACGAGCACCGTCTCACCGAGCGTGAAGAGGCGGCCATCGAGCGGGCCCTAGAGTCACAGGTCACGACACTCTGGCGGACCTCGCAGATCCGCGACCGCCGTCCCGAGGTGACCGACGAGGCGCTCAACGTCCAGTGGTACCTCGAGAACGTTCTGTTCGACGTGGTCGGCACCGTCTACGAGGAACTGGAGCGCCAGCTGGACGAGCCGTACCCCGAGACGGCGGTCCCGAAACTGTTCGAGTTTCGCTCCTGGGCCGGCAGTGACCGGGACGGCAACCCGCACGTCACGCCGGAGGTGACCACAGAGACACTGCACCGCCAGCGCAGGGTCGTGCTGGAGCGGTACCGGGAACGGCTGAAGTCGCTGTCGGGCGTGCTGAGCCACGAGGGGCCCGTCCCCGGAGAGGCCTTCGAGTCACGGCTCGCGGCCGACAGGGAGCGACTCCCCACCGTCGCCCGCGACGTCCGCGAGCGGTACCCGAACGAGCCGTACCGGCAGAAACTGAAACTGATGCGCGAGCGCATCGAGCGCGTCGGCGACGTCAGAGAGGGCGGGTACAGCGACGCGGGGGAGCTACAGGCCGACCTGGAGGCCATCGCGGCGAGTCTCCGCGCTGACGGGAGCGGTGTCGTCGCGGACGACGCGGTCGAACCGCTGATCCGGCAGGTCGACACGTTCGGGTTCACGCTCGCCAGTCTGGACCTGCGGGACCACCGCGAGAACCACACCGAGACTGTCGCCGCCGTGTTCAACCGCGTCGATGTCGACTACGAGGCGATGGACGAGCACGACCGGGTGGCGACGCTCACCGACGCTATCCGGCAGTCCTCGCCTGTCATCGACGTTGCCGACCACGACACGTTCATGGGGACCCCCGGGCGCGTGCTCTCCCGGTTCGACGCGCTGGCCGACTGGCACCGCGAGTACGGGGTCGACGCCATCGACACCTACTGTATCAGCATGACCGAGGAGCCGAGCCACGTGCTCGAGGTGCTCTTTCTGGCCGACCAGGCGGGTGTTGTCGACCTGCCGGACTACTGCGGGCTCGATATCGTCCCGCTGCTGGAGACAAAGTCGGCGCTGTCGGGTGCCCGGCGCATCATGGGGACCCTGTTCGAGAACGAGGTGTACGCGGACGCGCTCGCGGCCCGCGGTGACGTACAGGAGGTCATGCTTGGCTACTCGGACTCGAACAAGGAGAACGGCTTTCTCGCGGCCAACTGGTCGCTGTACCGCAACCAGCGCCGCCTGGCGGATATCTGTGCCTCCCACGATATCGAGTTGCTCCTGTTTCACGGCCGTGGCGGATCGATCTCCCGCGGCGGCGGCCCGATGAACCACGCCATGTTGGCGTTGCCCAACGAGTCGGTCACCGGGGCGATCAAGTTCACCGAGCAGGGCGAGGCCATCGCCGAGAAGTACGCCAACCCGGACA
>CAYZGA010000159.1:0-4677 GCA_964477945.1 uncultured Halobacteriales archaeon
CGATGGAACACCCCGACAAGCACGTTGTTATCGCAGACCCGGTGAACAACGTCGTGACCGTTGCGGACAACGAGAAGTTCATGAAACAGCGCTACGCCGCCGTCCACAAGGCGATGGACGCCGACTCCTGGGGTGTCATCTACTGCACGAAGATCGGCCAGGGCCGACTGGAGGAGGCAAAGGAGATCGTCGACGCCAACGACGACGCCTACCTCATCACGATGGACGAGGTCACCCCCGACCGCCTGCTCAACTTCGGGCTCGACGCCTACGTGAACACCGGCTGTCCCCGCATCACCACTGACGACGGACCACAGTTCGACCAGCCGATGCTCACGCCCGGCGAGTACCGCATCGCCATCGGCGAGAAACCGCTCGACAGTCTGGAGTTCGACACCTTCCACGGCACCTGGTGAACGGCAGTTCCACGACGGCCCGCAGACCGGAACGGGTCAGACGTACTCTCTCACCAGCGAGACGAGGTGGTCCTCGTCGCGCATCTCCGGGACCCACTCGACGGTTTCGCCGTCGCTGAACAGAACGAGCGTCGGGACGCCACGGACGCTGTACCGCCGGGCGAGACGCCGGTGTTCGTCGACGTCGACCACCGCCACCGCGGCCGGCGTCTCCTGCGCCACAGTCTCGGCAACCGACTGCAGTTCGCGCGACGAGCGACACCACTCCGCGCCCAACGCCGCGAGTGCGACGCTGTACTCCGCGACGATGTCGGCAAACTCCTCCGGGCTCCCGACACGAATCGGTTCGCCCGGCCCGGCTGTCTCGGTCTCACCGGCCGTGACCAGCCGACCGACGAGGTCGCCCCGGCTCTGCTCTCCGATATCGTCTACTGACTCACCCATGTGTACGCTGTCATCCTCCGGCGGTATAACTACTTTGTACCTGTCCCGAAATACTGTCCCGTCACCGACGACTAGGCGTCGTGTAATCCACGGGACCGTCGACGTCGTGTACGGTATCACAGTGTGTATTGTACAAGGCGAGCACGGATGACGCGTCAGTCTGACAGGGTCAAGCCAACAGGGGACCCCGCCTGTGAGTGTCGTCACAGAGTCTCTGTCGCGGTGTCGCACCCGCGGTCAGTCCGGGGACGACGGCGTGGGACGCGTGTCCTGCTCGTGCTCGGGTGCGCCACGCCACCGCCGCGCCCACAGCAGGAGGAAACTCGGCAACACCAGCACGCTGACCACGAACGAGAGCACGAGCGCCAGCACGACGATGAGTCCGAACGAGCGAAAGACGACCGACGGGTGCAACAGTAGTGTGGCAAAGGCCACACCGGAGGTGAGCACACTCCCGAGCAGCGCTCCGCCGGTTCCCTGGACCGTCGTCCGCAGTGCCTCGACCGGCGGGAGACCGCGGTCGAGTTCCTGCGCGAACCGGTCGCTGATGTGGATGTTGTAGTCGATGCCGAGTCCGATGGTGATGCTCACGAGAAAGGCCGTGATGAACGTCAGCGCGACCCCGAACAGGTACATCCCGGCAAAGACCAGTCCGGTGACCAGCACGATGGGGACGACCGTGACCACACCGAGCACGAGCTCCCGGCGCTCGAGCCAGTACATCCCCGCGAGCACCAGCGCGACCCCGCCGAAGGCGAGCAGCATCGTCGTGAGGATGCTGTCGGCAATCTCGCCCAGCCCCGCGTTCGACACCGTGGCGAAGTCCACCGGCACGACGCTCAGCCCGGTCCCGTTCTCCATCTCGTCGGCGATACCGTGCATCTCTGCGCCGCGCCTGTCGATGTCGACACCCTGGTCGACTGGGACGACGAGTCGCATCGAGCGGTACTCGCCGTCGGTCCGTTCGAGCACCTCGCTGGCCTCCTCGGGCGCGCGCTCGCAGAGCGCATCGTACAGCACGGTCAGGTTCTCGACGGGCAGGGGGTCGGCTGCCGCCAGCGCGTCGGCAAAGGGTTCGTCATCGTCGGCGAGGCTCTCCACCACGCGCCCGAACTCGTCGTTGCGCTCGGCAACACCCGCGACGAGTCCGGCGTAGGTCTCACTCTCGACGGTCGCCTGTCGCACCAGGGAGACCGGCGAGACGAGCGGCACGTCGCCGGCCTGCTCGAAGGTGATCTCGCTCTCCCGGGCGGCGACCTCCCCGACGCGGAACCGGTCGAGTGTCTCGGGGTCGGTGACGTTCCCCCGGACGAGAAACGCCGTCACCCGCTCGCGCTCGTCGTCGGACTGGTAGTTCGCCTGCACGTAGTCGAGGTTCTGCCGGTAGTCGGTCTCGTGGGCGCTCCACCCGACCGGGTCGGGCAGCGAGGTCTGCCAGCTGTTCTCGTCGGCGAGGTCCTGCTGGAACCCCTGCCGGTCGAGGTCGGTGTAGGCCAGCAGACCGAGCCCACCCGCAAGCACCGCGAGCACGATGACCGCCAGCGCGCCCCGGCGTGCGAGCGTGACACCCGAGGACAGCAGTGGCTGGAGCCACCCGGTGGTGCCCAGCGCCGGTTTGCGGCGGTCGAACCCGCGCCGCTCCAGCAGGGAGTCGACGGTCACCTTCAGCGCCGGGACCAGCGTCACGAACACCAGCACCGCCCCGAGCACACCCAGCGTGATGACCAGCCCGAACGCCCGGATGAACCCGACGGGGTTCGTGACGTTCGCCAGGAACCCGACCCCCGCCGTGACCGCGACCAGCAGGAACGCGACCATCACCGACCGGCTGGAGCGGGCCATCGCCGTCCGGACGCCGACCGTCCCCTCGTCCGGGGCGCGCTGTTCGCGGTACCGCATGAACACGTGCAGCCCGAAGTCGATAGAGAGCGCGAGGATGAGAATCGGGCCGACGATGCTGGCGAACCCGGCGGGGATACCGAGCCAGCCGAGGATGCCGAAAAACCAGACCAGCGAGACACAGACCCCGACGAACCCGAGCAGGATATCGACCAGGTCACGGTACGCCACCGCGAGCACCGCCAGCACGAGCAACAGCGCCGGCGGCACGAGCAACCAGAACACGTCGGTGATCTGTGCCTCGTCGAAGCGCTGCTGTGCGAACGTCCCCATCGTGAAGATGGCCTCGCTGTCTGTTGCCGCCTCGAACAGCGTCTCCTGTGCGTCGGCCGCGGGGAGCGGTTCCTGTTGTTGGGTGACACCCGCCTGCTCGAACTCGAAGGACATCCGGAAGCTCTCGGCGCTCGCCGTTCCGGGTTCGTAGCTGCGCGGCAGGAACCGCCCGGCGCGGTCCGGGTCCGCGTACGCCGTCCCGACTGCCGCCGCGAGTTCGTCCTCGCTCGCGGCCTCGATGGCCGCCTGTTGCTCGGCGAGCGTGGCGTTCTCGCCGGCCAGTTCCCGCCCGACCGTGTTCGGCGGCCCCCGGGGTGGCGCTACGAGCTCCGACGCGACGGCGTCGCCCTCGCGGACGGTCTGCTGGTACTCCAGGCCCCCGACCAGCGACGACCGCGAGAGCGCGTTCCCCTCCGGCCGGACGTAGACACTCGAGACCGCCGTCTCGTCGTCGTCGTCGAGATAGCCGTCCTGTGTGTACTCCAGGGCCTGCCCGACCTCGGTCGTCGCGAACACGTCGGTATCGATGCTGGTCTGTGCCGCCATGTCGACCTGTGTCACCCCCACGACCATCCCGCCGGTCAGGAGTAGCATGACCGCGATGACCACCAGCGGCCGCCCGGTGACCACCTCCGAGACGCCGTCCGCGACTCGCGAGAACATACTCAGACCCCTCCTGTCGGTGTCCGGTCCCCGGCGTGCCCGCCCGGTACACCCGCGGGCTGTGCGTTGCTCTCGTGTCTGTTCGTCGCCTGCTGTCTGCCGCCGGACGGAACCACCGGTGCGGACGCGCTCTCACCCGCAAACGCGGTGCCTGCCCGACCGTTCGGGAGTGCCCGAATCATGGCTGTCTGTTCTGTGTCCGGTGACTTGTGATTTTCACCAAGATGTTGGGGTCGCGCGGCCCGCTTCCGGAGGCCGGTCACCGGAGTTTCCTGCGCAGGCGACGGTAGGCGCGGGTCAGCGAGAGCACCCCCTGGGCGTACACGCTGTCGGGGACGAACGGTGGCGCGTCCACCGGGCCGATGCGCGAGGTGGCGATGGTCTTCTCCTCGACGTAGCGTTTCAGCCCCTCGGGACCCTGCCGGTGGTCGATACCGGAGTCTTTGGTGCCGCCCATCGGCGCGCCGGGGGCGGCGTAGGCGGTGGCGTAGGCGTCGTTGACGTTGACCGTGCCGGCCTCGATATCGCGCGCCAGTTCGGCCCCGCGCTCGCGGTCACCGGTGAAGATACTCGCGTTCAGCCCGTACGCGGAGTCGTTTGCGGCCTCGACTGCCGCGTCGACCGACGGCACGGACTCGACACGGACCACCGGGCCGAACGTCTCCTCGCAGGCCGGCAGTGACTCGCTCGGCACGTCGGTCAGCACCGTCGGCTCGTAGAAGTGCGGTCCAACGTCCGGTCGCCGCTCCCCGCCGACGTGGACCGTCGCGCCGCGCTCGCGGGCGTCCTCGACGTGGCTCGCGACCCGTTCGAGCTGTGTCCCGTCGATAATCGAGCCGACGTCGGGACCGTAGTCGTAGCTCGCCCCCAGCGAGAGCTCGGCAGTCGCCGCGACGAACCGTTCGAGGAACTGCTCGTAGAGGGGCTCCTCGACGTAGATGCGCTCGGCGGCGAGACAGAGCTGGCCGGCGTTCGTGAACGC
>CAYZGA010000160.1:0-4611 GCA_964477945.1 uncultured Halobacteriales archaeon
AGCGCAACGGCGAGCAGTACAACCTCCACATCGGGCAGTGTATCTACTGTCGGCTCTGCGAGGAGGTCTGTCCGGTCGACGCGATCTTGCTCACGCAGAACTTCGAGTTCGTCGCCGACACAAAAGACGAGTTCGCCTACAACATGGAGGAGCTGAAAAACGTCCCGTGGTACAACGACATCGACCCGCTGGAGTCACGCGAACCGGACCGCGAGGGCTGGGTCGGCGAGGGCAAGGGCGGGGTCGACTACCAGTAGCCGTGGCAGACGAGACGATGGAGACCGACCACCGGGTGACTGTCGGCGACTCGCGGAGTCTCGA
The DNA here is from genome assembly GCA_964477945.1 of uncultured Halobacteriales archaeon. Classification (GTDB taxonomy): domain Archaea; phylum Halobacteriota; class Halobacteria; order Halobacteriales; family Haloarculaceae; genus Halovenus. Next base: position 322 of record CAYZGA010000160.1, read on the forward strand.
CGCACTCGACGCGGACTCGGTCGAACTCGTGGTGACCTCGCCGCCGTACCCGATGGTCGAGATGTGGGACGAGCTCTTTACCGGCCTCGACCCGGCGGTCGGTGCCCATCTCGAGAGCGGAGAGGGTCGCGCCGCGTTCGAGGCTATGCACGAACAACTCGACGCGGTCTGGGAGCAGGTCGAGCGCGTGCTCGTCGACGGTGGCATCGCCTGTGTCAACGTGGGTAACGCAACCCGAACCGTCGGGGACAGTTTCCGGGTGTACCAGAACCACTCCCGAATCGGGGAGACCTTCGAGCGTCTCGGGTTCGACCCGCTGCCCGAGGTGCTCTGGCGCAAGCCCGTCAACTCGGGCGCGAAGTTCATGGGCAGCGGGATGCTCCCGCCAAACGCGTACGTCACGCTCGAACACGAGCACATCCTCGTGTTCCGCAACGGCGACCAGCACCGGCAGTTCGAGCCACACAGCGACCGCCGGTACGGTGCCGCCTTCTTTTGGGAGGAGCGCAACCGGTGGTTCTCGGACCTCTGGACCGACATCACCGGCGAGTTGCAGGCGCTCGACGGCGACACGCTCCGGGAGCGGTCGGCCGCGTTCCCGTTCGAGATACCGTACCGGCTGGTCAACATGTACAGCGTGTACGGCGACACGGTGCTGGACCCGTTCTGGGGGACCGGCACCACCAGTCTCGCCGCGATGGTGGCCGCCCGGAGCTCCGTCGGGTACGAACTCGACCCGGCGTTTACCGACCTGTTCCACGAGCGCGTCGCCGACGTTCCCGAGATGTCACGACAGGTGATCGACCAGCGCCTGGAGGCTCACCGCGCGTTCGTCGCCGGACGACGTGACGACGGCGGCCAGTTCGACTACGAGGCCGACAACTACGAGTTCCCGGTAACGACACGCCAGGAGCAGTCACTCCAGTTGCACACTGTCGCGGCGGTGGAGTCGACGCCGGCGGGGTACGTCGCGAGACACCAACCGCGGTAGGCGTCGGCGACACGAATCGCCCGGTGTCGGTCACCACCAGGTGCTCGGTCGATAGCGGTCAGTCGTCCTCGACGAGGTCGATGACGTTCTCGCGGCCGATACGGAGTTTCTCGACCTGGTCCTCCTCGGCCATCTCCGAGAGCACACGGGAGGTTTTCGAGGCGGACCAGTCGAGCTGGTCGGCGAGGTCCGACTGTCTCATCCGGCCGCCCTCGCCCTCCAGTGCCGCGAGCACCCTGTCCTCGTCGGTCGCCAGGTCCGGCATCTCGTCGGGACCGGCGCTCGTCTCGTTGTCCGACCCGGCGTCGGGTTGCGGGGTCGTGTCGTTATCGGCGGTCGGGGACCTGTCGTCGGTCTGGCGCTGGCGGCGGACGTACAGCGCCCCCGCGCCGGCACCGGCCAGCAGGACCGCCCCAGCACCGAACAGCATCGGTACGGACAGCGACCCGCCCCCGTCGTTACTGTCGGTCTGGTCGTCGGTCGTGTCACCCGGCGGGCCGTCGTCGGTTGTATCACCCGGTGAGCCGTTCCCGTCCTCGGGGGGTACGAACTGGGCAGTCGGGCGGCCGTCGTCGAACGTGGCCCGGCCGTTCCACTCGAGTGTTTCGCCGTCTGCCTCGTCGGCTGTCGGTTCGACCGCGGTCGCCTCGTACCCTTCCGGACCCTCCACGACAAGAATCTCGGACTGGTCGAGAAAGAATCCGCCCTCGAACACGTCACCGACGGTCACGGTGTCGTTCTCGACGGACGCGAACCCCTCCCACCGGAAGCGGTACGTGACAAAGCCACGCTCGCGGGGCACAGCGTCGGTGCCCACCTCGGCGGTGAACCCCGTCGCGGACATCTCCCTGTTCGTCGCGTTTGCTGCGCTCGCGACGGCACCCGTCATCAGCTGTCGGTGCTCGTCGAGGTACAGCGAGCGGTTCTGCTCGAACTCGGACTCGAAGGCCGCAAACTCGGCCTCCTCCTCATCTGAGCTGATCTGCATCAGAATTTGCTGTGACCACACCGCGGTTCCGTTGGGGAACACGCTGGCGCGGATCACTACCGCGTCGGTTTCGGGTGGTGCCTGCTGGCCCGGCACCGCGCCCGGCGCGGGCTGTGCCTGTAACGAGGCGGGAACAGCACCGACCGGCTGGTCGACGAGGGTGTGAGCGGAGACCTGGGGTGTCTGCGCGGGCCCGGTAGAGCCGTGGGCGGCGACTACACCCATCCCGCCAGCGACGAGGAGACAAACAACTACGAGCGTCGTGAGAGCGGGGGAACTCACTGCTCGGAAGTATCGGGCGGTAGTAGATAAAGACACCGCCTCTTGCCCGTGCAAGCCGATGCAAATCGGTGCAAACGTCCGGAACCGACCGACAGCGGGGCCAATCGGCCGGGACGATGACACCGGTTGAAGTGGGAACAGTAGCAAGGGGGAGATATGCGAGACCGCTTACAACCGAGATCAGTACTGGTGTTTGCGTTCGCGCTGGCCATCGCGGTCGGGATGACGGCAGCTCCCGCCGCGGCGGCCGGCCTCGCCGGCACCGGAGGTACAGTCAACGACCAGACCGAGACGGTGCAGTCAGCCGAGACCACCCAGGCACAGCAGTCAGCCGGGGGCAGTGTCTCCGTGGGCGTGGGCGCGCAGCTCTCGACCGCGATGACGGCGACGACCGACGAGGTGCGGTCGGCCGTAGAAAGCGCCGGGTTCGAGTACCGCCTCGGCCAGTCCGGTCCGACCGAGCAGGCGGCGGTCGTTGCCGACCGGGCCGACGAACTGAGCGCACAGGCCGACGAGGTGCGCACACAGTACGACGAGGCGACCGCGGCCTTCGAGAGCGGAGAGATGGACGCGTCCACGTACGCACAGGAGATAGCGTCGCTCACCTCGGAGGCGACGACAGTGCAGAACGCTGTCGACCGGCTCAACCGGACGGCCGCCACCCTCCAGGCACCGGAGCGACAGGCCCTCGGCATTACCGCCTCGGATATCAGCTCGCTGACTACCCCGCTGGACCCGCTGACCGGCGAGACCCCGAGCACGATTCTCTCGCAGTACACGGGGCAGATCGACGGTGAGATCCAGGTCACCGCCGACGGCGGCGTCGAGATCGTCGCGAGCACCGACAACGGCACCTCGCGGCAGGTCGCGCAGACGCGTGACGGCGGCGGTTCGTACGAGCTCTCGCAGGCCGAGGCCCTCCAGAACGCGACCGACGCCCTCTCCCAGCAGGCCGGTGACTGGGTCCTGACGAGCACGACCACCGCCGACGGTGCCTACGAGTTCGAGTTCGTCTTCGACGGTGCCGGCGAAGGTGAGGCCACAGTCGCCGTCGACGGCGAGACCGGCACCGTGTTCGAACTCGAAGAATCGGTCGAACTCGACAGTAACGACGATGACGACGAAGACGACGAAGACGACGAAGACGACGATGACGACGAAGACGACGAAGACGACGACGAAGACGACAACGGAACCGAAGAGTCACTCGACGGTGAGGTCATTGTCGACAACGGGACGGCGACGGTAACGGTCGTGACCGCGGCCAACGCGACGGCCGTCGTGGACGCCAACATTACTGTCAACGGCGACTTTATCGGCACCACCGACGCCAACGGCAGCATCTCCTTCGACGTGCCCGACAACGCCACCGAACTCGACATTCTCGTCGAACACGACGGCGAGACTCTCGAACTAGAGTACGACCTCGAAGACGGCGAGGACGACGAGGACGACGAGGACGAACAGGAGTTCGAGCATCTCACCGTTCTGGTCACCGAGGGCGTGCCGGGTCCGGGGGCGAACGTCACGCTGCAGGTGACCGGAGGCGGTGAACCGGTCGCGAACGCGACCGTGGCGGTCGAGGAGGAAGTCGTCGGGACGACTGACGCGAACGGCACCCTCGATATCACCCTTCCGGACGAGGATAGCGTCGATATCGAGGTAACGCTCGGAGACGCAGAGGGCGAACTGGAGTTCGAGTTCGAGGAGGAGGAGAAGCAGTCTCTCGGCGCGACGGTCGATATCGACAACGGCACCGTGACCGTGTCGGCGGTCCTCGACGGGAACCCGCTCGAAGGGGCGAACGTCACCGCTAACGGCGACTTTGTCGGCACCACCGACGCCAACGGCAGCATCTCCTTCGACGTGCCCGACGGGGACGAACTCGAAATCGAAATCGAGTACCAGGATCTCGAAGCTGAACTCGAGTACGACCTCGAAGACGACGAGGACGACGAGGACGATGAGGACGACGAGGACGACGAGGACGACGAGGACGATGAGGACGACGAGGACGACGAGGACGATG
>CAYZGA010000161.1:0-4589 GCA_964477945.1 uncultured Halobacteriales archaeon
CTCGTGGTGGGCCAGGTCGCGGGTCGTGTACAGCGAGGTGCCGTCCTCGCGCAGAAAGACGAGGTTCTTGTCGATCTCCGGCAGGTCGAGCTGCCAGGCATCGGCCTCGTACACCGCGGCGTCGAGGGTCTTGAGTCGGGCGACCACGTCGTCGGTCGAGCCGTCACGCATGAAACGGGTCTCCCTGACGAACTCGTCGAAGGGGGCAGGCAGGCGGTCGAGCGTCTCGGACATCCCCGCGAGCACCGTCTCCACCACCTCGGAGACACGCTCGTAGGCCGCCTCGTCGCCGGCCTCTAACCCCTGCATGAGCCCCTGTATCTCGGTCTCGGCCTCGGCGACGGCGTCCTCGGGACCCTCTTCGAGAAAGGTGCTTCCCTTGCGGTAGTAGCGCACGAGGTCGTAGTCGGGTTTGTCCCGTTCGGGTTCGGGGAGTTCGGACTCGTCGAAGGTCTCGTAGGCCCAGGTGAACATCGCGATCTGGCGGCCGGCGTCGTTGACGTAGTAGTGACGCGCCACGTCGTAGCCCGCGTAGTCGAGCAGGGTGGCAACGGCGTCCCCGAGGATTGGGTTGCGGGCGCGGCCGACGTGGACCGGGCCGGTCGGGTTGGCGCTGGTGTGCTCGACGACGACACTGGTCTCCCGGTCGTCGAGGTGGCCGTAGTCGGACTGTCCGGCGGCGGCGAGCGTGGCCGCGGCGTAGCGCTCGTCGGGCAGGACGTTGAGGTAGGGGCCCTGTGTCTCGACACGGTCGACGAACTCGCAGGTGTCGGCGTCGAACGCGGCGGCGAGTTCGGCCGCCACGGCGGGCGGGGGTGCGCCGGCGGCCTCCGCGAGGCGGAAGGCGACACTCGACGCCAGCACGGCGTCGACATCCTCCGGCGGGCGCTCGATACCGAGGTCGTCGGCGGGGTAGCCGAGGCGGTCGAGTGCCGCCCGCAACCCCGTCTCCACCTCGGAACGCAGTGCGAGGAGCATACCGCCCGTACTCCGGGCGGCAGTATAGTCGTGACGTTCGCGCCCGAGCACGGAACTTAACTCCCGCCCCGGAGAACAACCACTCGATGACGCCACCCGACGACGACACGACGAGCGAGGACGGACCCGGAAGCGTCCGGGTGACAGTACAGACCGCGGCCGACTCGGTCGTCCCGGGTGAACAGACAACGGCGTACGTCCTCGTCGAGGGGGCCGAGGAGGGCATCTCCGCCTACGAGACGTCCGTCGACGCCGACGGCGGACGGGTCGACGACGCAACGGTCACCGGTGACCCCGCCGTCCCGGTTGTCGACGTGCGCAACGACAGCACGACCGCGGCGGTGGCGGCCGCGATGGGTCCCGATTCCGACCACGGTCCCGCAGAGACAGTCACGGTCGCGACGGTCACTGTCACCGTGACCGCCGCCGCCGGCGAGTCGCTCACCCTCTCGGTCGACGACCGTACCGAGGTGGCACCGGTCGGCGACAGCAGCGACCGGTACACCGTCGAGGACTGCGGGAGTGTCACGCTCGCAGTCGACGCCGACGAGGAGTAAAAACGGGGTCGAGACACACTCGCCCGACCGGCACAGAACCGCCGGTACCGCCGCCCGGCGATTCGGGCATCTGTCGCCGGTGTCCCGGACCACCGACACACCCCCGCACGTGCGAGTGGTCACTGTTCTGATATTCAAAACCGTTATTCGGACGAGTGTCTTGAGCATTCGACAATGGAACAGCCGGGGCAACCAAACCAGGATGCCGTGCAGCTGGGGAACAAGGAGCAACCGGTGAGGGTTCTCCTCGTCGATGACAACCCCAGCGTCGCCGAGACGGGTGCCGAGTTTCTGGAGCGCGAGAACGAGCGGTTCGTGGTACAGACCGCGCCGGGGGCTCGCGAGGCGCTGGAGACGGTGGACTCGACCGTCGACTGTATCGTCTCGGATTACGAGATGCCCGGCCTGGACGGTATCGAGTTCCTCGAGGCGTTCCGGGAGCGGTACCCGGAGTTGCCCTTTATTCTCTTCACCGGCCGCGGGTCCGAGGCGGTCGCCAGTGAGGCTATCTTTGCCGGAGTGACCGATTACCTGCAGAAAGACTCCGGCACCGACCAGTACACGCTCCTGGCAAACCGGGTGCTGAACGCGGTCGAGCGACGGCGGACGAGCGCGAAACTGGAGGCGACCAGAGACCGTTACAACGCCCTGAGGAGGAAGTTGACCGAACTCTCGGTCGCACTGCTCCAGTCCCGGGACACCGGTATCGACAGCCGTATCGAGCGTGCGCTGGAGCAACTCGGCGTACACGCGGCGGCCGACAGGAGTTACGTGTTCGAGATAGACCGCGACCAGGGGACGCTCAGCAACACCTACGAGTGGTGTGCAGAGGGTGTGACACCCCAGATCGACTCGCTTCAGGGGCTCCAGACCGACACCTTCTCGTGGTGGATACATCAGCTCGAGTCGTCCGAACCGCTTATTATCCCCGACGTCTCGACACTCCCGGACGAGGCCAGTACCGAGCGCGAACTGCTGGAGGCACAGAACATCGAGTGTCTAATCGTCTACCCGATGACCGCCGACGACGAACTCGTCGGCTTTGTCGGGTTCGACTGGGTCGAGAAGCGGGAGCTCTGGTCCGAGGAACTGACAGACATCCTACGGATGGCAGCCCGACTCATCACGAGCGCAATCGAGCGGGAGTCACGCCGTCGTGAACTGGAGCGCCGGGAGGCGTACCTCGAACAGTCAGGTGACGTTATCTCGGTTCTGGATTCGAGCGGCGAGATCAGGTATCAGAACGCGTCGACCGAGGAGGTAACCGGGTTCTCACCCGCCGAGGTGATGGGTCAGTCGGGGTTCGAACACCTCCATCCCGAAGACAGGCAGCGAGTCGGCGAGGAGTTTCCCGCGTTCGTGTCCAACCCCGGACAGCGGCTGGAACGTGAGCTGCGGGTCGAGGCGAAAGACGGCTCCTGGCGGTGGATAGAGGTCCGGGGGGTGAATATGCTGGATGACCCGGTCGTGGACGGGTTGCTGTTCAGTTCGCGGGACATCACAGAGCGCAAGCGCCGCGAACAGGAGATTCGACGGCAAAACGAGCGTCTCGACGAGTTCGCCGGCTTTGTCTCGCACGAGCTCCGGAACCCACTCACCGCCGCACAGGGGCGTATCGGACTCGCCGCCGAGGAGTGTGACAGTCAACACCTCGACGCCGCGGCACGCGCGGTCGACCGCAGTCTCGAACGGATAGCTGACCTGTCGGTTCTCGTGGACCCCGACCCCGAGACAGACGAGATAGACACGGTCGAGCTATCGAGCGCCGTTCGGACCTGCTGGGAGGCCGTCGACACCGCGAACGCGACGGTCAGGGCCGAGGTGACGGGGGCAATCCGGGCCGACAGGAGCCAGCTGTACCAGCTCCTGGAGAACCTGTTCCGAAACGCCGTCCAACACGGGGGCACAGACGTGACCGTCGATGTCTGCTCGATAGCCGGCGGGTTCGCGGTGGCAGACGACGGCACCGGTATCAGTGCCGACGACACCACGGCTCTGCTCGAAACAGGCTACTCCGGGACCGAGAGCAACGGGACCGGTTTCGGACTGTCCATTGTCCGGCAGATTGTCGCCGCGCACGACTGGGAGTTGCACGTCACCGACAGTGCCACCGGCGGTGCACGCTTCGAGATAACCGGTGTTACGTTCGTGGACGGGTAATCTGGAGACGCGGGACACGACTTCGCGCTGACCGCCACGATGGACGAGGTGGACCCAGCCGAGTACGACGCGCTGGTCGTCCGGACGTGTCGGAACAGGGGAATCGCCTCGCTACCTAGTTTGAAATAACGCGCCGCCCAGTATCGGACATGAGCGACACGGCGGAGACAGCGACACTGGGCGAGTCCTACACGGAGATGACCGAGGTACTGCTGCCGAACGACACCAACGTACTCGGGCGGGCACTCGGCGGGGCGGTGTTGCACTGGATGGACGTGTCCGGCGCGATCGCCGGCAGTCGGTTCGCCGGCGAGCGGTGTGTCACGGCCTCGCTGGACCACGTCGATTTCATTTCGCCGATCGAACTCGGCGAGATCGTCGTCATCGAGGCGTACGTGTTCAACACCGGCGAGACCAGCATGGACATCCGCGTCGAGGTTCGCGCCGAGAACCCGCGGACCGACGAGGAACGCGAGACGACGACCTCGTTTCTCACCTTCGTCGCTATCGACGAGAGCGGCACGCCGACATCGGTCCCGGACCTCGTCTGCGAGACCGATGCCGAGCGTGACCTCCGCGAGCACGCGACCACGCAGCGACAGGCGCAACTGGAGAAACTGGTCGACCGCCTCGACTGACCCGCCACGCGTGGCCGCCTGTCTCCCGACGAGCGCCGTACCGGGAGGTCCAGACAGCGGTGACGGCGACAGCGGCAGTTCAGGCGTCCTCGACGTGTTTGCCCTCGGCCCGGGGCACGACAACCCGCTCGGGGTCGTCGAACTCGCGACCGAGTTCGCGGCCCTCGAACAACCGGTCGAGAAAGACCGCGAGCGATGCCACCTCGGAGTGGGGCTGGTTCGTCACCGCGACGTTCCAGTCGGCCACCTCGTACAC
>CAYZGA010000162.1:0-4241 GCA_964477945.1 uncultured Halobacteriales archaeon
CGACATCCTCTCGCGCGAGCGCGAGTACGCCCGGACCCGGTCGTTCTGGGACTGATCGGCACTCGGCCGTTTCGGGGCCGGAACGACCGTACTGTGACCGGAAGGGCTGTCTGCGCCCGTGAGATACACGCCCCGACTTACCACAATCCTCATGTTCGGCACCCGCGTGATATGTGAACATGCCCTCCACCATCGTCCACATGGCGCTCGCGGGACTGATTGCGACGGCGCTGCTCGGGAGAGCATTCGACAGACGGTCTCTCGGATTCATCCTGGCGGTGGTGCTGATAATCGACCTCGACTCGTTTGTCGACGTGGTCGCCCCGTACGGCCACAGGGTCGTTCTCCACAACCTCGTGGTGCCGTTCGCCGCCGGTGCGCTCGTTGTCGTCGACGTGTACGTCCGCGAGGAGTCGTACATCCTCGACCGGTGGGGCCTGTGGGGGTACCGGGTCGCCTGGGTGACGATTCTGTGTTACGTCGTCGCGGGCGTGTTGCTCGACCTGACCGACGGTGTCATCAACGTTCTCTGGCCGATTCACGACCAGTTCTACACGCTGGAGGGATACATCGAACTCTCCGACCAGCGCGGACTCGTGCAGACGTTCGTCGAGTGGGGCAACAATGGGGCTCCCACGCCGGAGGCTGTCGGCACGACAGAGAACATCGAGATCACGACCGGTGTCGACCCCGGCGAACCCGACACCCCCGACGAGGACCCCGAGCGGGTCTTTCCGGTTATCGGCGCGACGTGGGAACTCATCCTGTTTCTGACGGGCACGTTCGTGACGGCGATGCGTCTCTCCCTCCCGGGTCTCCCCGAGGACGAACCGACCGACGCCGACTGACCGGTTCGAGTCTCCGGGCTGGACGGCACGTTCGTGGGTCGCCGGCGACACCTATCGGAGCGGCTGTCGCTCCCCGTAGGTGAGCGTCCGCCAGAGCCACTCGACGGGACCGAACCGGAACCGGCGGAGCCAGAGCACCGACAGCAGCACCTCCACCAGCCAGAAGATGACGACCATCCCGAGCGCCTCGGCGCGACTGACCGACCCGAACAGGCCGAACCCGTGACCGTAGAACACGGTGGTCGCGACGACTGTCTGCAGCAGGTAGTTCGTGAACGCGGTGCGGCCAACGGCAGCGAGCGCCCGTGCGAGCGGTCCACCGGGCCGCCAGTTCGCGTACAGCGAGACGAGTCCGACGTAGCCACCGGCGACCAGGAAACTCCCCCAGTAGTTGAACTGCTGATAGAAAAGCGCCGCGCCGGCACTCCAGTCGCGCGCCTCGATGTAGAGAACACCGAGGCCGACGACACCGAGACCGGCGACGCCGGCCGCGACGAGACCGTAGTACAGCCGGTTCGACCGCTCGCCGGTGAGTACCCCCCACTCGTACAGCGCCATGCCGAGCAGCATCGTCCCGCCGATGCGCCAGAAACTCCCGCCGATGAACCCGATCGTCTGTCGCCGGAACGCCGTCGGCAGGCGGTGGTCGAACTGTTCGAGCCAGCCACCGCGGTACGCCGCCACCTCGCTCTGGATAGTCGCCGCCGCCGGCTCCCACTGGTCTGTGACCGCCTCACCACCGACGGTGAGACCGGTGAGCAGTTCCAGCACCGAGGGAACGAGCACCAGCACCAGACCGACCTTGAGCTGTGTCGACGGGGGGCGGTTCCTGAACCCCACCAGCACCAGCGCACAGAGCGCGTACGGCACCAAGATGTCGCCGTACCAGAACAGGTACGCGTGTGCCAGCCCGATGACCAGCAGCCACGCCGTTCGCCGGTAGTGCAGCTGTACCCCCTCACGGTCGGACTCCTTGTTCTCGATGAACAGGACGATACCGAGCCCGAACAGCGCCGAGAACAGCGTGATGAACTTCAACTCGGCAAAGAGGTGTCCGGCGAGCCAGCTCCAGTAGTTCAGCCCCGTAAAGTCGCCGTACACGTTCGGGTTGTTCAGCGTCAGCTCGGGCATCGAGAGCACCCGGACGTTGATGACCAGGATACCGAGCACGGCGACCCCCCGGAGCACGTCGAGACTCACGATGCGCTCCGAGGGCGGGGTCGGACCCGTGTCGTCGCTCACACACCATCTCAATACACCGGACGGACGAATAGGCTTGTGATTCGGCCTGTCGGTCCGGACTCGGTCTGTTGCACCTGGACACCGAACGGCCGGAGCGGTCAGTCGGGTCCCGCCCAGGTGGTCAGCTCGAGCAGGTTGCCGTCCGGGTCACGGATGTACGTGCTCGTCGTCGACTCGTGGAACGGCACCCCGCGCTCTCGCAACCGCTTCTCGACACGCGCTCGCTCCTCGTCGGTGACGCGAAAGGCCAGATGCGGGTCGTCCAGTTCGCCGGGTGGGTCGTTCAGTTCCGGGTCGGGAGCCGCGTCCGGCCGGTGGGCGAGGTTCAGCCACTCGCCGCCGCCGATGTCCAGCCAGTAGTACGTCGCCGTCTCGACGGTGTTCTCGGGGTCGTCCGGCCCGACCGGTTCGAACCCGAGGACCGTCTCGTAGAACGAGCAGGCACGCGGTATATCCGAGACCGCCAGCGCAGTGTGGTGTATACCTCGAATCATCCCGGGAAACTCGACGCCCGAGGGCAAACAGGCTGTCGCTCGCGACGGGACCGTCGCAGTCGTCGTGTCACCGGCGTCCAGCGCCGGTTCAGCCGTCGACGACGACCAGCTCCAGGTTGTCGCGGTCGTCGACGAGGTCACTCCCCGAGGGTGGCACCACCTCGACCTCGAGGGTGCCGCGGTCCTGACCGTCGCGGAAGTCGGTAGTCGCGGTGGCGTCGGCCCCGGTGGTTGAGCTGTCGATTCCGAGGGTCGCGCTGGCGGAGTCCGGCCCGGTCTGGAGGTCGACCGGCCCGTTCGCGAGCGGGAGCGACCCGCCGGTCACGAGCAACTGCGCGCCCTCGACCGGCTGGCCGTCCTCGGTGACGACGGTCAGCGTCACGAGGTCGTAGCTGCCGTTGTTGGGCACGAGGAGTTCGTCACTCGCCTCGACGGTCACCTCGGTCGTTCCGACGTCGTCGAACTCCGCCAGCATTCCCATCATGATTCCGAGCGCGGCGACACCAACGGCGACGGCGACGACCAGCCGTATCGGCAACCCCTCGATCGCCCGCTCGTCGTGCCACAGGTCCATACCCTGCGTGGTCGCGTCCCCGGATATAAATCTCCGTCCGGAGGTTGAAGTCCGGTGGCGCGACCACCCCTCGTGTGATACGGTACGTGCTCGCGGGTGCGGTGACGCTGGCGGTGCTCGGTGTCGGGGCGGTGGCCGTCGACCACGCGACGGCAGTCCGCGGGGAGACAGAGGCGGCGTCGGCGGTGGCGGCAATCGACGAGGCCGCCGTCGACCTCTACGAGCGCGAGTCGCTCGCGCTCGCCGGTGACCCGCCGCCACAGCGGGTCCTCGACGTGCGGTTGCCGGGTGCGGGCTACACCAGCGCCCGTCCGGACCACCTCACCTTCGAGCGCGCCGCCGAACAGAATCTCACCGTCGTGACCTACCGGTTCCCGGGGCGGGCCGAGCACAGTCACGTCGTCGAGGCACCGCTCGTCCGGGGCGGCGAGCGGACGTTCGGACTCGACGGGTACACCGGGACGGTCAGCCTGCATCTCCGACTCGTCGCCGCCGACGACGGCGACCCGGTCGTCACGCTCAGCGTCGACCCCTGACACCGCGTCCTCAGGGCGGTGTGGACCTGCTCTACCGACTTGGTGACCCAGTGGGCGGAGTTCGGACCGAAACCTAAAACACGGACTCACCCAACTCTACGTGTACGTATGAGTACTGACGAGCGCACGCACGACAGGAAGTTCGTCCGGACGTTCTTTACCTCGCCGACGGCGGTCGAGGGTGAGGACGACTCGGCGAAGATGCTCCGGAGCGCGGCACAGTTGCGCGGGATGCAGGCACCGGACGTCTGGGTGCCCGACAACGAGGACGCGACGGCACCTTCGATGCGCGACGAGGGGGCCGAGAACATCGTCGACGTGGTCGCGGCACACGGCGCGGAGTTCCCTGGCGAGATTCACCCGCGTGTCGTCTGGCACCGCGACAATCCCGGCACCCGCCAGCAGGGGTTCGAGCACATGCGTACCATCGCCGACCCGGAACTGGGCGCGGTCGAGCACATCGACGGGTTCGTTATCCCCGAGGTGGGTGACATCGACGACTGGAAGAAAGCCGACGAGTTCATCACCATCGTCGAGCACGAGCACG
>CAYZGA010000163.1:0-3813 GCA_964477945.1 uncultured Halobacteriales archaeon
ACTTCTCGACGCAGATGCCACAGGACTCGCCGAGACAGATCTCCTCGGAGATCCAGATCTGGTCGGCACTCCCCTGGTGTGGTTCGCCCTCGTCGTAGCGCTCCTCGCGGGTGATGATACACTCCTTGCCGGTGCGGTTGGGCGGGCAGAAGTTCGCACACTCGTAGTTGCACCTGTCGGGCTGACACTGCTCCAGGTCGACGACTGCGATGCTATCGTCGGCCATCGTTAGAGGAGTCCGTTTGTCGTCAGCAGCACCGACCAGGTGATAAACCAGGTGAAAAACGTCATCGCGAACACGTACAGCTGTGTCTTGGTGTCGAACTCGTCCGGTTCGAGCCCCGCGATACTGTAGATTGGGAACTGGGCCGCCACGGCACCGACCAGGATAGCGACACCGACGAGATTGTCCGGTTCGACCGTCGAACCGACCTCCGTCGTCGCGAACAGCATCGACGCGATTCCTGCGACGACACCGAGCATGGTCGCCGTCGTGGTGACGAACACCGACCGGGTGAAGTCGTCGAACCGTTCCCCGGACTCGTCGGTCGCGGTCTCGGATTCGGACGCCGAATCGCCGGTCAGCGGGGCGTCGTCTGTCGACCCCGCGTCGTCGGCCAGCGACTCTGTCTCTCCGGCCGACCCGTCACTCGTCTCCGTCGACATACTCTCCTGTCTGCTACCCGCGGTAAAAAGCCGTTCGAAACCGTGGCCGTCGAGTACAAGACTGCCAGCAGACTGGTACCCACCTCACCTCGGTCTGTCCGACTTCGGGCCACGGTCGACTGATTTATGTGAGTCCCTCGCCCAGACACAGGAGATGACAGCCGAGACGGAGACGGCACTTCCGGGGTCGGTCTGGCTGTTCCCGCTCGCGGCAGTCGTTTTTCTCGGGTCGGCCGCGCTCGTCGTGTACGACCTCCTGCAGGGCAACTCCCTGCTCCGGGGACTGGGAGCAAACGGTGTCGGGACGGTGCTGCTGGCGGCACTGGCCGCCCGCAACACGCTCTCGGACCCCGACTCCCACATCAGCACACGTCTCGATGCGTTCCGGGCGGCACTGCTGTTCTGTGGGGTCTACCTGCTCGTCACCGGTGTGCTGGTTGTTCTCGCGGGCGTCGCGCTGTCCCCGGACCCCCGCCTCGCCGCACCGTATCTCGGTGTCGGTGGGCTGGTCGTCGTCGTGACGTTTCTCGGCGGCGGCGAGTCGGGTGTGCTCGACCGACTGTCGACACTCGCCGGTCTGGTCGGACTCCTGCTCGTGGTCGGGTCTGCCGGGCTGTTCGTCTACGACCTCGTCACCGGCGGCGACGTGATGCGCGGGATTGCCGCAAACGGCGTCGGGGCCGCGCTGTTCATCCTCTGGTCGGCCTACGACATGCCCGGCGACCCCGACTCCGGTGTCGACACCGGCGGTGACGCGCTCGGCATCGCCCTGCTGTTCTACGGGACCTACCTGCTCGTCGTCGGTGTGACAGTCGTGCTCACGAGCGTCGCTCACGACCGGGGTCTCGTCGGGTTCCTGTATCTCGCCTTCGCGGTTGTCCCGCTCGTGCTCGGGTTCGTGCTGGCCCCGCTCGACAACCTCGGCGCGACCGACGAGTCGGTCGACGGCGAGTCCTCCGCCGACGGTGGGTGACAGGGTCGACCGGTCTGACCGGGAAGGCGCTGTTCGGAACCACGGTACCGAGATTGACCTCCCCGTCGAGTTCAGTCTCGTTTCCCGCCTCGCCTCCACCGCCACCGTCGCCCCCGCCGAGACACCCGGCCGGTGCGCCAGCGCCACCGGTCAGAGCGACGAACACCCTGCGGCGGAGAGGTCACGCCTGCACCTCCACGGTCATCGGCCCCACGTCGAGAAACGCTGTCTTGTACCCCCGATGTCGGGCCACCTGCGGCGGGGTGTCGGCCACCGGGTCGAACGAGTCCGCCGGGAGCGGCACCGACGCGCCGCGGTGCAGGCCGAGTTTGTCGTCGAACACCCACACCTACCCGGTCCGGGAGTATCGAGGTTCCGTCCGGAGCCTCCTGTGTCGTTGCTCGCGGTCACGACCAGACACACGGGTACGGCGGACAGGCGGTGCTGGTTCCGGCGAGCGCCACGCGGTCGACCAGGGGTCCGAGAGGCGGTTCTTCGATGTGGACGACTGTCCGGGGTGAGTGGCTGCGCCGGACGACGATGGAACGCCGGTGCAGCCACAGCCTGAGAGACCGTAGCAGAACAGGACGGTCGCGGCCCGGCCGGTGTTGCCGGCAGTCTCTCGTACTGTCGGACGTAACTTCGTACAGATATCCGTCACCCCGGGGTAGCGAAATTCTTCAGGGGCCCCGGGTCCGACAGTTCAGGACCCGGCGTAGGAGCCGCCGGTGACCTCGCGGATGCGTTCGGCGGTCACCTCACCGACGCCGTCGGCCGTCATCAGCGTGTCGCGGTCGGCGCTCATCACCGCCTCCACGCTCCCCAGTTCCTCGAGGAGCGACCGGGCGGTGACCGGTCCCACCTCGGCGAGCGCGGCGACGACGTACTCCTGTTGCTCGGCGAGTGTCCGGGACTGTTTCTCGCCGTGGACGCTGACCGAGCGGTCACCGTCCTCCTGTTCCCGACTCGCGAGCACCGCCAGCAGGTCCGCGGTCTCCTGTTCGTCGGCCGTCCGCAGGATACTCGCACCGAAGTCGACCGCCAGCGACGCCAGCGCACCGTGAATCGCCTTCGGGTGAATACTCCGCCGGTCGTACAGCCTCTCCCCCTCGATAACGACCACCGGACGGCCGTAGTTGCGCGCCGCGTCGCCGACCTGCTCGAACAGCGAGCGGTCCCCGCCGGTCAGCGTCTCCAGGAAATCCGCGACCGTCTTTCGCTCGACGACTACCCGGTCCGAGAGCACGTAGTCGCCGACGGCGAGTGTCTCCAGTCGCGTCTCGATGCCGTCCCGGAGCGAGAGGTCCCGCGCAATCGCCGCGTCGAGTTCACGCTGGTCGACTACCAGCTCGACCGCATCGGACTCTGTCTCCCCTGCCGTCGCGACCGTCCCCTCGTCGTCCTTCTTCCCGGCGTTGCTCCCGTCGACGGTGTCGTCCCGCTCGCTGACGTCGCTCTCTCCCTTATCTCCGTCTTGCTCGCCGGTACCGTCCGTCTCGTCGGTACCGTCCGTCTCGTCGGTGTCGTTCCGGTCACGTATCGAGTCCGCACTCGCGGTGTCGCTGTCCCTTCCCGTGGAGTCTCGACGCTCGTTCCCGGCGTCACCGTGACCGTCGTCCCCTCGGACAAAGGCATCGAGTCCGGCCTGCCCGTCGCCGTCGCCGTTCGCTTCGGTCGTCGTCCCGTCGCCCGTCGCGTCCGTCTGCCGGTTCTCGACGGGTTGCTCCGGGTCGTCGGTCCCGCGGTCGACATCGTGGAGCGCGGCCTGTGGCCGCAGGCGTGTCTCGATGTCGCTGGCGGCGTCTTTCAGCAACTGGAGTTCCTCGTGCATCTGCTTCTGGTCCTGCCGGGCCTTCCAGAAGTAGGCCTCGTCACGGGTGTCCTCGGCGAGCAACACGGCCACCTGACCATCGGTCTGTCGGCCGGTCCGGCCCTTTCGCTGGATGGCGCGGATGGCGGTCGGCACCGGTTCGTAGAACAGCACGAGGTCGACCTCCGGCACGTCGAGCCCCTCCTCGGCGACCGAGGTTGAGACGAGCACCTCGAACTCGCCGGCGCGGAACCGCTCCAGGGTGTCCTGCTGTTCGCGCTGTGTCATCCCGTCGCTGCCGTCGGTGTCGGACTGGCCGACGAACCGCTCGGTCTCGAAGTGCTCCGAGAGAAACTCCGTCAGC
>CAYZGA010000163.1:3823-3917 GCA_964477945.1 uncultured Halobacteriales archaeon
GAACACGATGACCCGCTCGCCGTCACCGATACCGAGCGTCTGTGCGAGCAGGATACGTGCCCGCCGGAACTTCGGGTGCAGGTCGTCGTACTCC
>CAYZGA010000164.1:0-3908 GCA_964477945.1 uncultured Halobacteriales archaeon
ACCGGCGCGGTGAACACCTCGCCGCCGGGGAGGTTCTTCTCGCCGTAGTCGTTCAGCGTGTGGTTGCCGCCGACGCGCATCCGGATATCGGTGGTGTCACCCGAGACGATGCGCACCTCGTCGGCGGGGTCCAGAATCTCGACCATCTGTGCCTGGTGCTCGCGAACGGCGTCCCAGTCCTTGAGGACGGCGTCGTAGACGAAATCCGCGTAGCCCGCGGTGCTCATCTCGGCGAGCTGTGCGTTCGCCGGCGCGGGGTACTGTGTGAGACACCACCGCTTGGAGAGGCGCTCGCCGAGAATCGGCTGGTGGGCCTGCGAGCGCGCCGCAGAGGTCTCGGGGGCCACGTCGCTGGTCTCGGTGACGTTCCTGTCCGCTCTGATAGCGATGTAGACGTCGGTCTCCTCGACCAGCGCGAGGTGGTGTTCGGGGGTGTCGAACTCGTCGCGGGCGCGCATGAACGCCCGACTGTACCGGCTGTCGGTGCCCAACACGAGCGGGTTCGCACCCCGCTCGCCGATTACCTCGTGTAGCGCCACGACGAGGTCCTCGGCGGCGGGCGGTGCGCGGACGACGACGTTGTCGCCGGCCTGCAGGTCGACCGAGTGGTCGGCGATTATCTCGGCGTGTTCGCGGATACGTGGGTCCATACCATCGGTATCTGTCTGCTGTGGACAAACCGCTTTCCATCCGCACGCCGTGACTCTCTACTCGACACGGGTCCAGACAGGCACCACACACGGGGTGACACCAGTCCCGGGCGCAGATTGTCGCTGTCAGTCGAGGGTGTGTGCCTCGTGTGCGGCGTTTCGCAGCGCGTCCGAGCGGCCGTACTCGCCGGGTGCGACGGCGACGGTCAGGATACCGCGGGCGGCGGCGCGCTCCAGTGCCGGTTTGAAATCGGCGTCCCGTGAGACGAGCACGACCACGTCGACCTGCTCGTCGACGGCGGCGGCGGTGGTATCGACCGCGAGACGCACGTCGACATCACCGCTGGTCGTGACCACCTCGAACCCCCGCTCCTCGGCGGCCCGCACCAGGTTCGGCGTCGCGTGCTCGTCAAGGTAGAGCCGCGCCACCGCGAGTCGTCCCCACGCTGTTGCGGCCTCGCGGACATCGTCGAGGTCGACATCGAACTCCTCGCGGAACACGTTCGGCCCGTCGACGAACAGGCCAACCCGGTCACCGCCCTCCTCGCGGACCCGCGACAGCAGTCCCATACCACCCTCTCGATGCTCGCACACATGAGCGTTTGCCTCCCGCGCGCCCCGACGGGCGTCACAGCGGGCACGCAGACGACCGACTGCGGCTCTCGCCCCCGGAGCACTCGTGATAACTCTCCCGTGCCGGCGAGCGTGACGGCCCGGGCCCACCCAACATTCATATTCACTGGTAATCAACAAGTTCATATGAACTGTAGAGTTGTCGTAGAGGCCGCGGTGCCGGTGTACGACGTGGAGACACCGGACGAGGCGATCCGCATCGGCATCTCGAAGACGGGTGAGATGCTGAACCCGGATCTCAACTACGTCGAGATAGACATGGCCGACAGGACCTCGCCCTCGGGCGAGGAACTGCCGCCGGCGTTTATCGCCGCCGACGAGGCGCTCGTCGCGCTCGAACTCGAGATGACGGTGTTCAACGTCGAGCGCGAGGAACACGCCTCCCGCATCGCCCGCAAGGAGATCGGCCAGCGCCTCGAGAACATCCCGCTCGAGGTCATCGAAATCGAGGTGATCGACACTGACGACGACGAGACCGAGACGGATACCGACGACGAAGACGGTGCCAGCGAGTCCGTGCTGGACGACGAGATGGGCGACGAGTTGACCACCGAGACCGACCAGGACGACGAGCGCGACACCGACGACGAGGTGCTGCCCGAGTTCGAGGAACTCATCGACGAGTAACTGCACAGTTGTGCGCCCGGCGCGGGGCGTCGCACACCTCTGACACCTGTTGGTGGTGCCGGCACACCGGCGGCATCGCGGAGACCTGAGACACCCGGTCAGTGCGCCCGTCGGGCAGGCCGACCGTTCGCGGTCCACATCACGAACGCCGGGAACTACCGAACTCGTCCGGGCGCGGCGAGACCGGGGGATTGAATCCGGGCAGCACCGAACAGGGGGGTATGCTCGTTGCATTCGACTTCGACGGGACGCTCTCGGACTCGGAGATGACCGTCCTGCTCGGGGAGCAGGTGGGCGCGGCTGCGGAGATGGCCGCCATCACGGAGCGAGCGATGAACGACGAACTCGACTACGCCGAGAGTCTCCGACGGCGGTGTGCTCTGCTCGGGGGTCTGGACCTGAGCGACGCCGACGCCGCGTTCGGCGGGGTCGTCCTGCGCCCGGGAGCCACGACCGTACTCGACGCACTCGCCGCCGAAGGTACGGAGACGGCAATCCTGACCGGCGGGTTCGAGCGCGGCGTCGAGGCGGCGCTGGCCCGCGAGGAGACCGGCGTCGATACGGTCGTGGCCAACCGCCTGCCGGCCGTCGACGGTGCGCTCACCGGCGATGTCGAGGGCCCGCTCGTCGAGGGGACAAAAGACGACGCGCTCGCGGTGCTCCGGGCCGCAACCGGCGAGCGCGAGACCGTCGCCGTCGGGGACGGGGCGAACGACCTGCCGATGCTCGAGGCGGCCGACCTCGCGGTCGGGTTCGCGCCGAAACCGGCCGTCGAACCATCCTGTGACGTGGTCGTCGACTCGATGGACGAACTGCGCGATACCTTCGAGACCGAGGGTATCCTCCCGGAGCACTCCTGACCGTCGCCGGTACCCCGGTCAGGCGCACCGGCGACGCTGTCGGAGACACGCTCGTCGCCCGCGAGGAGACCAAACTGCGGTGACCGCCCGTCGTCGCTCACTCGCAGTCGTCGAGGTGGTCCGATATCTCCTCGTCGCTGTACTCCGCTCTCTCTGACGCGCTCAATGCGACCGTCTCCATCCGCACGCCGCCGTCGGTGAATACCTGTGGCTCGTCGGGTTCGTCGATCTCGGTCATCCGCCACTGGTGTTTCCGGCCTCAGCACAAGCCGCCGAGAGGCATGTCGGCCCGCGACGCCGGTCTCAGTACAGCGGGAACGCGTCGGTGAGTTCGTCGACGCGGTCCCCGACATCGGCTTTCACGGCCGGGTCGTCGGGTGCGTCGACGACACGCGCGATGAGGTCTGCCACCTCGCGGATGGCAGTCTCGTCGAACCCGCGGGTGGTGAGCGCGGGTGTGCCGACACGAATCCCGGAGGGGTTGAACGCCGACCGGGTCTCCCCCGGTACGGTGTTGGCGTTGAGCACGATACCCGTCTCCTCGAGGGCCTCCTCGGCCTCTTTGCCGGTCGTGTCCGGGTGCGAGTCACGCAGGTCCACGAGCACGAGGTGGTTGTCCGTCCCGCCGGAGACAAGCGAGAACCCGTGCTCCTGCAGGCGGTCTGCGAGCGCCTGCGCGTTCTCGACGACCCGCTGGGCGTAGTCGTCGAACGCGGGGTCAAGCGCCTCGGCGAACCCGACAGCCTTGCCGGCGATGTTGTGCATCAGCGGGCCGCCCTGTGCCCCCGGGAACACCGACGCGTCGATGTCGTCGGCGTAGGCCTCGTCGCACATGATGATACCGCCCCGGCCGGCGCGGATGGTCTTGTGTGTGCTGCCGGTGACGAAGTCCGCGACACCGACCGGCGAGGCGTGGACATCCGCCGCGACGAGCCCGGTGATGTGGGCGATATCGGCGAGGTGGTAGGCGTCGACGGCATCCGCGGCAGCCTGTATCCGCTCCCACTCGACCTCGCGGGGGTACGCCGAGTAGCCCGAGACGACGATATCGGGGTCGAACCGCTCGGCGCGCTCGTAGAGCCCCTCGTAGTCGATGTAGCCGGTCTCGGGGTCGACCTCGTACTGTTCGACCTCGTAG
>CAYZGA010000165.1:0-3786 GCA_964477945.1 uncultured Halobacteriales archaeon
GTCCACTCGCTGGCCCACGCGCTGACCAACTTCGACGCGCACCAGCAGTTCATCAGTCCGGAGAGTCTCCGCCTGCCCCGGAAGGTGCGGTACGACCTCCACGACCGGGGGACCGACGTCGTCGAGCACACCGACCTCTCGGCGGTGCTCGACCGACTCGACGTGCTGTACGTGACCCGCATCCAGAAAGAGCGGTTCCCCGACGAGAGCGAGTACCGCGAGGTTGCCGGCCAGTACCAGATCGACGCCGCGACCCTCGAGACGGCCCCGGACGACCTCGCCGTGATGCACCCGCTTCCGCGGGTCGACGAGATCGCCTACGATGTCGACGGGACCGACCACGCGCAGTACTTCCAGCAGGCACACAACGGCGTTCCGGTGCGGATGGCACTGCTCGACGTTCTCCTCGGAGGTGGCCGATGAGCGACCCGACCCGGGAGATGCGCGTCACCAAGATCGAGAACGGCACTGTCATCGACCACGTCACGAGCGGGCAGGCGCTGAACGTGCTCGCTATCCTCGGCATCGACGGCAGCGAGGGTGACGTCGTCTCGGTCGGTCTCAACGTTCCCTCGGACCGACTCGGGCGCAAGGACGTTGTCAAGGTCGAGGGACGGGAACTCAGCCAGTCCGAACTCGACGTGCTCTCGGTGGTCGCGCCGGCGGCGACGGTCAACATCATCCGTGGCTACGAGGTGCGCCGCAAGCACAACCTCGCCCCACCCGAACAGGTCACCGGTGTGCTCGCCTGTCCCAACCCCGACTGCATCACCACCGCCGACGAACCGGTCGACTCCCGGTTCGAGGTACTCGAGGACGGCCTCCGGTGTGCCTACTGTGATACCATCATTCGCGACGACATCGCCGACCACATCCTCGTCTGAGCAGAACGGCACGATCGCATCACTCGTTTGTGCCGCTCGTGAACACGCGTTCCGGCCGGATTCTGAGCAGCACCCGTTCGCTGACAATCTCGCTGGGGTACTCGGTTCCCATGTACCGCTGTGCGAGCGTCTCGATGTGTTCGCGTGCGCCGTCGGTGGTCACCGTCTCCACCTCGCCCGAGACCGAGAGATACCGGTACGGGTCGTCGGGGTCGAGCATACTGACGGCGACGGCGGGGTTGCGCTCGACGTTGCGGGTCTTCTGCCGGTGGCGCTCGGTGTTGACGAGCAACCGGTTGTCATCGACGTCGTAATCTATCCAGACCGGGGAGGCGTGTGGCAGCCCGTTCGGGAACATCGTCACGACGTGTGCGAACGTCGCCTGCTCGAAGAACTCGTGAAAGGCCTGTGGAATCTCGGCCATACGACCGGTACCGGCGGGACCCACCTAAGACTGTGGGTGGTCCCCCTCGCCGGGCGGGTCGTAGGCACCCTCCTGTTCGAGGCGGGCACGCTCGCGGACGACCTCGGGGGTCCGGCAGCGCCCGGGTTCACCCGCCACCTGCGGGATGGTGCAGTTGTTACAGCTCTCACAGAGCACCCGGTCGGCACCGTCGAGCAACCGGGCCGGGAGCCGGGGCTCGGCGTAGAACGGGCGGGCCATCCCGACCATGTCGGCGGCCGGCTCCTCGTCCCCCCCGAGCAACGCCTCGCAGTGCTCGCGCGCACGGAGGCCCCCCTCACAGAGCACCGGCACGTCGACCGCCTCGCGCACCGCCCGGCAGAAGGAGGCGTTCCAGCCCGGTTCGCGGGGGAACCACCGCGACTGGAGTCGGTTGAGCAGGCTGACCGCCCGTGCCCGGAGCGGCCCGCCGAACGCCGCCTCGTAGGCCCCCTGTAGCTGTTCGGCCTCCCACGCCCGGTCGGGGTAGGCACCCCGGATGAGACTCGCGTCCCAGAACACCGACACCTCCACCGGGACGAGCGCGTCGTAACCGGCGTCCGCGAGTCGCCGCGCCAGCGCGAGCCCCTCGTCGCGGTCGAGATGCCGCCGGACGAAGGGCGGCGCGGCGGTCTCTGCCGGCACCTTCGTCACGAGCGGTACCTGTCCGGCGTGCTCGCGAACGGCGTCCCGTACCGCGAGCAGGAACTGGACGCCGTCGCCGAACACGTCGTCGCGGCGGTTGTAGTACGGCGAGAGAAACTGCTGGACGATACCCATGTTCGCCCCGGAGAGGTGAATCCCGTCGTAGCCGGCGTCGACAGCGTAGCCTGCCGCCCGGCCGAACGCCTCGGCGAGGTCGTACACCGCCGCCGTCGAGAGCACGTCCGGCTGGAGATTGATTATCCCTGCCCTGTCCGCGAGTTCGAGCTGCCAGGGCGGGTCGGCAACGGCCTTCTGTGGCGTGTCCGGGTGTCGCTCGCGGTACTCCTGGTGCCACAGCCCCATGCTGCGGAGTCCGCCCTCGGCAAGTTGAATGAAGATGCGCGAGCCGTGCTCGTGGATACGGTCGGTGAGCCGCGAGAGGCCGGCGACGAAGTCGGGGTCGTGGACGCGGGTCATGTTCGGCGCGGCACAGCCACCCTCGGGCGAGACGATACTCGCCCCCTGGAAGATGAGCCCCGCACCCGCCTCGGCGGTCGGTTCGAGTTCGTCGACCAGGGTGTCCACCGCGTCCGGTCCGTTGCCCGCACACTCGAGTAGTGGGGCACGGTACAGCCGGTTTCGCATCCGGACGCCGCCGATCTCGACCGGGTCGGTGAGCCTGTGTCGGGTCGTCATCGTTCGACCACGAGCAGTGCAACGCGCTCGTGCAGTATCTCTTCGAGGGTGCCGGCGGTCGCCTGCTCCTCCCGGCCGGTCACGTCGAAGAAAGCCCGGACACACTCCGTGTCGTACGCGCCGAGTGTCTCCGCCGGGACCAGCACCTCCCGTACTCGCGCGGCAGCGGCCGTCTCGTCGCCGCCGACGACCACCGCGACGACCGGCCCACCCCCCTCGGGAACACCCATCTCCAGTGCCCGGTCTATCTGCCGGCGACCGGCGGCGTACAGCAGTATCTCGACTGCCGGGTCGCGGGCGACCCCTTCCCCTCGTTCGTGTGCCCGCGCCGCGAGTTCGACCGCCCGCCGCAGATGCTCCCCGTCGACGACGTACCGGGCGTCGAACACCTGTACCGTCGCGCCCGTCGTCTCGCGTATCTCGTCGACCTGCGAGAGAAGGTCGTCGACGTCCGCCGTCCGTGTCTCGCCCTCGACGAGCTCCATCAGAACTCACCCAGACTCGACTGGTCATCACCCGTCGTCTCGTCGCCGCCGTCGGTCACCTCGCGCTCGGGGAGCGCCGCCGTGTCGGGTTCGACACCGTCCATCGACGGGTCCGGGTGGCCGGCGTTCTCGAGGACCGTCTCGGCGGTTTTCGGTCGGTCGCGGAGCGCCCCGAGCACGACCGACTTGTCGGCACCGCGGAGGTCTGCGGGTGTCTCGATACCCGCCTCGAACAGCCGGCGGGCGCGCTTGCGGCCGACACCCCGCACCGCCGCGAGTTCGACCAGTTCCTCCCGGACACCGTGTTCGACCCGCCGGCGTGCCCGACGGACCGCCGACCCGACCCCCAGGTCCAGTTCCGCTGCCAGCGACTCCGCCGACCCGAGCAGCCACTCCGCGGCGTCGGTCTTGCCCCGGATGTCACCCGGACCGACCTGGTACCGGTCCGTGAGTTCGTCCTCGTCGACCTCGCCGGCCCAGTCCTCCAGCAGTCGTGCGGTCTTCAGCGCCGACAGCCAGTCCTCGAACTCCTCCTCGAACTCGGAGGGAGCCCGCCCGAGCAGTTCCCCCTCACGCTCGTAGGCGAGCATCGTGTACTCCTCCTCGTCGCCCGAGCGCAGGTACAGCTCGTACA
>CAYZGA010000166.1:0-1125 GCA_964477945.1 uncultured Halobacteriales archaeon
GTCATCGCCGCCATCACGCTGTATCTCCACTGGCAACTCGCGCTCGTGACACTGACGATGGTGCCGGCCCTCGCCTACGCGTCCTACAAGTTCCAGCAGGTGATCGAACCGAAGTACAGCGACGTCCGGTCCTCGGTCGGAACGTTGAATACTCGCCTCGAGAACAACATCGGCGGTATCAGCGTCATAAAGTCCTTTGGACAGGAGAGCTCGGAGGCAGACCGTGTCGCCGACGCCTCCGACGAGTACCGGACGGCAAACTGGTCGGCCATCCGCAGTCGGATCAAGTTCTTCCCGACGCTTGTGCTGATCACCGCGGTCGGCTACGGGGCCACGTTCGCGCTCGGCGGGTACGTGTTCCTGCAGAGCGGCACGTCGGTGTTCACACTCGGGCTCTCTGCTGGCACACTCGTCACGTTCCTGCTGTACAGCCGACGGCTGATGTACCCGATGCGGGAGTTCGGGCAGGTGCTCAACAACTACCAGTACGCCTACGCCGCGGCCGAGCGCGTAGTCGGGCTGTTGCAGGACCCGGAGCAGATCGAGAACCGGACAACCGGCACACGGCTCGAACAGGTCGACGGTGCGGTCGAGTACGAGAACGTCTCGTTCAGTTACGACGGCGAGGAGACCATTATCGACGACGTGAGCCTCTCGGTCGCACCCGGCGAGACGGTCGGACTGGTCGGCCCGACCGGTGCCGGCAAGACGACACTGACGAAGTTGCTGATGCGGCTGTACGACACCGACGAGGGCGCGGTCCGGCTCGACGGGCACGACGTGCAGGACCTCGACGTTCGGAGTCTCCGGGACCACCTGGGGTACGTCTCGCAGGAGCCGTTCCTGTTCGGCGGGACCGTTCGCGAGAACGTCTCATACGGTGTCGCGGACGCGAGTGAGCAGGAACTCAGGACCGCACTCGACCAGGCCGGCGCGTGGGAGTTCGTGAGTGAACTCGACGACGGACTCGAGACGGTCGTCGGCGAGCGCGGGGTGAAATTGTCCGGCGGTCAGCGGCAGCGACTCGCCATCGCCCGGGCGATTCTCCGTGACCCGACGCTGCTGGTTCTCGACGAGGCGACCAGCCACGTCGACAACGAGACCGAACTGGTCGTCCAGCAGAAC
>CAYZGA010000166.1:1135-3684 GCA_964477945.1 uncultured Halobacteriales archaeon
CACCGACGGGCTGTACGCGGACCTGTGGCGGGTCCAGATCGGCGACCTCGAGGCGCTCCCCGACGGGTTCGTCCAGCAGACTGTCGGTGTCGCCGACGACTGAGACAGGGCAGTCCCCCGTCGGAGCCTACAAAGGCGGGTCCCCGAACCGGTGGACAGTTCAGGCTGGTACCGCACTGTCAGGTACGATGGTCACCGAGACGTACGTGCACGTCGTCGCCCCGGGCCGGGACTCGCTGTTCGCCTTCCGCGACGACGCCGAGGACTCGTTTCTAGAGTACGGTGTCGCCCCTGAGGTTGGCGATATCGTCGAGATACCGGTTGCCGATGCCCGACGGTGGAGCGAGCAGCATCCGTCGGCGGCGAGCACCGACGGCTGGCGAGCGTACCTCGGTCCCGAGACGCTCACCGCAGTCGAGAGTCCGTCCGACGGCTCACTGTGCTACGTCGGTGTCTCCGGGCTCCCGGTGGTCGACCGTCTCCTCAGGGAGACAACCGGCGTGCACCCGTCGGTCGTCCTGCAGTCACACGCGCCGAGGAACCTCGCGAGCTACACCGTCTATCGGTACGACGAGACAGCCGACCAGTTCGAGGCGTTCGCCCGCGGCGAGGTCGGCTGACCGCTCACAGTTCGACGAGACAGTCGGCGATCTGTCGCTGGACGACAGTCGAGACGGGACCGCCGACGGCCGCGAGTCGGACCAGCGGGGCGAGAGCCGACAGTACGTCCTCGTCGACGGTGAGAAACTGGTCCGAGACGGTTGGCACGTCGTCGAGGGCCGGCAGTATGCCGCAACTGGCCTCGGTCGCGACGACGACCGCAGAGTCCGGCTCGAACCACTCGTGAGCGTTCGTGAGCGCGGCCTCGTGACGCCCGCGCTCGACCGACTGTTTCACCCGGCAGAGCTGCCGGTGACAGAGAACCCCGACCTGGTAGGTGTCGTCGCCGGTTTCGACCTCGTCGTAGCGGGCGAGTGCTGTCTCGAACTCGCCGCGCCGCTCCGCCCGACGGGCCGCCGCAACCGTCTCGACGGTGTCGAGTTCCCGCAACCGGAGCGAGTCCTGTGGGGCCGCTCGTGCCTCGTCGCGGGCTCTCTCGGCCGCCCAGCTGACCTCGTCATACGCGGCCTCGGTAAACGCGAGATGTGTCTGTGCCTCGTACTCCCGACAGCGGTGAGTATGCAGCGTGCCCGCAATCGTCGACTCTATCTCGTCGGTCGAGATGTCCCGGCCCGCGGCGAGCGTCGTCGGTTCGAACCGCCGGAAGAGACGCTGTGCATTTATATGGAGCTGGTACCGACAGGCCCAGTCATCGGCGGCGTGTGCGGCGTGTCTGAACGCCTTGCTGAGGTACTTCAGAAAGCGGACAACGCTGACCGGCCGCACCGCGGCGGCGGCCCGGCCGTATCTGTTGGCGACAGTTTCCCACTCCGGCTGTGGCATCCCTGCCCGGTCGGTCAGCCACCGGCCGCCGCCGGCCTCGACCGCGTCGGCGAGGTGGCGGTACGACTCGACGTACGCCGCCCGGTCGGAGCCCTCCGGGTACGGTGTCACGGTATCGAGCACCCGGAGCTGTCGCCGCGCCAGGATGAGGTCCGCCCTGCTGATCTCCTGCGCACCGTGGCGGTACTCCTCGACGACACTCGATGCGGTCAGGTAGAGGTACTCACGGAGCGTCTCGACTGACGGCGAGGCGTGCAGTGCCGCCTCCTGGAGGCGTTGCTTGTCCGGGTCGGCGAACGCCCGCTCCGCCGCCGCCGCGCGGTAGTCGGCCGCGCCGTCACCCTCGACCGGCGGGTCCGGTCCCGGCACGGTCTCGATGTACGTCGACAGTGCCGTCTCCAGTTGGGTCTCGGGGTCCTCGGCCGCGAGAACCGTCTCCGAGAGCCACGCACGGGCGATATACTCGACAGCGGCGTGCTCGCCGGCCGGGGTCTCCGAGAGCAGTCGGTCGAGTGTCGCACGGGTTCCCGTTGGTCTCTCTACCTCGTCGTACAGGTGTTCGACGGTCGTCTGGACTGCCGACACCAGTGACGGAACCGCTATATCGAGACGCTCGAACGCGCGTCGCCGGTGTTCGAGTTGTGCGAGCGTCGGGGCCGCGTACGCACGACCTCGTGGACTCGTGCCCAGGACCATGTTCTTGAGACTCCGCTCGAGTCGTTCCTCCAGTCGCTCGCGAACCGCTCGGGTGGGACCGCGGTCGAGAAACACCTGGCGCAACTGCACGTACTCCTCGAAGGACAGCGACTCCTGTGCGCTCCCCCTGAGTGCCGAGTAGAAACTGATCTCGTCGCTGTAATCGGCGGCAAGTGACTCGTACAGGCCGGGGTCGGCAACAAGCGCCGCGGCCTGCTCTGCCGGACTCCGTTCGGGATTCATCGAACTATCCGTAGTTAGTGCGTGTCGAGCATCTGTTCTTCGCTCCGTGGGTGGGCCACAACACCCTCATCTGTCTGGCCCCCCTCACCCCGGTATGGAAGATGCGGGACCGACCGTCGGTGTCGACGACCCGTACGCCGTTGTCGACCGGTGTGACCATCTCACGT
>CAYZGA010000167.1:0-3370 GCA_964477945.1 uncultured Halobacteriales archaeon
TCAGCGCGGCGTCGCTGGTCTTCCTGAATCTGGGTGTCGCACGGATACCCGTCACCCACCACATGACACTGCCGGCTGCAACGGCGTTCATGGCAACCCACGAGGACACCATCGTGATGCTCAGCGACCTCGACCCGAGCAACGCGACGCTCGCGGTGGGGCTGGTGCCGGCGCTGTTGATCGGTATCCTGTTTGGACTTCTCGGTGCGCTCATCGGTGAGGTCCACCAGCGCATCTTCTACGCACACGCCAGCACCCACTTCGACCCGCCGGCGGCGTCGATTGTCGTCACCACGCTGATAATCGCGCTGCTCGCTGCGGCCGAGGTGTTCACCTGGGGCGTCTGGATCCCGGGCACGACCTGACGACGCCCGGTACTCCTTCTCCGTGTCTGGTGGAATACACTCTGTGGGGGTGTTCTCGCACGCAGTGTCGACCGTCGGATGCGCCGCACGCGGGGACTTATGTGAGTCGGTGATAAATCGGGGTGTATGTCCGATGTCGAGTTCTCGGCACGGTTGCGCAGGGCCGACCGCTGGAGCAAGGTGCTCGCGCTCGTGGTCGCGATGGGCTTTTTTGTCGGTAGCACCCGACTGGTCGCCGACCCGCAGTTCAGTTCCATCACGGCCGCCTTTGCCGGTATTGGGGTGCGATTTCTCGTCCCGTATCAGGTCAGCCTGTCGATTCCGCCCGACGAGCGCACAGCTATCGAAGAGGACCCGACCGCGGGCGAGTTCCACCACGGCGCGGTCGGCGGCGCGCTCGTCGCCGGGTCGCTCGTGACGACCGGACTCCTCGCGTTCGTGCTGGAGTCCACCCCGTCGCTCGTCGTCGGGGGCCTGCTCACCGTGCTGTGCTACCTCGTCCTCGCGGAACTGCTCCCGCGGGACTGACAGCGTCCGGGCAGTGTGAGACACCGGCGTCGCTTTGCCGGTTGCTCCCGGGCCAGCGGGGACGGCAGATGTTCCGAACTCTCTTTTGACCGGCAGTCGTACCCCGGGTATGGATTTGACACTCGATACCGTCCAGATGGGCGCGACCGGACTCGAGGTGAGCGAGATCGGCCTGGGCACGTGGCGGTTCGGTCGGGAGACCGCCACCGGGAGCCTCGAAACCGACCGGGAGACGGCCCACGAGCTGCTGTCGGCCTACGAGAGCGCGGGCGGACGGTTCATCGACACTGCCGACGTCTACGGCGGTGGCGACAGCGAACGCTGGATCGGGGAGTGGCTGGCCGACCGCGACCGGTCGGAGTTTGTCATCGCGTCGAAGGTGTACTGGCCGACGCGTGACGACGACCCGAACGCGCGTGGACTCAACCGCAAGCACCTGCGCCGACAGCTGAACCTGATGCTCGACCGGCTCGGGACCGACTACCTCGATATCCTCTACATCCACCGCTGGGACGAGGACACACCGGGACGGGAGTTCATGACCACCCTCGACGAGTTCGTCGCCGACGGGCGGGTCCACTACCTGGGGGCATCGACGTTCAGGCCGAACGGCTGGCAGCTCGCCCGGGCGAACGAGCGCGCCCGACAGCAGGACCGGGAGCCGTTTACCCTGACCCAGCCCCGGTACAACCTGGTCGACCGCGAGATCGAGGGCGAGTACCTCGATCTCTGCCGGGACGAACAGCTCGCGGTGTTTCCGTGGAGTCCGCTCGCACAGGGGTTTCTCACCGGCAAGTACACCCGCGAGGACGGTCTCACCGGGGAGTCGACCGCCTCCGACACCGAGGGCTGGGAGGAGCAGTATCTCACCAGCGAGAACTTCGGTGTACTCGACACTGTCCGGACGGTGGCCGCCGAGACCGGTGCGACACCCGCGCAGGTGGCACTCGCCTACCAGTCTCACCACCCCGACATTACCGCCCCGCTGGTCGGTGCACGCACCGTCGAGCAACTCGAGGAGAATCTCCGTGCGGCGACGGTCTCGCTCTCGGAGGACCAGTTCGAGCGCCTGGAGGAGTCGAAGACCGGCCCCCTGGAGCGGTTCCAGTGAGTGCGTATGTCTGACAGGACACTCGCCGCGACGGAGGCCGACCCGGTTACGGTCACACTCGACAACAGCTTCATTATTTCCCGCGGGAGCGTCGGGGCGTCAACGAACCATCTGGTGACGGTGACAGACCGGGCGGGGCGGGTCGGACTCGGGGGTGCGGGGCCGTCGGCGTACTACGGCGAGGACGCCGACAGCGTCGCGGCGGCGCTGCCGGACCTGCTGGCGGCCGTCGAGGAGGTCGGCGACCCGACGAACCAGCAGCGCATCGAGCGCCGTCTCGCCGAGGTGGCACCCGGCGAGGCGGCCGCACGCGCGGCGGTCTCGGTTGCCGTCCACGACCTGGCGGCGAGACAGCACGAGGAACCGCTCTACCGGCGACTGGGGCTGGACCCGGCGGGCGCGCCCGGTACCTCGGTGACGGTTGGCATCGACGACCCGGCGGGGATGGCAGAGCGGGCGCGGGGGTGGCGCGAGTCGGGCTACCCGGCGCTGAAGGTGAAACTTGGGACCGACGACGACCGCGCCCGCCTGCGGGCAGTCCGGGAGGCCGCCCCCGACGCGGACATCCGGGTCGACGCCAACGGCGACTGGAGCGCCGACCGGGCGGTCGAGGCGCTGTCCTGGCTGGCCGACCTCGACGTCGAACTGCTCGAACAGCCGGTCCCCGCCGACGACATTGCCGGTCTCGCCCGTGTCAGCGAGACCGCCCCGATGCCGGTGGCGGCCGACGAGTCCTGCGTGACCGCTGCCGACGTGCCGGCGGTGGCCGACGCCGTGGACATCGTCGTGGTGAAACTGATGAAGTGTGGCGGACTGCGACCTGCCCGCCGGCAGATTGCGGTCGCCCGTGCACACGGACTCGACGCGATGCTCGGCTGTATGGTCGAGACGAGCGCCTCCATCGCCGGCGCGGCACACCTCGCGCCGCTGGTGGAGTACGCCGACCTCGACGGCGCACTGCTACTCGCCGACGACCCCTGTGCAGGACTGTCGCTGACCGGTGGACGTATCGACCTGTCGGGTGTCGACGCCGGAACCGGGGTGCGCCGGGCCTGACCTTTTTCCACCCACAGAACACCCGTGACAGGAGCCGAGATACCCGGTTCGAGGGTGTGGTATCCGTGATACGGGAAAGAACTTAACCCCTGGGTGTCTACTGGCGGTCATATAGTATGAAACTAGCGATGATTGGATTCGGGCAGGCCGGCGGGAAGGTCGTCGACAAGTTCCTCGAGTACGACCAGGCGACCGGGAGTGGTATCGTCCGGTCGGCAATCGCCGTCAACACGGCGAAGGCGGACCTGCTCGGGTTGGAGCACATTCCGGAAGACAGGCGCGTGCTCATCGGTCAGGCCCGGGTAAAGGG
>CAYZGA010000167.1:3380-3635 GCA_964477945.1 uncultured Halobacteriales archaeon
TCGCCGAGGCCGATATCGACGAGATACAGGGGGCGGTTGACGCCGTCCCGGTCCACGAGATCGACGCCTTCCTCATCGTGGCCGGACTCGGCGGCGGAACCGGGTCGGGCGGGTCGCCCGTTCTGGCGAAGCATCTCAAGCGCATCTACACCGAACCCGTCTACGGACTGGGCATCCTGCCGGGGAGCGACGAAGGGGGTATCTACACGCTGAACGCCGCCCGCTCGTTCCAGACGTTCGTCCGCGAGGTGGACA
>CAYZGA010000168.1:0-3562 GCA_964477945.1 uncultured Halobacteriales archaeon
ACGTGCTGGAGGCCAACCCGCGCTCCTCGCGGACGGTCCCGTTCGTCTCGAAGACGACCGGTGTACCGATTGCCCGCATCGCGGCGAAGGTGATGGCGGGGGCGGACCTCGCAGCGCTCGACTACGAGGAGCAGATCCCCGAGCAGACGAGCGTGAAGGAGGTCGTTCTCCCGTTCGACCGCCTGCCCGGCAGTGACCCGCGACTCGGCCCGGAGATGAAATCCACCGGCGAGGTGATGAGCACGGCCGACACGTTCGGCAAGGCCTACCAGAAAGCCCAGATGTGTGTCGGCAAGCCGATTCCACTCTCGGGAACGGCCATCGTCGACATGCCCGTTCCGGGCTTTGGCGAGTTCTTCGACGTGCTCGACCCCGACGACTTCGAGCACGCCGAGGCCGCGAAGGAGGCGCTCCGTGCCGGCGAGATAGACCTCGTACTCTCGCGCAACCGGGACCTGCTCTCGGTCTGTGTCGAGGAGACTATCACCTACTTCTCGACGCTGGAGAGTGCACAGGCCGCGCTGGAGGCCATCCGGCACTCCGGCGAACCGCTCGACGTCGCGCCGGTCGACGACCGGTCGAAACTCCGCGAGTACTGGGGCCAGCCCGAACAGCGCGAGGACCTGCGCGGGCAGATCGACCGGCTCCGCGGGGTGGCCGAGGCCGGCTACCTCGACGCGCTCGGGGCGGCAGACGCCGACCTCGCGGCGCTCGCGGACGCGCTCGACACCGTCGTCGAGACCATCGACCGGTCGGTGTTGCTGGTCGGGTCGGACCCCGACGCCGGCGAGGAACTCCACGCCATCCGGGAGTCGCTCGACGCCCTCGGCTACGACGCACACGTCGCCGCCGAGTTGCCGCGTGTCGAGGGCCACACCGACGAACAGGCCACCGCCGTCTACATGGCACTGTCGAAGTTCACGCTCCTGCTCGACCGCGACCCCTCACAGCGCCTGACCGAGTACGAGACCGCGCGGGCACAGAGTGACGTTCTCGCGCGACTCGTGCCGGCCGACCACGAGCGCCACACCACCCACGTCGTCGGCGGCCACGACGACGATGTCGACCACATCCGGGACTTCGAGTTCGAGAGCGACCCCGGGGAGGCCCTCGACGAGGCGGTCTCCTGGGCCGAGTCGACCGTCGAGCGCCGCCGCGAGTCGACGCCGGACACCCCGTAGTCCGCTGCGGTTACCCCTCGACGCGCTCTCGGTCGTACCACTCGGCGAAGCGGGCGAGCGCCCGCCCCCGGTGTGAGATTGCGTTTTTCTCCTCGGTGTCCATCTCCGCGAAGGTCTGTCCGTCGTACTCGAAGATGGGGTCGTAGCCGAACCCGCCCTCGCCGCGCGGCGCGACGACGGTGCCCGGGACCGTCCCCTCGAACAGTCTGACCGGGAGCCTCTCTCCGGCGACCTGCTGGTCGGTGGTGGCACCGGCCCGCTCGTCGACCCCGAGGTCCTGACCGCGGCGCCCCGTGTCGACCGGTTCGGGTGTCGCCTCGAAGGAGTCGCCGTCACAGTACGCGACCACCCCCCGAAACGCCGCGCTCCGGTCGTCCTCGCGCCGGGCGAGGTCCCACACCCGCTCGATGCCCAGCGTGTCCTCGACGTACGCGGAGTACGGTCCCGGGAACCCGTCGAAGGCGTCGATTGTCAGCCCGGAGTCGTCGACGATAACCGG
The DNA here is from genome assembly GCA_964477945.1 of uncultured Halobacteriales archaeon. Taxonomy (GTDB): domain Archaea; phylum Halobacteriota; class Halobacteria; order Halobacteriales; family Haloarculaceae; genus Halovenus. The sequence continues at coordinate 1,681 of CAYZGA010000168.1, forward strand.
TTCCCCGGTGTGACGGTACGCCGCCCGTGCGCCCTGTGCTGCCACCGTCGCGAGGTCGTCTGCCTGCAGTTCGGGGTAGTCGAAGTCCACCTGCTCGACAGGTGTATCCAGATACGCCCGGGCTTCCTGCAGTTTCCCCGCGTTCGTGGTGACGAACGTAACCATACGAACTGTCCGGCCGGGCCGGGAAAATAGCCGTCGGTCGTCTCTCCGTGGAACCCGGGGGCCTGCCCGTGTCCCCCCGCGGGCCGCAGTGTCCGGCCGGGCGCGATGGTCAGTCACACCTGGCAGTTGCGGATATCGCGTTCGGTACCAGCGCGACTGCCGCGTCAGTCGACGATAACCTCGACGGGTTCCTCGTCGTCCTCGTCGCCGTTCTCGCTCCCGCCGGACTGTTCCAGGTAGAACAGCAGACCGGCGACGGCCAGCACGACCCAGGAGCGCCAGTTCGCGAGGTTGAGGGTGTAGCCGATACCGAACGGCTTTTTCACCAGCATATCCTCGCCGGGTTGCCAGTACGAGGAGAGCAACCGCCTGAGACTCGGTTTCTCGAAGTTGTACGGGATTCCGAGCAGTTCGCCTGATGTCGGCTGGTCTGCCATACCTGCCGGTACGCCGGCGGGGATTAAGATGGTTTCCTTCGACCGACCGATACGTTCCGGAGCCGTTCAGCCTGTCTCGGCGACGAACTCGTCGAAGGCGGACGCGACCTGTGCCGGTGCGGCCGCGACACCGGCGTGTCCGGCCTCGATGTCGACGACCCGGGCCTGGAGGCGGTCGTCGAGCAGGTCGATTCCGCTCTGCAGGTAGGGCAGACTGTGCTCGCCACGGAACAGCAGTGTCGGGACCGACAGCGACAGCTCGCCCGGGTCGAACGACTCGACGACGTGACACTCGCGGGCGATTGTCTCGGCCAGCGCGACACAGTCCGGCCAGATGGGCCAGGCCTCGACGTTGCTCGCACCGGTTGCCTCCTCGAAGAACAGCCGGACGGCCCCTTGGCGGTCCCCCGCGGCGAGGCGGCTGTCCACCTCGTCGGCGACACCAACCGCCTCGCTGTTCTCGACGGTGACAGCCGGCATCGGCGGCTCGTAGAGGGCGAGTCGGTCGACGTCGAGTCGCTCGGCGGCCCGCAGTGACAGCAACCCGCCGAACGAACTCCCGAACAGCGTCACCTGCCGGTCCGGTGACTCGGCGGTCGCGAGTGCCACCACGTCCGCCAGTTCCCGCTCGAACGCCCACGACGACGCGTCACCGCTCGCTCCGCGGCCACGCCGGTCGGGCACCACGAACCGCGCCCCACTCGCGCTGGCGAGAAACCGCCCCCAGACCTGCCGCGTCACGCCGGTCCCGTGCAGACAGACGACAGTCGGTCCCCCGCCCTGTGCCGCTCGCTCGTGTACCTCGTAGCCGATCTCTGTCCCGTCGGCCGACGTGGTGTGTTTCACGACACAGTCTACGCACACCGGCATCCTCAACCTGTCGTGGTCGACCCGCCGACCCAGCTACTCCTGGGCGCTCGCGGACACCCGGGGCGACATCTCGCGCGGCATCGGGGCCTCTCGGCTCCCGGCGCTGTGCCCCGGTCAGAGCGATTTCCGCAGGCAGGTCGACGCCGACCGACACAGCTCCGAGAACTCCGTCGTCTGTTCGAATCCAGCGTGAACGCGTCGCTCCTCACGGACTGTTTGGAACAGACGCGGTGGGGATGGGATTCGAACGACGGGAAGACGGTCGTGTCCCGCGCTGCGACTTCTCTCGTTCGAATCCAGCGTGGACGCGTCGCTCCTCTCGGAGTGTCGAGGGGACGCGGTGGGGATGGGATTCGAACCCATGAGTCCTCTCGGACACCTGCTCTCAAGGCAGGCGCAATAGGCCGCTC
>CAYZGA010000169.1:0-3332 GCA_964477945.1 uncultured Halobacteriales archaeon
GGACGCCGCCGAGGAGTGGAAACAGACCACCTGCCCGGACTGTGGCGGTCCCGCACAGCGGGAGACGGACACGATGGACACGTTCGTCGACTCCTCGTGGTACTTTCTGCGGTACGTCTCGCCGGACCTGGAGTCGGCCCCGTTCGACTCCGGCAGGGGGAGCGACTGGCTCCCGGTCGACCAGTACGTCGGCGGTATCGAGCACGCGACGATGCATCTCATCTACTCGCGGTTCATGACGAAGGTGCTCGACGACATCGATCTGCTCGACGGGGTGCGCGAGCCGTTCGACAACCTGCTCACGCAGGGGATGGTCCGCAAGGGTGGCGAGGCGATGAGTTCGTCGACGGGGAACGTGGTCTCGCCGGAGCCGTTTGTCGAGTCCTACGGGGCCGACACCGGGCGACTGTTCATGCTGAGTGCCGCCCAGCCGGAGAAGGACTTCGACTGGACCGAGGAGGGTGCCCAGTCGTCGTACGATTTCCTGCAGAACGTCTACGGGCTGGTCACCGCATACGTCGACGGCGACATCGAGACCGGCGACGGCGGGGCCGTCGACGAACACGTCGCCCGCGAGATTGACGCGACGGCTGCCACCGCCACCGACGAGTTCGAGCAGTTCCGCTTCAACCACGCGTTCCAGGAGATCCGTGACCTGGTCTCGCTGTTGCGCCGGTACGCCGACCACACCGCCCCCCGGGCGGAGACGTTCGAGCGCGGCCTGGAGACGGTCACGAAACTCCTCGCACCGGTCGCGGCACACACCGCCGAGGAACTGTGGGAGCAACTGGGCCACGACGGACTGGTCGCGACGGCCGACTGGCCGGCCGCCGACCTCCCCGAGGGGTACGACACCGCCCGTCTGCTCGTCGAGAACACCCGCGAGGACGTCCGTGACATCGTCGACGTCGCGGGTATCGAGACGCCCCGGCGCATCGAGATTGCGGTCGCCCCGGAGTGGAAGTACTACGCCCGCGAGCAGGCCCGTGGACTCGACGGGAACGGGAACGTCGTCGGCCAGTTGATGGGTGACCAGCGCCTCCGTGAGCGCGGCGAGGACGCCGCCGATTACGCAAAGGAGCTCGCCGGCGCGGGCCACCTCGACGAGCAACTCCCGCCGGAACGCGAGCGCGAGACACTGCACCGGGCCGCCTGGCTGCTGGAACGCGAGTTCGACGCCGATGTCGTCGTTCACGAACCCGGTGCTGCCTCCGGGGAACTCGCCGCAAAGGCGACCCCCGGCCGCCCCGGTATCCGCATCGAGGAGTGACAGCAGGACAGACCCGGCTCGCTACGTGTCAGGACCGGTCGAGCAGGTCCGCGAGTAGTTTCGACTGTGCGGTGTTGAGGTGTTCGATGAACGTCGATGCGCCGATACCGAGCGCGTCGGCAACCTCGCTCGCGTTTGCCTCCCGGGGGTACTCGAAGTACCCCATCTCGTGGGCCCGTTCGAGCACCTCGCGCTGGCGGGTGGTGAGTCGCTCGAGGTCGACCGGCACGAGGTCGGCGTCGTCATCGTCGACCCGACTCCGGACGAGATACGCCAGACGGACAGCCCCGAACCGCTCGTCCAACTCACTGACCAGGTCACGCACTGCATCGACGTCCCTCGTGTGGACCGTCACGTGGAGGTCACCGTCGTCCGCGTAGACGGCAGCCACCGGACTGACCGACTGCTCGATGTACTCACAGACACAGGGACCGGACAGGTCACGCTCGAACTCGTAGACCTGTCGGGAGCCGTAGTCGAACACCTGCTCGAGGTCACTCGTCTCACCACCCCCGTCGACCCCGGAAGCCGGAACGGCGAGCGTCCCGTCGACCGCCGCACACTCATCGCGGTTTTCGGCCCCGGCGGTCTCCCGGTCGCCATCCGGGGGCTGGTCACCCGCGAGTGTGACCTGTTCGGTCACCGCGTCCTCGTCCGACCCCGTCCAGGTGATATCGGTCACCGGTCCGGCTGTCTCGCGCGAGACCGCCGCGACGGGGCAGTTGCCGACCCGCTCGAACACCAGCTCGGCACGGATGCCGGTCATATCCGGCAGTGAGGCGTCTGCACACAAAACCGGTCCGGTCGTGCGGGCGCTCGGTCCCGGAGGTGCTGGCATGTCGGCCGGTGCCGCCAGCACCGTCGCACCGACCCCGCCAGACCGCCCTGTCGCCCGCGCGAGTGGACACCCCCGGAGAGACTGGCCGTGTGTACCCGTCGGGCGTTCCGGTCCGCCGGGCCGTCCCAGGGGAGTTTATAATCGGGCCCGCCGAACGTGTGGTGTGCACAGGCGAGCGTACATCGCGGCTGTGACCGCCGGTGCCGGGGGCGTGCTGGCCGGCTGTCTCGGGAGCAGCGGGCTCGACCGGGAGGAGGTGGCGGTGCTCGACGGTTGGTTCCAGGACGCGGTCGGTGTCGTCGACGAGGGACAGCGCAGGGTTTCGGCCTGGCGTGACGACCCGGAGCGGGTCGACCTGACGGCGGTGTCGACGCTGGCGACAGACGCCGACGCGCTCCTGACCCGCTGGACCGACGAGGTAGCGCCGAAACTGGACGGGCTGCGCGACACCGATATCGACCGGACAGTGGGCAACGAGACCTGGGAGGTGGCAGGTGGTGAGTTCGCGGACGTGCTCGAACGGCTCCGCGACACCGTCGCGATGGTCCGGGACAGCGCCGATGCGCTGGTCGCCGCCGACGGTGCCCCGGACCAAGTCGGTGACGAGGCACAGTCCACGCTCGACACGCTCGCCGACGAGGGTCGTGACCGGGTCGACTCGGCACTCGAACTCTGGTTCCGGGACACGCTGGGGTGACGCCGCCGACGATGGGCCCACCGGAAGGGGTAGATTATTGTCTCCGGACTCGAAACAATGGTATGAGCTACGACAGGGTCAGGGAGTCGGACCCCGCCGCGGCGGACGCACTGACCGCAGAGCGACAGCGACAGAACGACACGCTCGCGATGATCGCAAGCGAGAACCACGTCAGCGAGGCGGTTCTCCAGGCACAGCGCTCGGAACTGACCAACAAGTACGCCGAGGGCTACCCCGGTGCTCGCTACTACGGCGGCTGTGAGTACGCCGACGAGATCGAACAGCTCGCGATCGACCGCGCGAAGGAGCTGTGGGGGGCCGACCACGTCAACGTCCAGCCACACTCGGGCACGCAGGCCAACATGGCGGTCTACCTGTCGATGCTCGACCCCGGTGACCGGATTCTCTCGCTCGAACTCGAGGACGGCGGTCATCTCTCACACGGTCACCCGGCCAACTTCACCGGCCAGACCTACGAGGTCGAACAGTACGAGGTCGACCCCGAGACCGGCTACATCGACTACGAG
>CAYZGA010000170.1:0-3304 GCA_964477945.1 uncultured Halobacteriales archaeon
CATCTCGCGTTCCTCCTCGCGGTACAGCAGGTTGTAGTGGTTCTGCATCGTGGCGAAGCGGTCGAGACCGAGGCGGTCGCTCGCGTGCAGGGCGCGGGCAAACTGGTAGGCCCACATCGAACTCGCGCCGAGGTGTCTGACCTGGCCGCGCCGCACCGCGTCGTCGAGCGCCCGGAGTGTGGTCTCGATGGGTGTGTCCTCGTCCCAGCGGTGGATCTGGTACAGATCGACCGTCTCCATGCCGAGGCGGTCGAGACTCGCGGCGAGTTCCTGCTCGATTGCCTTCCGGGAGAGGCCACCCGAGTGTGGGTTCGTCTCGTCCATCTGGAAGTAACACTTTGTGGCGACGACACTCTCCGCGCGGCGGCCCTCCAGCGCGCGCCCGAGGATGCGCTCGGACTCGCCGAGCGAGTACATGTTCGCGGTGTCGAAGAAGTTGATACCGAGGTCGATGGCGCGCTCGATGATCGGCCGACTCGCCGCTTCGTCGAGTACCCAGTCGCGCCACTCCGGGGTGCCGAAACTCATACAACCCAGACAGATGCGGCTAACCTCCGTGCCCGTCCGACCGAGAGTCGTGTACTCCATGGGGGTGCGTCGAGCGGGAGTATAGAAAATCTTCCGTCACAGATGGTGTGACCCCGCCAGCGAACGCATCGCGGCTGCGCGGTGTCAACCACAGTCGGTCGACCGCTGGTCTACCGGTCCGAGTACGACAGTTCGGCCCATCTGCCGGTCCAACGGCTGCCCGGACACCCCGGTCAGGACCGCCGGTCCGCGAGTTCGGCCCGGAGGTCGCCGACGCTCATGTCGTGCATGGCGAGCACGACGAGCACGTGATAGACGATGTCGGCGGCCTCGTGTGCTATCTCCTCGCGATTGTCGTCTTTGGCGGCCAGCACGAACTCCGTCGACTCCTCGCCGACCTTCTCCAGTGCGGCGTTCTGGCCCCGCTCGTGGCTGAGAAGCGATGCGGTGTACGAGTCTTCGGGTAACTCCTCTTTCCGGTGCTCGATAACGGCAAAGAGCTCCTCGAGCACCTCGTCGGTCCCTGCTCTGTCGCCGTCACCGCTCTCCACAGCCCCGGAGTCGTCGCCGTTCGCAGACTCGTCGGTCATGGAAGAAGGCCGAGGGCACCGGACTTCAGGCCGTCGACTCCGGGCACGGGCGTGGCGCGCCCCGTGCTGGCTCCAGCAGGCGGTGCCCCGGGCGGTCATCGTCCCGGACCTCGCCCGAGGGACCGGTGTCGGAGACCAACAGCCTGCTGATTGTGTCCGGGTTCCGTGTCATAGAGAGTCGCAGGGTCGGCAATCGTCACGGGGAGGCGGCAGGATTATGACGGTCGCAGCACACACAGGGGCATGGGCGACCACGACTTTCTCCCGGACCACTCCCAAGATACCGGCGCAGACGGCGACTCCCCGACGGCTGGTGCGGACGGTGCGCCCCGGACGACAGACCCGGACGATGAGCCACCGGCGGTCGCGGACGGGCAGGGACCCGTCGCACCTGCGGGCGGCACGCCCGCGCAACCCGCCGCCGACCATCGCGCAACGTACGACTACACCGGGGGTGAGACAGACCGTCCGGGACTGGTGGCCGACCTGGAGCGGGTCGTCGCGGGCGAGGTCCGCTTCGACGAGTACACCCGCGAACTGTACGCAACAGACGCGAGCGCGTACGAGGTCACACCCGTCGGTGTGGTCTTTCCGCGCTCCACCGAGGATGTCGCCGAGGTGGTGGAGTACTGCGCGTTGCGGGATATCCCGGTGCTCCCGCGGGGTGGCGGCACGAGTCTCGCCGGGCAGGCCGTCAACGAGGCGGTGGTGCTGGATTTCACCCGTTACATGGACAGCGTGCGGGCCGTCGACCCCGAGTCGGCGACGGCACGCGCCCAACCGGGTGTTCTGCTGGGTGACCTGAACGCTGCTGTTGGCGAGTACGGCCTGAAGTTCGCCCCCGACCCGGCCTGGGGTGACAAGAGCGCCCTCGGCGGCGCAATCGGCAACAACTCCACCGGCGCACACTCGCTGCAGTACGGCAAGACCGACGCGTACATCGAGGAGTGCGAGGTGGTCCTCGCGGACGGGACGGTGACCCGTCTCGGTGACCTGTCACTCGATGCCGTCCGGGAGCGTGCCGGCGGTGACGGCATCGAGGCGGCCGTCTGCCGTGCCGTGCTGGACGTGCTCGACGAGCGAGAGACCGTCGAGCGCGTCTTTCCGGACCTGAAGCGCAACGTCTCCGGGTACAACTTCGACCGACTCGTCGAGGAGGCGGCAGACGGTCGGGTCAACCTCGCCCGCCTGCTCGCGGGCAGTGAGGGAACACTCGCAATCGTCACCGAGGCGACAGTCTCGCTGGAACCGGTACCCGAGACAAAGTCGGTGGCGTTGCTCCGGTACGACAGCCTCGGGGACGCGATGGCCGACGTCGCACCGGTTCTCGAACACGACCCCGCGGCGGTGGAGGTGCTCGACGAGGTGTTGCTGGACCTGGCCCGCGAGACCGGCGAGTTCGGTGACCTGGTCGACGAGTTGACCCCGGAGGGAACGGGGGCCGCGTTGCTCGTGGAGTTCTACGCCGGCGACGACGAGGCGGGTCGTCGTCAGGTCGCGGACCTGCTGGCAGACCGGGTCGGTAACGGGAGAAACGCGACCGGGTCCCACGAGGCACACGACAGCGAGGCGCGTGGCCGGGTCTGGAAACTCCGCAAGAGCGGGCTCCCGATTTTGCTCTCCCGAACAACCGACGCGAAACACATCAGTTTCGTCGAGGACGTGGCCGTCGACCCGGCACGGCTCCCGGCGTTCGTGGCCGAGTTTCAGGACGTGCTGGCGGCAAACGACACGTTCGCGAGTTTCTACGGCCACGCCGGACCGGGTTGTCTGCACGTCCGACCGCTGGTGAACACGAAGACGGTCGAGGGGACCGAGCGGATGCGCTCGATCGCCGACGCCGTTGCCGACCTCGCAGCCGAGTACGGCGGCACCATCTCCGGCGAACACGGCAACGGTCGGGCACGGACGACCTACGGCCGACAGCTGTACGGCCAGCGCGTCTGGGAGCTGTTTCGCGACGTGAAGCGGGCGTTCGACCCCGACTGGCTGTTCAACCCTGGACAGGTCTGTGGCTACGGGGGGGACGAGTCCCGTCCGGCGGAGGTCCCCGAGCGGGCGGCGGTGCCGTCGCCGACCGAGAACCTGCGGTTCTCGACGGACTACGAGGCGGAACTCGGGTTCGAGCCGGCACTGCGCTGGGAGAACGACGGCGGGATGCAGGGGATGGTCGAGCTGTGTCACGG
>CAYZGA010000171.1:0-3272 GCA_964477945.1 uncultured Halobacteriales archaeon
GCCTGTACCACCGGTTCATGACCGGTCTCACCGGCGGCAAGATGTCCTCGTCGGTGCCAGCCTCGCACATCAGCCTGCTCGACGACCCCGAGGACGGCTACGATAAGGTAAAGGCAGCCACGACCGGCGGCCGGGAGACTGCCGAGAAACAGCGCGAACTCGGCGGCAAACCTGACGAGTGCCCGGTCTACGAACTGTACGCCTACCTGCTCGCCGACGACGACGACGAGTTCGCAAAGGAGGTCTACGACGAGTGTGCCGGCGGTGACCGACTCTGCGGGGGGTGCAAGGAACAGGCCGCCGAGCTGATGCGGGAGTTTCTCGAAACCCACCAGGAGAAACGCGAGGAGTGGGCCGACCGCCTCGACGAACTCGACTTCCAGTTCGAGTCCGACCGGGCCTGAACGGCCTGTCCTGCGGGTGACACCCGCCGGGGTGTTGTCGACAGCCGGTCACCCGGGGAGGGTCACCCGCAGAGTCTCGTCACCGACAGCGGCGGTCAGTTCGGCACCGCCGAGCGGCTGGGTCACCCAGCGGCCGCCGGTCGGGTCGGTTGTGCCGACAGTCGCGTTCGCCACCGACAGGCTCGCCCCCGCGACCGGTTCACCGCCGTCGGTCACGGAGACCTGCATCGGACCGGTCGGGACCGTCGTCTCCACCGTGAGTTCGAGTCCCCCGGTGGTGTCGGTCAGCGTCTCGGTCGTCGGCATGGCGGCGGCATCGAGTAGCCAGCGCTCGTGAAAGCGGTTCTTTGTCGCGCCGTCGAGGTAGGCCATGAACTCGCCGGCGGCGGTACTGCCCTGGATACCGTAGACCGTCGTCGCGTTCAGTCGCGGGAAGAGCAGTCCGCCGACCTGCTGTTCGCCGTAGACCTCCCGTGCCCGGTCCAGCGCGAGCCCGTTTGCGTTCTCACCCGGCGCTGCCTCCCGGATAAACTGGTTCGGTGCGTCCCTGTCGCGCTCGGTGCGGAGCGTGGTCCGCCGGACGTGTGTCGACCCGGCGGTTGCGAGCACGAGCGCGTCCGGTGTTGCCTGCGTGTAGACGGTGGTCCCCGGTTCGAGACCGGTGGCGTACCCGTCGACGACCGGCGACTCGAGTGCGGGAATCTCGACGTCGAGCGCGAAGAACTGCCTGCGGAGCGCGTCGGTGAGTTCGATGCCGTCGGCGCTGTTGACAACAGTTCGCATCCGGTCGCGGAGCCGCTGGTACTCGGTGGCCGCCGCACTGACCTGCGCGAGCTCGCGCAGGAGCCGCCGTGTCGTGTACTCGCCCTCGCCGTACGCCCGGAGGATGTCGGCGTGGCGCTCGTCGAGCGTGGCCGTCTGCTCCTCGAGTGTCCCGGCAACCTGCTCCACGAGTGCCAGTCGGTCGTCGGCCGTGTTGAACCGCTGCTGGAACGCGGCCCTCTCGTGGCGACCGCGGATAGCCTCGCTGTCTGTTGCTGCCGCGGCCGAGACGTCGATACCGGTCCGCGTGTACTCCTCCCGGGTCACCTCACCGGATGTGGGCGACAGGTACAGCGACTCGTCGCTCGCGGTCTGGACCCCCGGTTCGCCCGTGTCGTGGCTGTCGAGACCGGTCGCGAGACCGACGGCCGCGACGAGCGCCACCGCGAGCGCTATCGTCGCAACGAGACCGACTACCCGGAACCGGAACTCGCTCATACCGCCGGTATCACCCCGAGCGATAAAAACAGCACGGGCTCGGCGAGGGTGCCCACGTCATAGAAAAGACTTTTTTCCGGCGGAGCGAGAGTCACGGGTATGTTTCGGTGGTCCCGGGCACGTCCTGCAGCCCTCTGTCTGCTGGTTCTGCTGGCTGCCGGACTGGTTGTCGCCCCACCCGTGACCGGCGCGGTCGCCCAGACCGACGACACCGGGTTCGACGGCGGCGAGACGGTGTTTCGGGTCGAACTCGACGCCAGCGGCGATGCCCACTGGCAGGTCACCGAGCGACTGGCGCTGAACGACAGCACTGACGAGGTAGCCTTTGCGGAGGTGGCCGAGGAGTTCGAGGCCGGGGCGGTCGACCTCGACAGCGTCGCGGCCCTGAGGGCGGCAGTCGACGCCGTGGACGCCCGCACCAACCGTTCGATGTCGGTGACCGACCGGGACCGGACGACCACCGTCGAGGGTGACGGGGCGAACCTGACCGGCAGTCTGACCGTCTCGTTCACCTGGGAGAACTTCGCCCGGACGGGTACGGGCAGTGACGGTGACGAGTTGCTGTACGTCGACGACGTGCTGGAGACGGCACAGGGGCTCTGGTTGCCGGGGCTCACCGCCGACCAGCAACTGGTCGTCGTTCCGCCGGACGGGTACGGTGTGCTCGACGCGGCTGTCTCGCCGGAGAACGGCGAACTCCACTGGGACGGTCCCGCGTCGTTCGACGCCGAGACGCTCGCTGTCACCGTTGTCGGCAACGGAGCTGGTGAGACTGACAACAACGGCACCGACGCCGGGCCCGGCGAAACCGGCGACGACGGCTCCGGTGACGGCGGTGTGCTCTCGCTGGGCGGTCTCGCTCTGGTGGGGTTGCTCCTCGTCGTGCTGGCGGCGGCGGCCATCGCCGCGGTCCGCTCCCGTGGGGGCCTCGACGGTGACACCGACACGGGTCCCGGTGGGGGACCGACCGACACCGACGGCGGCACGGCACCGGCGGCTGACACCGACGACAGAACGGATAGCGGCGCGGCGACCGGCGGGCCGGGGACCCCGGTCCCCGACGGCGATGTCGGGACGACCGCGGCCTCCGGCGAGGAGACGGCGGTTGCGGGTGACGGACCCGCCGGGACCGCGACCATCGACGAGGCCCTGCTCAGCGACGAGGAACGCGTCGAGCGACTGCTCGAACGGAACGGTGGCCGGATGCGACAGGCAAACATCGTCGACGAGACTGGCTGGTCGAACGCGAAGGTCTCGCAACTGCTCTCCGCGATGGAGGAGGAGGGCCGCATCGATAAACTCCGCATCGGCCGCGAGAATCTCATCTCCTTTCCGGACGTGGACGTCACCGAGTTCGACGACAACGTATAGTATTTCTGTTAATACTTTTACTGACATGGGGTGTCCAAACAGACGAGTACCTCACACACCACGTTTCCGGTGAAACCGTCACTCAGTCCCAGCGAGTACGTCACGAACAATCTCGGGGTCCTCGAGCAACTGATGGCGCGTGTAACTTCCCTCAGCACTCCCGCCACTGTGTCGAGACTGTTCAGTCAACAACCCCACCCTACTGCGCTCGGGCAGACGAACTGCCACTCGCTTGGT
>CAYZGA010000172.1:0-3155 GCA_964477945.1 uncultured Halobacteriales archaeon
CCTCGGCCATCTGCATCGCCGCGTACGGCGACGCCTCGTCGCGGTTCTGCTTGACGACGGTCCCGCCGCTGGATTTCGCCAGCGTCTCCGCGCCCGTCTGGTCGGTGATGGTGATGATTGTGTTGTTGAACGATGCGTGCACGTGGGCGATACCCCACTTGTCGGTGTCGTCTGCCATGATTACTGGTCTGCTCGTTCGGGGTGGAGTTCGTCGGTCAGCGGCGACGAACTGTCGAAGTTGATCGTCGACTCCTCGGTGACGGTCACGGTGTAGGAAGGGACCCGAACCTGACTCCCCTCCACGGTGATGTGACCGTGACTGATGAACTGGCGGGCCTGCTCGGCGGTGTTGGCGTACCCTTTCCGGTAGACCTGCGTCTGGAGACGACGCTCCAGGATGTCGGTCACCTCGAGTGCCAGCACGTCGTCCAGCGAGTCCTCGGACCCGAGCACGCCGACCCGCCGGAGTCGGGCGAGAAACTCCTGTCCCTCCCGTTCGGCCGCACCGACGTCGCCGCCGGCGGCACCGATGAGATTCCGTGCCTCGCGCCGGAACTGCCGCAGCGTCGACTCCGCCCGCCACAGCTCCTCCTTGTTTTTCAGGCCGTACGTGCCGACCAGACCCGCCTCCTCGGCGATTCGCTCGCCCTGGTAGGGGTGGTTCGGCGTCTCGTAGAACGTGGTGTTGGTACCGAGTGCCATTACTCCTCCTCCTCGGCGGCCTGTTCTTCCTTTATCGCCTCGACGTTCACGCCGATGGTGCCCTCGCTGCGGCCCGTCGACTGGGTCCGCTGCCCGCGCACCTTCTGACCGCGCTTGTGGCGCATCCCCTTGTAGGAGTCTATCATCTTCATCCGGTTGATGTCCTGTCGGCGCGTGATCTCGAGGTCGTTGCCGGTCTCGTGGGTGGTCTCACCGTCGAAGAAGTCGTTCCGGTGGTTGGTCATCCACTCGGGGACCTCCTCCTCGAACCCTTCGACCAAGTCGACGACGCGATCGATCGCGTCGTCGTCGAGCGCACCGAAGGTGGCGGTGCGGTCGACGTCCGCCTTCTCCGAGATGATGCGTGCCGTTCGTCGCCCGATACCGTTGAGGTCTGTTAGCGACCGCTCGACGGACTTCGTCCCGTCCAGGTCTGTCTGGCCGATGCGGACGAAGTACCGGATATCCTCGTCGTCCTCGTCTGTCTGTGGGTCTTCTGCACTCATGGGTGTGATGTACACGTCGTGGCGGGGATTCGAACCCCGGAGGCATTACGCCACATGGTTAGCAACCATGCGCCTTGGGCCGCTTGGCTACCACGACTCGCCTGCGCTAATACTCGCGCCCCTCGCGGGACTCGGGGTCGAGACCCCTGCACGATTCTACGTGAAACTCTTTGACGTGTCTATTTAAACACAACGGTCCGCACGCGGCGTGTCCCAGTCTGCCGTGGGTCGGCCTCTGACACGCGCTCCCCGTCGCGATGGGCTGACTGTCGGACAGCGTCACAGCGCACGCTCGACAGCCGCGGCGACGCTCCGGGCCTTCGAGGCGAGCGACTCGTCGACCCGTCCGGCCTCGACTGCCGCGTCGAGTTCGTCGTCGTCGACGCGCTCGACCGTGCCGTCGGCGTGTCTGACAACGTCCACGTGCAGGTCGACGTAACGCACCTCCTCGGGGAACACCTCCAGCGGCGTGCAGACGTTGACGTACGTGCCCCGGCGCTCGCCGTCGGCCCCGCGGTAGACCGTGGGGTACCACCACCGCCCCTCGCGGAACTTCGTCGTCGCCACGTCACCGTCCTCTTTCGGGACACCGAGCGCATCGTACGTGCCACCACCGGAGAGCTCTCGCTCGACGGTCATCGTCTCACCGTCGATGTCGGTCACCTCGCCGGGGCCGAGTTCGATGCGCCGGCCGTCGGGCTTGCCGTGACCGATACCGACGCTGTCGCCAGCCTGGGGACCGAACTGCCCGACCACCGCATCGAACGGGAACTCGTCGTCGCCGGTCAGGTCGTCACAGACCGCCTCAACAAAGTCGACGGCGGTGCTCGCCGCGCCGGTGGCGGCCTTTGTCCGGTGGTGGCCGGGCATCGTCGGGACCACCTCGCGGCGGCGCTCGTCCAGCGCGAACCGGGCCTCGCGACCGAACCAGACCCACCGGGTCTCCTCGCCCGTCCAGTAGGTGTGTGGCGCAACCGCCCCCGGTTCGGGGGCGTCGACGAACGCCTCGTCCAGCACCCCGGCGCGCTCCCCGAGACTGTCGAGGGTTACCGTCAGCGCTTCGAGACCCGCGTCGTCGGCCGCGGGTGCCCAGTCGACACCCCACCCGTCCGGCGGGTCCGCCGGCAGGAGTTCGGCGAGTTCCGGCCCGCCGGTACCGACGCTCCCGCCCTGCCCACCTCGCACCAGGTCGGCGAGCGACCCGAACACGCGCACCGTCGTGTCCAGCACTGGCCGGCCACCGTCCCAGAGCGGACGCGGTTCACGGACCTGCACCCGGAGGCGGTCACCCGTCTCGACGCGCCGTGCGGTCTTCGAGTACGGGAGAAAGCCGGTCCCGTCACCGCAGTCGACCAGCGCGCCGCTCCCGAGGGTCTCCGTCACCTCGCCGGCGTACACCCCGCCGCGGGGGAGTGTCGCCGCCCAGACGAACGTGTCACGGCTCAACGTCCCCAGTTCGGACGCGACCGACTCGACAGCCGCCGGGTCACCGTGGACACCCACCCCCTGCCGGTTGGCGGTCGTCTCGACTGTCGCCGCCGGCGGCTCCTCGGGGAACGTCTCGTCGAACCGCCGCCGAATCGCCGGGGACGCCTGCACCACCGTCTCGAAGGTCGCTGTCAGTGCTGTCGCGTAGATACCCCGGACACGAACCCGACTCATGCTCTGTGGTGTGACCCCGAACAACAAAACCACTCCGTCTCGGAGTCTCCGGCGGTGGCGGCGTCTCACAGACTCCGGCGCTCGACCCCCGGGTCGACCCCGGCGGCGGCGAGGTCTTCGCGGATGCGCTCGCGCAACGGCGTCGGCACGGTGTCCCGCCCGACCGGCACGGCAGTCTCGTGGGCGCTCTCCTCGGGCGGGACCTTCCAGTAGACCACACACTCGCTGGGTGCGTAGAACTCGATGCTGTAGCGGTCGGTCGCACCGCTGTAGTGGACGCGGGCG
>CAYZGA010000173.1:0-3071 GCA_964477945.1 uncultured Halobacteriales archaeon
GACGACGGCACGGGCGGCGGGGACGACGGCACGGACAATGGTGACAACGCCACAGACGGTGGTGACAACGCCACGGACGGCGGGGACGACAGCGCAGACGGTGGCGGTCCCGGGTTCGGGCCGCTGGCCGGTCTCGCCGGTCTGGGCGGACTCGCGTCGTACGCCTACAGGAGACTCCAGCGCGACACAGGGGCCGGTACGACCGAGGAGAGCGACGACTGAACGGAGGACTCACCTGATTTCGACGGCCCCGCTGCTCGCCTCGCGTGTCTGTCGGTTCGCTCGCAACGGAACGGCTGCTCTCCCTCGTCTGTTCCGGCGAGGACGATAACAAAAGATATAAATACGAACCACAAACAATCGTCGAATGGAACGAGGTGTTCACGATGGCACTGCCACGAAGCACACCAAGCTCCTGGGTGCAGGATGCTGAGTTCCCGAGCCAACTGTTCGGCCGCGGAGCCGACGACTACCAGCTCTACGAGGAGGACGGCGAGTTCGTCCTCAGTGTCGAGTTGCCGGGGTTCGACACCGACGATATCTCGGTGGCCTGGGACGACGGTGTCCTCAACATCGGTGCCGAGCGCACCGACGACCAGCGCGGCCGGCGCAAGACCTACCACCGGCGGTTCCGGTTCCCGAAACACGTCGACGACGACGACATCACCGCCGAGTACACGAACGGTGTCCTCGAGGTGTCGCTCCCCATCGAGGCGGGTGCAACCGCGTCCGGTCGCGAGATAGCGGTCCAGTAACACCCGCGCTGCGCACTCACCGGTAGCCGACTCCTGCGGTGACTCTCCTCGCCCGCGAACGGGTCCGGTCGCCACGGCGACCGGTCCCCACGCGCGGTTCGAGCGAACCGGGAAATGTAAGACCGAGCCACACACAATATTGTACTGATGCGAGGCGTTCCGGAGCGGTTACTACAGTTTGCCCCGTCAGAGCAGTCGGCACTGGGTTACCTGTTCTGGCTCTCCCGGCCCCGGTTCTGGCTGTACCTCGCCGGCCCGGTGGTGGTGGCCGACGTCTACGCGGCGGAGACAGCCGCGCAGTTTTTCGAGCCGCTCGCGGTGGCACTGTTCGCGTACTTTCTGATCCCGGCGAACATCTTCCTGTACGGTGTCAACGACATCTTCGACGCCGACGCCGACGAGTTGAACCCGAAGAAAGCCGCCGATGGGCGGGAGGTCCGCTACGGCGACCACCGGGGCTGGCACGTCGTCGCACCGGTGGTGAGCGCCGCAGCACTGGCCGTCGTGTTCGTCCCGCTGTTACCTGCGGGGGCGCTTCTCGCGCTCGCCGGCTTTCTCGTGCTCGGGGCCGCCTACAGCGTGCCCCCGCTACGGCTGAAGACCACCCCGCTTCTGGACTCGGTCTCGAACGGGCTCTACATCCTGCCGGGCGTCGTCGCGTACACGGCGATGGCGGGGTCGTACCCGCCTGTCGCCGCCGTTGCCGGCGGGTGGGTGTGGGCGATGGGGATGCACACCTTCTCCGCCATTCCGGATATCGAACCCGACCGGCAGGCCGGTATCCGGACCACAGCAACCCTGTTCGGCGAGTTCCGGACCCTCGCGTACTGTGCGGGGTGCTGGCTGGTCGCGGCCGTGCTGATGGGGCTGGTCCACCCGGCACTGGCCGCGGTGTTCGCGGTCTACCCGGTGTTCGTGGCCGGTGTGGTGGCGTTCGACGTCGACATCGACCGGGCGTACTGGTGGTTCCCCGTGCTGAACACCGTCGCCGGTGCGGTGCTGACGATGCTCGGCATCTGGGAGGTCCAGTATGGCTGACGGCGACCTCCACGAGAGCGCCACGGAGCGTGACGGGGGCTGGTTCGACCGGGGGTTCATCGAGCGCCGCCTGAACGACCTCGTCGCGGACAACCGGTTCACCATCGCGGTGGTGTTTCCGGTGGTCGGCGCGGTATCGTTGCTTGCGAGCGCCGAGGGGCTGTTGCCCGACCCGCTCGCGTTCAACCCGCTGTTCGTGTTGTTCGGCGTGGCCGTGATGCGTTTGCCCCTGCTCTCGGGTGTGCTCCCGCTCGTGGACCGGCGGGCCGGGGTCGCGCTCGGCGCGCTCGTCGCCTACACCTACGCTGTCGAACTCGTCGGCACCACGACCGGACTCCCCTACGGCGAGTTCGAGTACGGCGTGTCGCTGGGACCGATGCTCGGCCCGATTCCGTACGCGCTACCGCTGTTTTTCATTCCGCTCGTGCTCAACAGTTACCTGCTCTGTCTGCTCGTACTCGGCGACCGGGCGCGGTCGCTCCCGGTGCGACTCGTCGTCGTCTCGGCCACCGTGGTCGCCGTCGACCTGGTGCTCGACCCCGCGGCGGTGGCGCTCGGGTTCTGGTCGTTCGCCGAGGGGGGGTACTACGGTGTGCCACCCCTGAACTACGCCGGGTGGGTGCTCAGTGCCGTCGTCGCCACGGTGCTCATCGATGTCGCGTTTCCCTGGGCCGCGCTGCTCGACCGGGTGCGGACCTGCCCGTACATGCTCGACGATATGGTGAGTTTCGTCCTGCTGTGGGGTGGTATCAACGCGTTCTACCGCGCGTGGGTCCCGGTTGCCGTCGCGGCCGGGTTCGCGCTCGCGCTGGTCTACATCGACCGCTTCGACTTCGACGTGCGCCCGTCGGTGCTCACCGCCGAGTAACTCGCCTGCCGGTAACGAGTGCGCAGGTCAGGGCGCGTAGTAGTACTCGCCCTGTGATTTCTGTTCCCGGTCGAGTTGACTGCCAGGTTTGTTGATGCGCGGCCGGGAGGTCCGCTCGTCACGGCGGAAGGTGATATCGAGGTTGGAAAGAAACGTGTTCATCCCCTCGCGCATCCCCATCGGCGGGGCGGCGTGGCCGCGCTCGGCGGGTTCGCCGTCGAACACCAGCAGTCGGTCGGCCAGCAGGTCTATCATGTAGATGTCGTGGTCGATGACCATCGCGGTGGCGTCGTGGCTCTCCGTGTACCGGCGGATCGCCGAGGTGGCCCGGACCCGCTGTTCGACATCGAGGTGTGCCGAGGGCTCGTCGAGCAGGTACAGGTCCGCGTCCTCGGAGAGACACGCCGCGA
>CAYZGA010000174.1:0-2859 GCA_964477945.1 uncultured Halobacteriales archaeon
GACGGCCCACCCGATACAGGGGCTGGTGAAGTACCACGGAATGCGCGACGAACGCCTCCGGATGCCGTATCACGACTCGATCAGTGTCTGCACGGCCCCGAGTCACACGCGAACGACCGTCGCGTTCGACGACTCGCTGGACGGCGACCGGTACGTTGTCGACGGCGACGCTGTCACGGGTCGGGGGGCCGAGCGCATCCGGACGGTGGTCGACGAGGTGCGCGACCGGGCCGACCTCGACCGGCCGGTCAGGCTCGAATCCGAGAACTCGTTTCCGACGAACGTCGGTCTCGGCTCCTCGGCCTCGGGGTTCGCGGCGGCTGCGATGGCGCTCGTCGAGGCTGCCGGTCTCGACCTGGACCACCCGACGGTGTCGACCATCGCCCGCCGGGGGTCGGCCTCCGCCGCGCGGGCGGTCACGGGGGGGTTCTCCGACCTCGCCGCGGGACTCGACGACGAGGACTGTCGCTCCGAGCGTCTCGACGTGCCCGCCGCGTTCGAGGACGACATCCGCATCGTCGCGGGACTGGTGCCGTCGTACAAGGAGACCGACCAGGCCCACAGCGAGGCCGCCGACAGCCACATGTTCCAGGCCCGCCTCGCCCACGTTCACGGACAGCTCGCACGGATGCGCGAGGCGTTGCGTGCCGGCGCGTTCGAGCGGGTGTTCGAACTCGCGGAACACGACTCGCTCTCGCTTGCGGCGACCACGATGACCGGTCCCTCGGGGTGGGTCTACTGGCAACCTCGCACGCTCGAGATCTTCGAAACCGTCCGGAACCTCCGCGAGGAGGGCGTGCCGGTGTACTTCTCGGTCGATACGGGCGCGAGCGTCTACGTGGACACCACCGCCGAGTACGCCGACCGTGTCGAGGCGGCTATCGCCGACTGCGGCGTCGAGACGCGCGTCTGGACAGTCGGCGGTCCCGCCCGAATCGAGGGGTCACCGCTGTTCTGAGGGCTACCTGTCCGTCACCGGATACGCTCCTCTCCGGCAGTCTCAGGCGTCGTCGGGGCGCTCGAACTCGACCAGTGTCAGGTCGCGGTCGAGCATACAGAACTCGTGGGGCGGGTCGCCGTGTACCTCGTCGATACGGTAGCTCTCGTCGAAGTCGGCCCCGGCCGGTTCACAGTACTCGTGGCTCGGACACTGCGTGTGCGGACAGGGCCCCTCCAGCGAGACCTTGTTGCCGGCAAAGGCGTTGTCGGATGCGACGTTCGCCGTGAGCGAGATCGGTTCCACCTCGACGGCCGTCACCCCGGTGTCGTGGACCGCACACTCGAGTGTGCTGGCGTTCTCTCGAACGGAGGTGACGCGGTAGCGCTGCCCTTCGGTGAGGTTGAGACACTGTTTGCGGTATGGACAGCCCTCGCAGGCGGTCGACTCCCCGTGGTAGACGAACTCCTCACCCGCGTCGGCCAGTCGTGTTCCGATGAGTGTTACCGTCGTCATGTCGGCAACTCGTCGCCGGGGCGAGAAAGTCTTGACGCAACCCGGTCACCGCCGACCACGCCGACGGGACCGACCGGGATAGTGGCGGTCACCGCGATGGTGCCGTCGTCGGTCCCGCGTCGTGTCGCGTTCGTGTCGACCACCGCGAACTCGGATGTACCGACACCGAGTGTCTCGGCACGCTCGGCGGCGTCGTAAGCTGTGGGCAGGATACCCCGCTCGACGGCGGTCCCCTCGACGAACGCCCAGTAACTGTCGAAGGGACCGACAGCGTCACCGGGTTCGAGCGGTGTTGCCAGGTCCGCGGTGAACAGGTCGTGGGCGGCGGCGTCGACGCCGACCAGGTCTGCCTGCACGGTCTGTTCGGCCCTGCCCGCGATGTCGTAGTTCGACCCGACGAAGTTCCACCCCGGTTCGAGCGACACCACCCCCGGCACCGGATTCGCCGCTGTCTCGAACGTGTAGCCCAGTCGCGCTCCGTCGGCGGTGGCGAGAACGTACAAGCCACGGTGGAGTTCGGTCGGCGTGTCGAAGACGGGGTCCGTGACCGCCTCGTAGCGCCCCGCGCTCGCGTTCCAGACGTCGACGGCCGCGACATCCTCGACACTGATAGTCGCCGCCTGCGGGACGGAGTGGCGGTTGTACCCCGCGTCGAGACCGAGCACCTCGTGGACGATACCGACAGTCGTGGTCGACGCCGCGTCGAACCCGTGGAGGGCGACCGTCGCGTCGGTTCCCGGGTCGAGGTCGAGCACCGTCGGGTCGAACGTCGTCTCCAGCGACCCGTTCTCGACGGCGGCGGTCGTCACCGGGTCACCGCCTACAGTGACGGTGACCCGCTCGCCGCTCACCGGGTCGCCGTCGTCGCCGGTGACACCGTGTGCCGTTACCGACACCCGACCCTCGTCCGCGACGCTTCCGACGAACGTGGTGTTCACCGTGAGTTCCTCGACGGTACCGGTCGCGTTGCCGCCGTGGGTGCCCGCGACGGTGTCCCCGGCGGGTGGTGTCGCCGCTCCCGCGCCCGCGAGCAGAGCGGCGGTCGCCACCAGCAGGACAGCGGGCAGGACACGCCGGAGACCGGCGGTCGGCACGGGGTTGCGCGACCGTGCAGTCCGGACCGACCCGTGTTCCCGCGGCAGTCCTGTTGTGACCGTCGAACGCGGCTGTCGGCCGCCCGAGCGTCGGTCTCCTCCCGTTCGACGGTGCCCGGTGCGAGCGAACTCCATTGCAGTTGTCTCACGATTCCGGCACTCGGAGTTATAAGTTGCTGTCGCGACTGTCCGTGAGAGGGCGCGTGCCGGGAAACGAAAGTGATTTTATTCGCCCGGATGGATGCAGAAATGCGTGTAGTGCGTGGGTAGCCAAGCCAGGCCAACGGCGCAGCGTTGAGGGCGCTGTCCTGT
>CAYZGA010000175.1:0-2792 GCA_964477945.1 uncultured Halobacteriales archaeon
GGGCTGGACCCGCGCGGGCAGGTTCCCGCGATGGGGTTCGAGACGACCCGGTCACCGCGCACCGAGACCAGGGTCTCCGGACTCGCCCCGACGACGGTCCGCCCGTCGTGGTCGAGCAGGTACATGTACGGCGACGGGTTGACCGTCCGCAGTGACTCGTACAGCCCCAGCGGGTCGAGTTCGCCCGACAGGGTGCGCGACCGCGAGATGACACCCTGGTAGATGTCGCCGTCGAAGACGTGCTCTCTGGTCCGCTCGACGGCCGCCTCGTAGCTGTCACGTCCGCCCGCCCGCTCGTCGGTCGGTCGGAATCCGCCGGGTTCGACCGGGTCAGCCGCCGCGAGCAGGTCGGCGACGCGCTCTGCCTCGGCGCGGAGTTCGTCGTAGCGCGCCCCCGCGTCGTCGCCCTCGCGGACGATGGGCGTACAGACCAGCGACACCCGGTTCTCGGCGTGGTCGACGGCGAGGGTCCGGGTGGTGAGCACGAACTCCGCGTCTGGGTACGACGACTCCGGTCGGTCGCGGCCAACCTCGTCGAGCCAGAGGTCGTAGACCGCGTCGTATGCCAGAAAGCCGACGAACCCGCCCGACAGCGACTGTCTGCCGCGGTCCGGGAACCCCGCCAGCCGGGGGTCCGGCATCGTCCCGCGCAGTCTGTCGAGCACGTCTTCCCCGTCACCGTCGAGCAGGTCGGCGTAGCGCGCCTCGAACACGTCGATGTCGGTCCCGTCCGGTCCGACGGTGACGACGGCGTCGGGGTCGTACCCGACAAAGGAGAACCGGGCGTGGCGTCCCGTCGCGTCGGGCGCGAACGCGCCGTCGGGGTCACTCGACGGGACCTTCTCGGCGCTCTCCAGCAGGAACGAGTACGACGCCCCGCCGGTGTCGGTCGTCCGGCCGGTCAGCGCGGCGTACGCCTCCAGCGGTTCGACCCCGACGTCGAGCTCGGCGGCCACCCGCACCACGACCGGGCGCTCGCCGGCGGCGTGTTCGCGGAACGTCTCGCGGTCGGTGTCGAGCGTGACCGCCGACTGCTCGCGCTCCTGTCCGGCGCGGGTCATGCCGCGACCCCCCTCGCACGGGCGACGAAATCCCGGACGGCGTCGTGGTCCTTCCGGCCCGGACCGCGCTCGACACCGGAGGCCACGTCGACTGCGAACGGGTCGACCGTCTCGACGGCCGCGCCGACGTTGTCGGGGGTCAACCCCCCCGCGAGCACGACCGGCACGTCGACCGAGGCGGCTATCTCCCGGGTTCGCTCCCAGTCGTGGGTCTCGCCGGTCCCGCCCATCCCCGTCTCCGTCGTCGAGTCCACGAGCAGGGCGTCGGCCGCCGCCGCGTACGCCGCGACGCGCTCGCTCACGCTGTCGACGGCGACGACCACCCCCGCTCGCACCCGCTCGCGCAGACCACCCACCTCGGCCGGCGTCAGGTCACCGTGGACCTGCACGAGGTCCGCGCCGACCCGTTCCTGCCGGGCGACGGCGGTCTGCACACTCTCCGGGCCGGTCACCAGCACGCTCGTCACGAACGGTGCGACCCCGTCGACCAGCGTGGCGGCCTCCGCGGCGGCGAGTTCCCGCGGGGTATCCACGGGAACACCGGAGACGAATCCGAGCGCGTCCGCCCCGGCGGCGACTGCGGCGTCGCGGTCCCCCGGTTCGGTGAGACCGCAGATCTTGACCCGCATCGTCACCTCCCCACCGCCTGCAGTTCCGCGAGTTTCTCGCCCGCCTCGCCCGAGTCCACCGCGTTGCGGGCCCGCTCTGCACCCGCCGCGATAGAGTCGGCCTCGCCGCCGACGTAGATTGCCGCGCCGGCGTTTGCCAGCACGATATCCCGCTTCGCTCCCTCGATCTCTCCCGTGACGATACCCTCCAGGTCGACGGCGTTCTCGGCGGGTGTCCCGCCGGCAACCGCCTCGATGTCGTAGCGCTTGAGACCGAGGTTGCCCGGTGTCAGGGTGTACCGCTCCACCTCGTCGCCGCGCACCTCTGCGACGATGGTGTCGTCGTGGACCGCAATCTCGTCGAGTCCGGCCCCGTGGACGACCAGCGCACGCTCGACGTCGAGACGGGCGAAGGCCCGCGCGACCAGGTCGACCAGCTCCGGGTCGTAGACCCCGACCACCTGTGCGGTCGCGCCGGCGGGGTTGGTCAGCGGTCCGAGCACGTTGAAGATTGTCCGCATCCCGAGTTCACGCCGGGGACCGATGACCGCTCCCATCGCCGGGTGGAACACCGGCGCGAGCATGAAGCCGATGCCCCGCTCCTCGATTGCCCGCTCGACCGCCGACGGCTCCGCGTCGACGGTCACCCCCACCTCCTCCAGCACGTCCGCGCTGCCGGAGCTCGACGAGACCGAGTAGTTGCCGTGTTTCGCCACCGGAACACCGGCCCCCGCCGCGACGATGGCGCTCGTCGTCGAGACGTTGATGGTGTCGTAGTCGTCTCCGCCCGTCCCGCAGGTGTCGACCAGCCCCGGCCGGTCGGGGGCGATTGTCCGCGCCGCCGCGCGCATCCCCTCGGCGAACCCCGCTATCTCGGCCTCCGTCTCCCCCTTCGCGCGCAACGCGGTCAGCAACGCACCGAGCTGTGCCTCCGTTGCCTCCTCGAACACCAGCCGCGAGGCCTCCCGCGCCTCCGACTGTGTCAGGTCCTCTCCGTCCGTCACGCGCTCGATGTAGGTCTGCATATCTCCCATGGTATCACCAATGTACGCTTCCGATGTGTGATGAACAAGTGTGCACACTGGCTTAAGCGTGTCGGCGCGGGGCTGTGACCGTTCCGGGG
>CAYZGA010000176.1:0-2611 GCA_964477945.1 uncultured Halobacteriales archaeon
CGGGGAGGGCTCCGAACCCTCGATCTCCGCATGTCCCAGGTTACGGGAGCGGAGCGTGCCGCCGTGGTGAAACCCTATGAGTGCGGCGCTATGTCCAGCTAAGCCACCCGGGCCAGCAACGAGTAGTGGGGTGTCGGTCTTTAACGTTCCCATTGCAGGTCAGACCCCGGGGGCTCACACGCCGGCGTCGACCCCGATGGCTGTCTCGACACTGTCGAACCCGTCCTGTTCGAGCAGGTCCAGCAGGCCGCGGTTTATCTCACGTGCGACAGCGGGTCCCCGGTAGACAAAGGCGGTGTACAGTTGGACGAGACTCGCACCGGCACGGAGTTTGCGGTAGGCGTCGGCCGCGGTGGCGACCCCGCCCACCCCGACCACCGGCACGTCGACCCGGCGGGCGACGTACCGGACCATCTCGGTCGCCCGCGACTCGATGGGTTTGCCCGACAGACCGCCTGCCTCGGCGCGCCGGGGCGAGTCCAGCGACGCCGGACGCTCGGTGGTGGTGTTTGTGGCGACGATACCGTCCACGTCGAACTCATCGACCAGCGAGAGCACGTCGTCCACCGCCGGGACCGGCAGGTCCGGCGAGAGCTTCACCAGCAACGGCGCAGCCCCGGCGTCGACCAACTCCGCGAGGATGGCCGCCAGTGACTCCCGGTTCTGTAACTCGGTGAACCCCTGCGAGTTCGGGCAGGAAACGTTGACCACGAAGAAGTCCGCGGCGGTCACCTGCTCGTAGCTCTCCCGGTAGTCGGCCGGCGCTACCGCCGGTGGGACGTGCTCGGACTTGGCGATATTGACACCCACCGGAACGTCGACATCGAGGCGTGACAGGCGGTCACCGATAGCCGCCGCGCCGTCGTTGTTCAGGCCGAGACGGTTGACCAGTGCCCGGTCCTCGGGGAGGCGAAACAGCCGTGGTTGCCGGTTCCCGGTCTGTGGCTCCGCGGTCACGCCGCCCACCTCGACGAACCCGAACCCGAGTGCGGCGAGTGCCGGCGGTACGTGGGCGTTCTTGTCGAACCCCGCGGCGACACCGACCGGGTTCGGAAACCGCTGTCCAAAGGCCGTCGTCGCGAGACGTTCGTCGGACACTGTGTAGTGACCCGCGACAGCGTCGAGCAACGGCGTCCGCTGCAACCCGTCGAGACCGACGTGTGCCAGCCGGTGTGCCGTCTCCGGCGGCAGTCTGAACAGCACCGGTCTGAGTGCGTTGTAGAGTCTGCCCATCTAATCTATGAGAGGGTACTCAGAAGTCGTGGTCCAGGTCATCTGTGTCTGCCCGCTGGATGATTATCTTGTCCTCACGTACCCGCACGAACACCTCGTCACCGATGTTCATGCCGGCAACGGCGAGTTCGTCCTCGTGGAGATTGATGTGGACGTTGTGGTACTCGCCGTCCTCACCTTTCGCGCCACTCGGGCTGAGCGTCTTTTTCCGTACCATCGAGATATCCTGTACTGTGGGTCGTGACAGAACACACTTAAGTTTACCGTGCGCGCCCGGTCATTTTGTCCCGTGACGCGGCTGGACCGTTTGCCCGGGGTCTGTCGCCGTCCTGTGATTCGTCGTCAGATGACCGCTGTCTCGGGGTCCGTCGCCGTCTCTGGGCCTGTTTGTCGCACACGCGGGCCTGCTCTCGCGGTGACTGTTCCCGTGGTCCTCGCGAGACGAATCCCAACCGACGTGTACGCGGGGCACTAACAGGACGTATGACCGGAACCGACGGTGGGGTGGCCTACGAGGCGGTGCTGTTCGACATGGACGGCGTGCTGATTCGGGGGCGGTCGACCCTCCCCGAGGTGTACCGGAACGCCGCCGACGACGCGCTCGCCGAACTCGGGGTTACCGTTCCCGAGGAGGAGCGCGCCCCGCTCCGGCGGCCACACTACAGTGAGGCGATGGCCGAGCGGTGTCGGGCGGTTGGACTGGACCCCGAGCGGTTCTGGCAGGCCCGGGAACGGTTCGCCAGCGAGCGCGCGAACCGGCGTATCGGGACCGACCCCCGTGCGCCGTACGATGATACGGCGGCGCTCGATAGACTGTCGGGCCCGCTCGGTGTGGTCAGCAACAACCGCGGGGCCACCGTCGAACACGTCGCGAGCGAACTGTTCCCCGGTCGGTTCGAGGTGGCTGTCGGCCGTGACCCGACCCTCGAAGGCTACCGACGGCGCAAACCCGACACCCACTACATCGAGCGCGCGCTCGACCGACTCGATGTCGAGGACGCACTGTACGTCGGTGACCGCGAGACGGACCTGCTCGCGGCCCGCCGCGCCGGCATCGACGGCGCACTCGTCAGGCGCAACCACGGACAGGGCACACTCGACGAGACACCGACGTTCGACATCGACGGACTGGACGAACTTCCGGCGCTGCTCCGGTCCGGGAGCGACGCCGACCGCCAGGTGTAGACCCTCCGGGCCGTCAACTCCCGTCTCGGTTCGTCGACCACCCGGCACGGGTCACTGGCGGCGGACCTCGTGGCGACCGAACCCGTAGCGCAGTCTGTTGGCGAGTCGCCGCGAGAACCGCCCGTCGTCGCCGGTCGCACGCGACCCGAACCGCTCGGCGAGTGCCTGGTAGATGAGCGGCAGCGGCACCTCC
>CAYZGA010000177.1:0-2519 GCA_964477945.1 uncultured Halobacteriales archaeon
CCTGCACATCCCGGTCCAGTCGGGGAGCAACGACGTGCTCGCGGAGATGCGCCGGCAACACACCGTCGAGGAGTTTTGCGAGGTGGTGGAGACGTTCGACGCGGCGCTGGACGAGTGGACGCTGTCGACTGACTTCGTCGTCGGGTTCCCGACCGAGAACCCCGAGGACCACGACCGCTCGCTCGACCTCCTGCGGGAGACCCGGCCGTCGAAGATCAACGTGACCCGGTTCTCGAAGCGGCCCGGTACCGACGCCGCACAGTTGAAAGGGCTCGGCGGACAGACGAAGAAGGACCGCTCCTCGGAGATGACCGACGTGAAGATGGACGTCGTCGGGGAGATCTACGAGGGGATGGTCGGAACAGAGCGCGACGTGCTGGTCGTCGAGGACGGCACCGAGGAGTCGGTGGTGGGCTACGACCGGGCCTACCGGCAGGTCGCCATCCCGGGCGGCGAGCGCGCCGGACTGGCACCCGGCGACACCGTCACCTGCGAGGTGACCGGTCACAACACCGTCTACGCGCTCGGCGAACCGGTGTAACGGCCCGGCCCGGGGTCGACTCACCTGCCGGATGTGGAGTCAGTCCGGGAGAGATACCGACCTTTTATCGAACCCCGGCAGGAACAGAGGGTATGGACACGGCCGACCGGTTCGACCTGGTCACCCGGCACACCGACGAGGTGGTCACGGACGAGGAACTCGAGGAACTGCTCGCGGAGAAGTCGCCGTCGGTCTACATCGGCTACGCCCCCACGGGCGAGATGCACATCGGTCACTTCACGACGATGCGGAAACTCGCCGACTTCCTGGGGGCGGGGCTGGAGGTGACGGTCCTGATCGCGGACCTGCACGCCCACCTCGACGACGAGAAGAGCCCGTTCGACCTGCTCGACGCGCGCTCGCGGTACTACCGGGAAGCGATCGAGGGGATGATAGACGCCGCCGGCGGGGACCCCGAGGCGATACAGTTCGTCCGGGGGACAGAGTTCGAACTCGACCCGGAGTACAGCCTCGACATCTACCGGATGGCCGCCGAGACGACGCTTGCACGGACACAGCGGGCCGCGAGCGAGGTAGTCCGCGAGAGCGACAGCCCGAACCTCGGCGGCCTGCTGTACCCGCTGATGCAGACACTCGACGTTCGCGCGCTGGACGCCGACATCGCGTACGGCGGTATCGACCAGCGCGGTATCTACATGCTGAGCCGTGAACTCCTCCCGGAGTACGGCTCGTCGGCACCGGTCTGTCTGTTCGCGCCGCTGCTCTCGGGGCTGTCCGGCGGGAAGATGAGCGCCTCCGACGCGAGTTCGAAGGTCAACCTCACCGACAGTCCGGAGACTGTCGCGGAGAAGATCGACGGCGCGTACTGTCCGGCGGGGGAACTCGAGGAGAACGGCGTGCTCGAGTATCTCGAACATCTGGTCTTTCCGGTGCTCGCAGAGCGTGGCGAGCAGTTTGTGGTCGAGCGACCCGACGAGTACGGCGGTGACATCGTCTACGGTCCCGGCGAGTACGGGCGTCTCGAGACCGACTTCGTCGAGGGGGAACTCCACCCGGCGGATCTCAAGCCGGCCGCCGGCGAGTACGTCTCGGCGGTCATCGACCCGGTGCGCGAGCGACTGACAGACCAACCGGACCTGCTCGCGGAGGCGTACCCCGAGAGCTACGGTGAGTAACGGGTGACCGACAACGGGTCGTCCGGTGAGTCTGCAGGTGGGGCGGTGGACGGGCACCGGTCGACCCGGCGGGTGCGCGAGGTGTACGACGAGATCGCATCACACTTCTCGAAGACCCGGGCGTACCCCTGGCCCGAGGTGGAGACGTTCCTCGCGGACGTGGCAGGCGAGCAGCGAGCGGTCGGTCTCGATGTCGGGTGCGGGAACGGTCGTCAGACGGGGCCGCTCGCCGGGCACGTCGAGACGGTGCTGGCGGTGGACCTCAGCCGCAATCTGCTCGCGGAGGCGCGAGCACTGCTCGACAGCGGGAAGCGAGCAACGAGCGTTGCGCTGGCACAGGGTGACGCCGCGGCGTTGCCACTCGCCACCGACACGGTGGACCTCGCGCTGTACGTCGCGACGGTCCACCACCTGCCGGACCGCGAGCGCCGGGTTGGGAGTCTGTCGGAACTGTCGCGGGTGCTCGCCCCCGGTGGTCGGGCGCTCGTGAGCGCGTGGAGCACCGCTCACGACCGGTTCGACGCCGACGCCGGCGCGACCGAGGGGTTCGACACCACCGTCGACTGGACGCTCCCCGGCGGCGAGCGGGTGCCACGGTTCTACCACATCTACGCGCCGCCCGAGTTCGAGCGGGACCTGCGCAGGGGGGGTCTACGCGTCGAGTCGGTGGTGGTCTCCAGCGGAAACTGCTACGCGAGGGTTCGACCGGGCGACAGCAAAGGGAAACACCCTTGATTGGCCGTCGAGTAGCACCCGGATGCGTACAGACAACAGGTCAGTGTGCGACACGAGCGCCGGTGGTCTAGTGGTAGGACCTGAGCCTTCCAAGCTCATGGCCCGGG